>JAXHNP010000007.1:346274-692548 GCA_034520365.1 Desulfobacterales bacterium
AGACTTCACCGTTGGCGGTTCAGCCCAGGCCACCGGCACCAAGACCGCCGCATTGGCCGTGGATGCGGATGGAAACGGGGTCATCACCCCCGGAGACACCCTGGAATATACCATCGTGATTACGAATATGACCGGGTTTGTTCCTATTGCCGCAATAGAGATTACGGACGTGATCCCGCCCAACACAACCTATGACGACACGTTTACTCCCACTGTCACAGACTATGAGGTAACGCCTGGTGTTCCTAACCCCCTAAACACAGACCACACCATTGAAATTTTTCCGCCTTTGCCAACAGGTCGTTATCCAGAGGAACTGGTCATCAAAGGCATTGATATCGGCCCGGTAGCTGATTCCCCGGACAATATTGTCGAAATTAAATTCAGGGTCATATTGGACGACCCAATGGCCGCTGGCGTGACCCAGATCAGCAACCAGGCCGTCGGGTTCTACGACAGCGATTCCGATGGAACCAATGATACCTATCAGGGGACGGATGGCGATCCGGGAACTTTAGGAAATCAGCCCACCGTCAGCGACATTTATATCGGCACAATTTCCGGAACCGTGTTTGATGATAATGGCACCGGCACTGGTGGCATTGACGGAGATGGCAACCAGAACGGCGCCGAGCCGGGGATATCCGATGTGACAGTGACTCTGTATGATTATTTGATTGATTCGTTTTATTTTTATGGAGACACCATAACCGATTCTGACGGGAACTTTATTTTTACGGAACTTGCACCCGGAGATTACGACGTGAGGGAAACCGATCCTGATTATTATGTGTCAACGACGCCCAACGATGTATCTGTCACATTAGAGGACTCACCTTCGACCGGCGACAGCGAGGTCGTTAATTACGGGGATCAGGTTAACGGAAATGCCGACCTGGAAGTCGTCAAACACTGCACAACCGTCACCCCGGACGGGACCAACCAGCTGGTTTTTGTGATCACGGTGACCAATGACGGACCCGATCCGGCAACCAACGTGGCGTTGACTGATGATCTTACATCCTTGATCAGCGCAGGGCTCAGCAATATCGAATATACCTTGGATGGCGGGGCACGCAACTCATGGACAAGCCCCCTGACATTAGGCGATATGGCGACATATCCGGACCCGTCCTATTCCCATACCGTCCGTATTTATGCGGATGTATCAGAGACATTTTCACCTACGGAAAACACGGCCACCGTGGTTTCTGATATTTTTGATCCCGCAACCGGGGACAACACATCTTCCTGCACAAACCAGCCTTGCCCGGGGGCACGGAGGGCAATGCAGTTTAACCCGGCGACCAATGCCAGCGTTACGGTCGCTTCCGCGCCTTCCCTTCAATTGACCACATCGGGTACGGTCGAAGCCTGGATAAATGTCGACGAATTCCAGGCCAATTCAGAATTAATCAGTAAGGGGAACACGGCTGAAACCTTTAATATCGGACTTTGCGGCGGCGATTCCGGAGATAAATTTTCCGGAGGCACCGCACAAAATATCGGCTTTGCCCTCTATGACACCGGCGACAACCAGCATCTATTTATTGCGGATGACACCCTTGCTGCCAGGCAATGGTATCACATTGCCTGCGTGTGGGATCTAAACGCGTCTCCACAGGTCTTGATTTATATCAACGGCATTGAAGCCGCCATCACCACCAGCTCCACAGGCGTTTCTGATGTCCAGGCCACCACCGAAGATCTGGTCATCGGTTTCAACCAGCTGACAGGCGGAAGCTTTACCGGCACCATGGACGAGGTTCGGATCTGGGATGAGGCCAGAACCCAGGCCCGGATAAGGGACACCATGTGCCATAAAATCACGGACGCGGAATCCGACTACCTCGATCTTGTGGGCAACTGGCGGTTTGACGAACAGTGCGGTGTTGTCTGCAACGACGCTTCCGCGTATGGGAATATCGGCATCACCAATGCCGAGCGGGTCTGCTCTGAAGCGCCCATTGGCGATGACAGCGCTTATGATTATAATGGAAGCGGTGCCGGCGGAAGCTTTCAGGTATTGAATTTTGCTTCAAACTTAGCAGACAATATAACGGTGACCGAAGACGGCGGTGACTGGGATCCGTCACTGGATTCCTGCCTCCATGCCTACCGGGTGGATATCCCCCCGGAAAGTGTGGGCCAACCGTTATTCTGGAAAAGCCTGGGATTGGCTCCCCATTACTGGGGCGTTTTCAAATCCGGCGGTACTGATCCGACCTATAAAGTGGTTTACACTTATACCGGCTATCCATACACCAATGAAGAAACCTTTAATCTGGCATTTCGCAACCACAACTGTGAATCCTGGAAAAGCGCCAATGCGGATCAGGATAAAGTTAACGACCTTCTGACCCGGGCCGGATTCAGCGGCACGGAATTCATCCTGGGCCAGGATGTGGATCCGAGAAATGCCATTGATTTCGACGGGACGGATGATTACATAGAGGTCAGCGACACGGTAACCAATGGCGATCTTGATCTCACCACTACCGGAACCATAGAAGCATGGGTGAATATTTCAACACATCAGGCCAACGCGGGCATTATTCATAAAGGCGATGGCACAAATGATTCCTATTCCCTCTACATGAGCGGCGCTTCCAATGATCAAGTATACTTTACTGTTGATGACGGATCAACGCCTAACACGATCAACAGTACCACCACACTAAAAGCAGGTACCTGGTATCATGTTGCCGGAACTTGGAACGATGGTGCGGACACGATGACGCTTTATATCAATGGGGTTCAGGAAACAACAGGCTCCACAGTTACTGCTCAGGAGACGGATAATAATCTTTTCATTGGGGTTAACCAGACAGGGCCGAATTATTTTAACGGCAAAATCGATGAAGTCCGTATCTGGGACGTTGCCAGAAATCAGGATGCAATTCGCGACACTATGTGCAAAAAAGTTACCAGCAGCGACACCGGATGGTCCAATCTTGTGGGCTACTGGCGATTTGACGAGGAAACCAACAGCGTCAACTGCCCGGACGCATCCGGCAATGGAAACGACGGCACGATGACGAATTTCGGCACCGACGGCAGCACTGATATTCTGGCGGCCCGGGTCTGCTCTTCCGCCCCCATTGGTGATGACAGCGCATGGGATTATTACGATGGCGGACCGGGGACGGTTTCCACCCAACTGGCCCATCTAGATGGCGATTATATATTCGCCACAGAAAACAGCGGGCCTTGGACGGAGGATTTCTCGGGTCTCCAAATCTACCGTGTCGACGAAGCACCGGTTTACCCGCCGGATATCGGAACGAATCCCTACCCCAGCGCACCAAGTGATCCTTATCCCAGGTCTCCGAATGGCCTGACCCCGCCGATAGACCCCAATAATGATTTAGATTTTGATGATAATTGGTCTTCTATTGATTATTCTCGGTACTGGGGTGTATTTGCTACTGACTGGGGAACAGCCCCTCCGAGTTATGATGTCATGTATTATTACACGGGCAATCCCAATGTTCCGGATAAAGCGGATCCGTCTGATCCTGAAGCTCCTCAGATCGGTCTGGCTGAACGGCCAGATTATTGTTTCGCAACATGGTCGGATTCCGGTGCGAATTGGGCTTTTGGTACCGGACGCCTGGAGTTGTTCAACCAGGATCAAAACACACCAAAAAAGACAAATCCGGAATATGTCCTTGGGGGTAAAAACCAACCCTTGGCCATATCTCTTATCTCCTTTACCGCCGACCCTGATGCGGACAGGGAGTGCATAGACATTGCCTGGGAGACCGCCACCGAGGTTGAAACCATCGGGTATTATCTGTGGCGCAGCACGAGCCGGGACGGGGAATATGAAAGAATCGAGGACAGCTTTGTCAGCGCAAAATCCATCGATTCAACCCAGGGGGCCAAATACGCCTACCGGGACTGTGATATCTATCTGGGTGATGATATGAATTATTTCTATAAACTCGAAGAAGTGGATATGGACAACACCCGAGACAATCCGTTTTACGGCCCCATCGGCCCGGTTTCCGAACACGGCAGTGCTGATCAGGTGACAAGTGCCAGGAATCGCAGCAATAGTTCAGGCAGCAGCTCAACCTGCTTTATTTCCATACTGAAATAAACTTTAATCACCATGTCATTAACCTTAGCCTTCCGTCACTGTCATTTCGAGGAACGACAGTGACGAGAAATCTTAAAAATTAAAAGATTCCTCGCTGTCGCTCGGAATGACAGCAGCGAAGGCTTTGCAAGCTATAAATTTAGCGAAACCCCACTGAGATATGGTCACCGTTAACAGTAAATCCCGCCAGGAGGCAAAAATTCGAAAAGCCATATATTTTACCCTGATTTTCTTTCTCGTGCTGCCGTTAATCACCTATGCCGCAGAAACGGACCCCCGCCCTAACAAGACCGGCCTAAAAATTGAAATTAAAAAAAGCGGATTCTACCGGATTACCGGCCAGGATTTGGCGGATGCCGGGGTTGATCCGGCAAACATCGACCCGCAAACCCTGCGCCTGTTTCATCTGGATACGGAAGCGGCCGTCCGGGTGGCGGCATCCGGCGGCAGTTCACTTCAACCTTCTGATGTGATTGAGTTTTATGCCGGGGGCCTTGATAATCAGTTTACCGGCACGGATGTTTATTGGCTTTATTGGAACGGATCGGAAGGTAAACGAATTTCTTCGGTGAACGGGACCATTACGGGCACAGATAAGTCCCTCACGAAATTCAATGAACTTTTAACCTTTGAAGAAAACCGTGAGATCTGGACGGATACCCCGGGCGCGCCGGAGGCTGACTACTGGTTCTGGGAGAAGCTCACCGGTCGGCAAACGGCTGATTATGAAATTTTTGCCCCGACCCCGGCCGGAAACGCGGCCGGTGCAAAATTACGGATTTTCTTACAAGGAAAGGCCAAAACCGCGGACTCGCCGGTGCATGAAACCACCATTTCCTTGAACGGGCAAACCCTTGGCACGGATACCTGGACCGGCAACACCGCTTATACCCAAGTCGCTGAAATTCCCGACGGCCTGCTTTCGCCCGGCCGCAATACGGTAACCCTTGAATCAAGCGGAAACACCATTGACGTGATCTATGTCAACCGGATTGAAATCACCTACCCCAGGCGGCTGCAGGCCTCTGGCAGCAGCTTGACCTTTCAGATGGATACAGACACCGAAGAGCCGGTCAAACTATCCGGATTCAACCAGGAGAATATCCGGATTTTTGATATCACGCGGCCTGATGGTCCCCGGCGGGTGGCCGATATTTCGGTGACGGCGGACGGCAGCCGGTACAGCGCTGCATTTACCCATCCATCCGGCGGCAAAACCTACATTGCACTGACGCCGGCGGCATTAAAAACCCCGCACCAAATCACCCGCCGCCCCAAAACCGACCTGAAAAACGCTTCAAACGGGGCGGATTACATTATTATTACCTCGGCCGAGCTGGCACCGGGGCTTTCCAAGCTGGCGGAGCTCCGGCGGCGGCAGGGCTTTCGGGTGGAAACCGTGTCAATTGAAGATATTTACAATACCTTCAGCTTCGGCCGCTTCGATCCGGCGGCGATCCGGGACTTTCTGGATTATGCGTATCACAACTGGCAGAAGCCGGCCCCGCAGTTCGTCCTTTTGGCAGGGGATGCCAATATTGATTACCGCGATTATATCGGCACCGGCAAAAAAAATATTGTGCCGGTGCATTTGAGCGCCACCCCGGAGCTGGGGCTGACCCCGTCGGATAACTGGTATGCCGCGGTGGACGGCGATGACCCGATTCCGGATCTGTATATCGGCCGGATTCCCGGCAATACGGTTGAAACGCTGCGAAATATTGCCGACAAAACCGTCCGGTATGAAACCGGCGATTTTTCCCCCAGACAGGCGCTTTTTGTGGCAGATGATGACGAGCGGATATTCGAGACCCTCAATGAGGATCTGATCGGCTATCTGCCCGGTGGCTTTAGCGAAAACCGGGTTTACACCCGGCGCTACGAGGACGTCAGGCAAGCCACTTCCGATATTCTGGAAAAGATCGATACCGGCATGCTGCTTACCAACTTTATGGGCCACGGGGATGTGACCCGCTGGGGGGCGGAACCTGTCGGCGGGGGCGGGGAGTCCATCCTGGACCCCGGCGATTTAAACCAGCTCTCCAATCTCAACCGCCCCACATTTGTCACCGCGCTTAACTGCTTAAACGGCTATTTTGGCCAGTCCTTTAATTACAGCCTGGCCGAAGAATTTGTCATGGCCAAAGACGCCGGGGCTGTGGCCTGCTATGCGCCGAGCGGGCTCTCCCTTCAGTGGGAGCATGAAAATTTCGGGAGAAACCTCTTTTCCCGCATATTTACCGAAAAGACCAACATTATCGGTGCGGCCGCAACAGAAGCCAAGATCGATACCTTTTTCCAGGGCGGGACGGAAAAGATCCTCACGGTTTTTAACCTGATCGGCGACCCGGCCACCCGCCTGGCGATCTTCCGGGATCCGGGGGAAAAGGTCGCGGCCTATACCATTAAGGCTGATGCCGGCATCGGCGGCAGTATCTCACCCTCAGGCGAGGTGCCGGTGTTTGAAAATGCGGATGAAACGTTTACCATAGAGGCCGAAGAGGGCTATGAAGTGGCGGAAGTCATCGTGGACGGGGCTTCTCAGGGGGCAATCACCGAATACACATTCAGCGACGTAACCAATGACCATGAGATCCGGGTCGAATTCCAGGCGGCCGGGTCTTCGGATGGCGGGGGTGGCGGCGGCGGGTGTTTTATTGGATCGGTTTCAGGTGTTAGGTTTTAGGTGTTAGGTGTTAGGTGTTAGGCATTTGGCGGATGCGCTGGCGCTTATCCGCCCTACTATGCTATTTAAAAACCGTCCATTCTGTCATTTTGAGCCCGCCAGGGCGAATTTTTGTTAGATTAAGAGCAAGATTAAGATGGTATGGACCCGTCAACATTTTCCAATCCAAAAGACAAGGGGGGGAGAAAACATGGCAGACATCATCAAGGGCTTTCCATCAACCTCGCAGAACGATTATCAGTTAAACGTCATCAACATCCTGCGCCAGGCGGTTAAATCCTACGCCAGGCAGGAAATCGTGGCCCAGACCCACTCCGGCATTATCCGCACCACCTATGAGGAGACCTATGAACGGGTGAAACGGCTGGGTAACGCCCTCAAAGGTTTGGGCGCAGGGGTGGGCGACCGCATCGGGGTGCTGGACTGGAACTCCCATCGCCACTTTGAAGCCTATTACGGCGTGCCCGGCATCGGCGCGGTGGTGCTTCTCTTGAACCTCCGGCTGCCGCCCAATGATCTGAGCTATATCATAAACCACGCGGAAACGAGTTTTATCCTGGTGGATGAAACCCTGATCCCGATTGCCGAGGCGGTGGCGGATTCATGCCCCACGGTCAAAGGCTACATCATCCTTACAGACAAAGATTTGTCCGACATTCAAACCAAGCTTTCGCCGGTCTACAGCTACGAGGAACTGCTGAAGGATGCGGATACGGACATCAAATGGCCGGTTATGGATGAAACATCCGCCTCAGGCGCCTGTTACACCACGGGCACCACGGGCAAGCCCAAGGGCGTCTATTATTCCCACCGGGATACCTATCTGCATGCCGCGGGCATTTCGGTGAATGCGGCGGTCTCCTTTCACGACTGCTATTACCAGCTGGTGCCCATGTTTCATGCCATGGGCTGGGGCACCCCCTACGGCATTCCCTTGGTCGGCGCCAAGCTCGTGCTCCCCGGTATGTATAATGTGGCGGATCTGGGGAGCCTGGCCAAGCTTTTGGTGGATGAGAAGGTGACGGTTACGGCCGGCGCGCCCGCGCTTTTCATGCCCATGCTCGAATACATCAAAAAGCTCGACCAAAAACCCGATATGACCGGCGCCCGGATGCTCTGCGGCGCCTCCGAGCCGCCGCTATCCATGATGAAGGGCTATCATGACCTCACCGGTGCGGAGATCGTCCATGCCTACGGCGCCACCGAGACCTCGCCCCTGGTCACCCTGAACCGGATCAAGCCCTGGCTCCTGGATGAAATATCCGATGAAGAAAAATGGGATCTCATGCGAAAACAGGGCTATCCGGTGGTGGGCGTTGATCTTAAAATCGTTAATGAAAAGGATGAGGCCCTGCCCCATGACGGCAAATCCGTGGGCGAAGTCCTGATCCGGGGGCCCTGGATTACGGCCAGTTATTACAATGCCCCGGAAACCGCGGACCAGTTCACCGAAGACGGGTACTGGCGAAGCGGAGATGCGGGCACCATTGATCCGGAGGGGTATTTGAAGATTACCGACCGGGTAAAGGACGTGATCAAAAGCGGGGGCGAATGGATCTCCTCGGTGGACATGGAAAACGAGATCATCGCCCATGAAGCGGTGCTTGAATCGTTGGTCACGGGCCTTCCGCACCCCCAATGGGAGGAGCGGCCGATCGCCCTGGTCGTCCTTCATGAGGGGTTTGCCGATAAAATCACCGAAGATGACATCAAAACGCATCTGTTGAATAAATTCGCCAAATGGCAGCTGCCGGACCGGGTGTTGTTTGTGGATGAAATCCCCAAAACGAGCGTGGGCAAGCTGAATAAAAAGGAAGTGCGCGAGCAGTATAAGGAATTTTATGTAAAGTAAAAAGGGTTGCATCGTTTGGATCGCCTGGGCTAAAAGACACGGTAAATTTTTCTGTCTATTTTTCAGGCGGGCACGGTGGCCCGCCCTACGCGAGAATGCCGACATTTTGTAGGGTCGGCCACCGTGCCGACCTTACTTGCTTGCTTGAATTCCGGTTGAATCGGATTTATTTTTAACTTTCCGATTTTATATCCTGATCCAATTGATTGATCAGGAAATCAGCTAAAAAGAGGGATCGGTTTTTATACGGTCCGCAAAGGAGATACCCATATGCACTATGAAGGATTTATTATCCGGCCGCCCAGCGAGGCCAACAGTATTCTCTTGCAGGTCACCGTGGGCTGCTCGCATAATAAATGCACATTCTGCGGCACTTACAAGGACAAACGGTTTAAGATCAAATCCGACGATGTCATCTTGGAGGACATCGCCTATGCCGCCAAGCACTGCAAAAACCAGGACCGCCTGTTTATCTGCGACGGCGACGCCCTGATCGTGCCGCAGAAGCGGCTGCTCAAAATTTTAAAGGAAATCGAGACCCAGCTGCCCTGGGTCAAGCGCGTGGGTACCTATGCCAACACCAAGGGCATAAAGATGAAAACCGATGAAGAGCTCCGGGAGCTTAAGGCGCACGGCTTAAAAATCGCCTATTTGGGGCTTGAGTCCGGCGATGATGTGACGCTTAAAAATATCCGCAAAGGCGCCTCCGCCCAGACCATGATCGATATGGGCAGAAAAATCCGGGCAGCAGGAATACAGCTCTCCATCACCGTACTTCTGGGCCTTGCCGGCCGGGATCACTCCCAGGTACATGCGAAAGAAACCGGCAAGGTGCTGTCTGCCATAGATCCGGAATTCGTGGGCGCATTGAGCCTCATGCTGATTCCCGGCACGCCGCTTCATGATGATTATGAAGCCGGCCGGTTTGAACTGCCCGATGCCGCGGAAATGCTGGCCGAGCTTCGAACCATGTTTGCGCATACAGACCTCTCGGACGGCCTGTTCCATGCCAACCATGCATCCAACTACCTGCCCATCCGGGCCAAACTGCCCGAGGATAAAGAGAAAACCATCCAGTTGATCGATTCCGCGCTTGACGGCAAGGTATCCCTGAAACCCGAATTTTTAAGAGCGTTATAACACCATACAAAGGAGCCTGACCGATGAAGGAATGTCCGACCGGCACCCAAACCGACATGGACACACTGTGCATCAACACCCTGCGCACGCTTTCCATTGATGCCATTGAAAAAGCAAAATCCGGCCATCCGGGCGCGCCAATGGGCATGGCGCCGGCCGCCTATGTCCTCTGGAAAAACCACCTGCGCCATAATCCCGAAAATCCGGACTGGTATGATCGGGATCGGTTTATCCTGTCTGCCGGCCATGCCTCCATGCTGTTATACAGCCTTCTTTATTTATTCGGCTATGATTTGAGCCTTGATGACATCAGGGAGTTCAGGCAGTGGAAAAGCATTACCCCCGGACATCCGGAATACCGGATCACACCGGGCGTTGAAACCACCACCGGTCCGCTGGGGCAGGGGCTTGCCAATGCCGTGGGCATGGCCATGGCCGAACGGCACCTGGAAAGCCTGTTCAACCGGCCGGGAAATGAAATTGTGGATCATTACACCTATGTCATGTGCGGAGACGGGGATCTCATGGAGGGCATCTCTTCCGAGGCCGGCTCCCTGGCCGGGCATATGGGGCTTGGCAAACTGATCTGTCTGTATGACGACAACGGGATTTCCATTGAAGGGGATACGGACATCACCTTTTCCGAGGACTTGGCCGCCCGGTTTAAGGCGTTTAACTGGCACGTGATCCCGGTTTCAGACGGAAATGATATGGACGCCATTGATGCGGCCATTGCCGAGGCCAAAAAGGAGACCGGCAAGCCGTCGATGATCATTCTAAGGACCTATATCGCTTACGGCAGCCCGAACAAGCAGGGCTCCGCGGATTCCCACGGCGCGCC
The DNA here is from genome assembly GCA_034520365.1 of Desulfobacterales bacterium. Lineage (NCBI taxonomy): Bacteria > Pseudomonadati > Thermodesulfobacteriota > Desulfobacteria > Desulfobacterales > Desulfobacterales bacterium. Next base: position 356,899 of record JAXHNP010000007.1, read on the forward strand.
ATTAGGTGCGGACGAGGTCATGCTTACCAAGCAGTGCCTGGGATGTGCGGCGGATCAATCCTTCTGTGTGCCGGAGCCGGTCCTCACCGAATGCCGAAAGGCGGGGGAGGCCGGAAAAGCGCTGGAAACCCAATGGAATGATCGGTTCAATGCCTACAAACAGAATTTTCCGGAACTTGCCAAAAACTTTCTGGATATGCAGGACCGGGGCCTGGTTGAAAACTGGGATGCGGATATACCGGTTTTCTCGCCGGATGACGGCAATGTTGCCACGCGCAAGGCCTCCGGGGCTATCATCAATGCCATTTCCGAAAAGGTTCCGGGGCTGATCGGCGGCTCCGCCGACCTGGGCCCGTCTAATAAAACAATGATTGAGGGCTCCCCGGATTTTCAAAAAAATACGCCCACGGGCCGGAATATCCGGTTCGGGGTGCGCGAGCACGCCATGGGCGCGATTTTAAACGGCATGATCCTGCACCACGGCCTTCGCCCCTATGGGGGCACATTTTTGGTATTTGCCGACTACATGCGCCCGGCCATTCGCCTGGCGGCGCTGATGAAGCAGCCGGTGATCTATATATTCACCCATGACAGCATCTCCGTGGGCGAGGACGGCCCCACCCATCAGCCGGTGGAGCACCTGGCCTCGCTGCGGGCGATCCCGAATCTGACGGTGATCCGGCCGGCGGATGCCAATGAAACCGCAGCCGCCTGGCGATGCGCCATTATGAGCGATGATGCGCCGGTGGCGCTAATTCTCAGCCGGCAGAAACTGCCGATTATCGACCGGAATACGTATGCCCCGGCGGACGAGCTCAAAAACGGCGCCTACATTCTGGCGGATACCGAGAACACCCCGGATCTCATCCTGATCGGCACCGGCTCCGAGGTTTATCTCTGCATGGAAGCCAAGACGGAACTGGCAAAGCAAAACATTGCCGCACGTGTGGTGAGCATGCCGAGCTGGGAGCTTTTTGACCGGATGCCAAAGCAATATCAGGACCAGGTGCTGCCGCCGGAAGTGACCTCCCGCATTGCGGTGGAAGCGGGCATTCCCATGGGATGGGAGCGCTACATCGGCATGAACGGTAAAATGATCGGCATGCACCGGTTTGGCGCATCCGCGCCGGGGCCGGTGATGATGGAAAAGTTCGGGTTTACGACCGAAAATATTGTGGAAACCGCCCTTGGGCTTTTGAAAAAGTAAGTGACAAGGTTTATAGGATTTAAGATGTAGGGTTCAGTGTTCAGGTGTCAGTATAGGTTCCAAGCGGCAGTCCGCTGGGGTACCTCCAACCCACTCAACAATATATCATGTTATTCCGGAGCGTTCTGCTGTTGTCATTCCGAGGAACGATAGTGACGAGGAATCTTATTTATGCTTATTTATAAAAGATTTCTCGCTCTCGCTCGAAATGACAGTATGGACTGACTTTGACCGCCTTTTTTGAGTTACTTTCTGCAAGAAATGGCGTAGTGACGACAAAAATCACTTTTCAGGAAGCGATCAATCTTTTAAGCCGGGACAATTCCTGCCAGTCAAAGGCCGGCTGGCAGGGGAAAATTGCGTTGTTGGTATATATGGGGTCAGCCGCCAGATCATAGCGGGCCGCCTTCACGGCTGCCGGCCACATGGCGGTCTTGGGGATCGGGCTGTAATAGGCGAGAATCGGAGTGATCCCGGTCTGCCTGACCATGCGGATGGCCTCTGCCACAGCCGTCAATTCCTGCTCTGGCAATCCGACAAGCAAATAGGCGCCCACCTGACTGGCATTAAACCCGGCTTCCGTCAAATAGGCAGCCGCCTGAAGAAACTCCTCTTTTTTGACCTTGTGATCCATGCGGCGCTCGTTAAAATCCAGGGTTTCAAGGCCCAGCCGAAGCGTTGCAAACCCGGCCGAAGCCATTAATTGTGCCGTTTCTCTGGTAATTTCCCGAATATGCACCGCATTGGGCGTGTGAAATCTGATATCCAATCCGGCGCTGATGATCTGCTCAAACAAAGGCCTGGCGTGCTTTTCCGAATTCACCAGCAGCGCGTCATCATAGAACACGAAATTTTTCACCCCGCATTTATCATGCCAGTACCGGATCTCTTCGACGACATGGGCCGGTGTCCGGACCATCCGCCGGGGCTGCAAGATTTTTGAGGCGCAGTAATCGCAGGCATAGGGGCATCCCAGGCTTGTCAAAAGCGGGATATAGCCGATTCTGTGCTGAAGATCGAACGCAGGCCAGGGATAGGTATCCGGATCATGCGGGTCAAAATTCTGTGAGACCGCAGCACCGCCGGTATAGGTTTGAACGATATCCAGGATCTGATCCGCTTTTCCCCCCTCAAAAACCGCATCCGCGCCGGTGGCCTGACTGGCATGATCCGGGCACAGGGTGGCATATATGCCGCCCAAAAGAATCGGCACATCCGGAAAAACCGAGCGGACATAGGCGATGGTTTCCGCCACGCCGGTATACCAGTAGGTCATAAGACTCGTCACAAGGATCAGATCCGGTCTTGCGGTTTGCGCCAGATCCTCGCGAAACCATTCCGGCCGAATGCCGTATCTGGAGAAATACCGGGGCACATCTGATAAGCCGGCGGGCTTTGCAATCCGTTCCTTGCGATAGGGGCCGCGGCCGTTTCTGGCAGCCGGGTCGGCCGGCTTTTCCCGCGGGTGAAACCGGTCCAGGCAGTCCAGGTAGGAGACCCGGAATCCATGGGCTCTCAGGATTCCGGCCAGCTGAAGCAGGCCAAAGGGCTTGGCCCACACGTCATAGGCGGCAAAATCATGAATCCAGGGGTTTATGAGCAGAATATGGGGGGCCAAGAACAATCCGCTTCTTTCGAGGGGCTCAATAATATATATAGCAATGCCAAAATGTTACGCCGCTGTCATTCTGAGGAGCGCCAGCGACGAGGAATCTTGATTGTTCAAGATTTCTCGCTCTCGCTCGAAATGACAGTATGGACGGATTTTAAATGCTTTTTTGAGTTAATTCCTACAAAAATAAATACTACTACAGCAGTGGCACAAACCGCTTTTTGCTTTGCCATCAGGAAAGGTCGTCGAATTCATTGTCAAAGTACTGCATAGAGGTCTTTTTGAGCTCCCGGCGGCTAAACAGCATGGTATATTCAGAAATACCGGTATCCTCGGATATTTTTCGGGCGATCTCCCGGCATCCGGCCTCATCCCGGGCGTGGACCATGGTGTACAGGTTATACGGCCAGTCCGGTGCCGGATCACGGCGGTAGCAATGCGTGACCGCATCATAGCCGGCAATCTGCTCGCCCACCGCATCAATTAAGGACTCATCCACCTGCCAGGCCACCATGGCATTGGCATTGTATCCGGATTTCTGGTGGCGCAGCGTTGCCCCGAAGCGCCGGATCACCCCCCGGTGATAGAGGTCTTTCACTACCGACAGCACGGTTTCTTCATCAACACCGATCATTTCGGCAATTTCCAGATAGGGCCGCGGGGATACCGGGATATCGCCCTGCAGGGCGGCGATTACTTTTTTTTCCAGATCGTTGGGCATTTGTATAAGGTTTAAGGTTTAGGGTTTAGGGTGTGTGGTATACCTCTATGCAAATAACTAGTTTATCAAATGAATGGTGTTATTTCCAGGGCAAAAGAAAGCGGTTACCGGTCCGGGAAATTTGTTCTATCTATTTTTCAGGCGGGCACAGTGGCCCGCCCTACGCGACAATGCCGACATTTTGTAGGGTCGGCCACCGTGCCGACCTTACATGCGAACAACCCCATGGTTATGGGGTTGTTCGCCAGAACAAATTCACCGTGCGGTTACCGGTCCGGGAAGAGACGGCGGATATCTGTCTCATTTGCCTCACAGATCCCCCGCTCAGTGATAAAGGCCGTCACCAGGCGGGCCGGGGTGACATCAAAGGCATAGTTGGCGGCCGGGCTGTTCTCCGGCACCAGGAGATAATCTTTATCCCCCGTAAAACCCGGCATGTAGCGGACCTCATCCGGATCGCGCGCCTCTATCGGGATATCCGCCACGCCGTCCCGGATGGTCCAGTCAAAAGTGGAGGATGGAAGCGCCACATAAAACGGAACATCATTGTCTTTTGCGGCCAGCGCCTTTAAGTAGGTGCCGATCTTGTTGGCCACATCGCCGGTGTGCGTGGTCCGGTCGGTTCCCACAATCACCATATCTACCAACCCATGCTGCATCAAATGACCGCCCGCATTATCTGTAATTACGGTATGGGGGACCCCCTGACGGCCCAGCTCCCATGCGGTAAGCCGCGCCCCCTGATTAAGCGGCCGGGTTTCATCCACCCATACATGGACGTTTATCCCCTGGTTAAACGCTTCATAAATCGGCGCGGTGGCCGTGCCGTATTCAATGCAGGCAAGACTTCCGGCATTGCAGTGGGTCAGGATATTGACAGGTTCCCCGGATTTTTGGCGGGCGATCGGCGCAATCAGGGTCAGGCCGTGGCGGCCGATGGCCCGGGAGTTTTCCACCTCTTCTTCGGCAATGGCGGCGGCTTCGCTGCGGGCGGCATCGATTCGGGCGGAACTGTCTGAATGGGCCAGCACCTTTTTAAGCGTGCGATCCACCGCCCAGGAAAGATTCACCGCCGTGGGCCGGGCGGCCTTGATCCGCGCCGCCGCGCCACGGACGGAATCATCATCCGTTCCGGCGCTGCCCGCGTTTTTAAGGGCCACAAATACCGCGTAAGCCCCGGTCACACCGATCAGCGGGGCCCCGCGCACGACCAGCTCCCTGATGGCGTATACGGCATCATCCAAGGCGTTTAATTCCAGAATTTCCAGATGATGCGGAAGCCGACGCTGATCGATCACCCGGACGCAATCCAGTTCCTCATCCCGCCATATGGGCCGCATTGTGCATTCGTTCATATTGATACACCCCTATGATCACCCTGCCGCACAGATCCGAACGGCTGGAAATGAAATATCCTTTTTTATACCTGAATTGAGCGATTTTTAGGTTATAGCCTCATCCGGAAATCGTCAACAATCTTTCCGTGAAAAACAAAAACCCGAATCATGTTAAGTTAAGGTTTTGTCTCAGGGCTAATTTGTTCTGTATCCAAATCGAAATCGCTATCGCTATCGGGATCGGGATCGAAAAGAATATGACCCTTGGACACGAAAAACTGGACGTCTATCGCCTTTCAATAGGCTACGTTGCATGGGTTTACAAGAAGGCCGACAGCCTGAACGGAGTTCATCGGCCCGCCCGGGATCAATGGCTTCGGGCCAGCCAGTCGATACCGCTCAATATCGCCGAAGGTAATGGCAAGACCGCGGAAGCCGACCGAAGGCGTTATTTCGAAATCGCTCGTGGCTCCGCGCTTGAGTGCGCGGCGATTCAAGATGTGCTGGTTGTCGGCAAGGCGCTGGACAAGATGGAAAGCCGGAACCACAAGGATGAACTCGACCGTATGGCCGCGATGCTCAGCCGTCTCGGCGGAAGAGGATACCAAGTTCGAGAGGATCAGGAAGTCTACAGCATCGATTTCGATCCCGATAGCGATTTCGATCCCGAGGAAAACGAATCCCAACCTTAGCTTTAACAGGACCGGGGGTATGGATTTTGCGGTTAGAACAAATTAGCCGTGGGTTTTGTCTTGACAGAAAATACGATTAAACGGTTTAATTATATCCTTTTTTGATGTTAAAATTTAATAATATGGACGCATTCATGAAAATTATCAGCCAAATCGCCGCCATCATCTGTATTGCGGCCATTACCGGATTCGGCGTCAATGCCGTACGCGAAAGCGGCATCATGGTGTACTGCCAATGGGAACCCGAATCCCAGGCGGATGCGGCAACGAGCGATCCGATGCGGATTTCCCTGGAAAAAGCGGCAAGGCTTTATAAACAGGATGAGGCCGTGTTCATCGACGCCCGGCCGGAATCCGCCTACCAGTCCGGGCATATCAGAGGGGCGCGCAATCTCCCCTGGGCCCGCGCGGAAGAAATGTGTTTTGAAATTTTTCAGGACATCCCAATGGATACGCCCGTTATCACCTATTGTGACGGAGAAGCCTGTGAGCTTTCCGATTTTCTCGCTGAATTTCTAAAAGAACTGGGCTATACAAAAGCCAGATCCCTGCACAACGGGTGGTCCCGCTGGCAGGAGAAAGGCCTGCCCCAGGCATACCCCGAAGGATGAGAAAATAACTTATGACAGAAACGCATCATCACGCCCACCAGTCAGCCGGGGATACACGGGGCGGGCGGCTTTTGATCACGCTGGCCATTAATTTTATTATTCCGCTGGCCCAGATCATCGGCGGCCTCTATGCCAACAGCATGGCCCTGATCTCGGACGCTGTGCATAATTTCAGCGATTTCGTGGCCATCCTGATCTCCTATATCGCCTATCTGATCGGCCGAAAGGGGGTTTCCGAACGGCACACCTTCGGATTCCAGCGGGCTGAAATCATCGGCGCCCTCCTGAATGTCATCATTCTGACATGTGCGGTGGTGTTTATTGTTTACGGCGCCATCCATCGGCTTTTTAATCCGGCGGCGGTTTCCGGTTCCATCGTAATCATACTGGCGGGTGTCGGCATTGTCGGTAACGGCATTTCCGCCTGGGTGCTTCACGGGGATGCCAGCCACAACTTAAATGTCCGGGGCGCGTTTCTTCATATGCTGGGGGATTTTCTGACCTCCGTGGTGGTGCTCGCAAACGGCGTCGTGCTTTTATTTAAGCCCTGGTACTGGTTAGATCCCCTGCTATCGCTCCTTATCGCGGCCTTTATCCTGAAAAATGCCTGGAGTGTCCTCAAGGAATCCGTGGCCATTCTCATGAATGCCGTGCCCAAGGAACTGGACCTTTCAAAGGTTCAGGAATTTCTGGAAAACCGTCCGGACATCCGATCGGCCCATTATCTGCATGCCTGGCCGTTGGGCAGCTGCGGCATTGCCTTTACCTGCCATATCACCGTTGATGATCAAATGATCAGTGAAACCGAAAGCCTTGCGGAAAAACTCCGTCATGAGCTATACGATCAATTCGGGATCGACCATCCGATCTTCCAGTTTGAAACCACCGTGTGCGGCAATGCCACCATGCTCTGCGAGATGTCAGATGCGGAAGCTCCCCGGCGAAAAGACGAAAGCCGCCGCCCGATCGGAGAAAGGCCCCTTTCATGCCAAACTTGATCGCTGGCTGTTTGTCGGCTTGCGGCTCCTTGTCGGCGGCGTTTTTATCTACGCGGCCATCCCCAAAATTTTTGATCCGGGGGCGTTTGCCGAAACCGTCTTCAACTATCAGATCCTGCCGGACATTCTGGTGAATCCGGTGGCCATCGTCCTGCCATGGCTGGAATTATTTACCGGGGCATTTATCATCCTGGGGATCTGGTTAGAAGGCGCGCTGATTATCTATAATCTGCTGATGATCGCCTTTATCAGCGCCCTTGTCTTCAACACGGCCCGGGGCCTGGATATCTACTGCGGCTGCTTTTTGCAGAAGCCGGATGATATCATCAATACCGGGACCATAATCCGGGACGGCCTGATTTTCATTCCCTCTCTCTATCTTCTCTTCCGCGTTTTTACCCGTTCAGACGCTCCGGCAGAGGGCCGGGATCTTCGATAATTATTTCTCAAAGCTTCGCCCCTTTTCTGCGTGGGGCCATAAAAAAAGCCCTGACAGCCAAAAACAAATGGCCGTCAGGGCTATATATATATAAACCCGCAATTTAAGCAGGCGGGATCCTATAATTTTAAGGGACCATTTAATAAAAAAAAGCCGATCGGATGTCAAGGAAAATTTTGGATAAAGGAAAGCAGATCCAGAACTTTTATATCAGGAGTGCACTGTGATAATTGATTCTTCTTGGCCTTATGCATCGGCAGCAACCGCCTCTTTCATCTTGTCTAAATCGTCGAGTTCCATTTTATTTTTGGCATCTTTCGGATTTATCGGTTAATTGTCCTTCCAAATACCGGCCTTTACCAGACGTCGAATTAACGCCTTGCGCCGACGGTGATGGACCATAAACTCCTTTAATTCCGCCTGAAACTGCTGCTTGTTTGCGTAAAGGGCATAGGCTTCGGAAAGATCGACAAGCGCGCGGCAGGCCTCATCATAGGCAAGACCCGACCCGCGGGCGACCTTCACATCAACCGCCTGCCAAGCCTTGGAAAAATCTTTGGACAGGTCTTTAAGGTAAGCCTCCCGTTCTTCACGACGCTTCATTTCCCGCCGCTGTCGGGCGCGCTTTTGTTTTTCCAGTCGAATTTGTCGGGCCTTTTCGGCATTTTCCCGTAATTTTCCAATCGTACGCAAAGGCACACCCGTCTTGCCGGACTGAAGGTTTCGCTGCCATTTTGCGAAACGGTTTTTAATCGATCTTTCGGCCTGCTGCCCTTTGCCTTTCAGAAGCATTCTCAGGATTGACCTTACTTCATTGCTGGGCAGGTCATCGATCCATTGGTCCATCTCCTTTTCCGAAGGGTCCTCGCTTTGCGCAGCCGGGCTGTCCATACCGGCACCTGCCAGCAGGTCCGGATCGACCTCCAGAAATTCCGCCACAGCTTGCTGGGCTGGTGTCAAATCTCCCAGACCAGCAATGGACAACGGTTCCGTCACATCGTCATCCATCATTCCCCCGGTTACGGCGGCCAGCCATCCGATATAAAGGCTGCGGATATCTCCCCGCAGCAACTCATCCCGCACCTGAGCCAAGCGCGGCATCCAGCCGCGGCCGTCTTCCATGTCGAAGCGATCATAATTCTCCGACTCTTCCAGACGCCACTCAACCACCCAGTGGGTTTTGTTGGCCTTGAAATCCAAGACATAAGGTACGGCCATGGCTTTTGCTGTTTCCTGAGGCAATGCTTCGATGGGCAATCGTACCATGAAAACCGCCATCCGCCAGTTGGCCACATAGATGTGGGCATCGAAATAGCGCCGTATCAACTTATCCGGATCGCCCTTGAAATCCCCCCAGTTGTATTCGTTGGTAAAGCTGACCGGCGTGATCGCCGCCCGGCTCGAAATGACGCGCAGCTCGGCTATCTCTTTTTCTGTCAGCGGCCGGTCAATGGCCAGAAACTCATAATACTGGTATTCGCTCATGTTTCCATATTCTCAAATCTATTTTTAAACCAACTCATCGGATTATATTTTTTCATGTCAAGACGTTTCTCCCGAATCAAATGCTAATAAGGCGGAATGAGGCCGCCTTATTTTCGCCCTATTTATCGCCCTATTCCTCTTCATATCTCACCAGCGACCAGGTTGCGCCTCTCCCGTGACCGGAAGAAGATAACAGACCCAGTTTTTTTAAATGTAAGAGTTCTTCACGAAGCCTCCGATCGGAAGGTGCGTTAGCGATTCTTGTTCGAATCTCGCGTAGGGTGCTCAAGGGAAAGGCTTGTCCTAATAAGTTCTGATCTCATGACGCAGCCTCCCTTTAATTCTTGGGTACCCCGTTGGGAAGCTCCAATTAAAAAAGCCCTGCCTAAATTAGACAGGGCCTTCTATATTTTGGCTCCCCAGCGCGGATTCGAACCACGGACGCGGTGGTTAACAGCCACCTGCTCTGCCTGCTGAGCTACTGGGGAATATGTGTTAAGTTAAAAATGCCTTTTAACTGTTTGTGGGATTTTTTGTCAAGAAAAATTTGAGGGCTCCGCCAAAAGTCCTTTCTTTCTAATCCAGACTCACCTTTAGGCCCAGTTCATCAAGCTGCGCCTGGCTGGCATCCGAGGGGGCATTGGTCAATAAACAGGACCCCTTCTGAGTCTTGGGGAAGGCAATGACCTCGCGGATCGAGGTGGCGCCGCACAAAATGGTCACCAGCCGGTCAAAGCCGAAGGCGATGCCCCCGTGGGGCGGGGCGCCCGCATCCAGGGCGGAGAGGAGGAAGCCGAATTTCTCGGTGTATTCCGATTCATCCATGCCGAGTGCTTCCATGACCTTGACCTGCAGATCCTTTTGATGGATACGGATGCTTCCCCCGCCGATTTCCGAGCCGTTTAGCACCAGATCATAGGCACGGGAGCGAACCTGTGTGGGATCGCTTTCAAGCTTGCCGTAATCTTCCTCCACCGGCGAGGTGAAGGGATGATGCATGGCCTGGTAGCGTTTTTCCGCTTCATCGTATTCCAGCATGGGAAAATGCGTGATCCAGACGAATTCATACGCCTGCTCATCAATCAGCCCCAGTTTTTTGGCCAAATGGTTTCGCAGATGGCCCAGGGATTCATTGACGATTTTGGCCTGGTCCGCCCCGAAAAACACCAGATCCCCGGGCTCCATGTTGATGCGTTCAGCCATCTGCCGGCGCTCGTCATCGGTGAAAAATTTGGTAATGGGCGACTGCCATTCGTCTCCCTTGACCTTGACGTAGGCCAGCCCCTTGGCCCGGTAAACCTTTACGAACTCGGTCAGATCATCGATTTCCTTGCGGGTAAAGGTCCCGCCCCCTTTTACATTCAAGGCCTTTACCATGCCGCCTTTTTTGACGGCATCGGCAAACACCTTAAAGCCGGAGCCCGCGACAATATCTGATATATCGACCAGTTCCAGGCCGAAGCGCAGATCCGGCTTGTCCAGCCCGTACCGGTCCAGAGCTTCCGCATAGGTCATCCGGTGAAAGGGAAGTTCCGGCCGCTTTCCCAGAACCGCCTCAAAAATGGCGGCCATCATGCCTTCAGACAACTGCATCACATCCTCTTCCCCCACAAAGGACATCTCCATGTCGATCTGGGTGAACTCGGGCTGCCGGTCCGCCCGCAGATCCTCGTCCCGGAAGCAGCGGACGATTTGATAATACCGGTCATAGCCGGAAATCATAAGCAGCTGTTTAAATAACTGGGGCGACTGGGGCAGGGCATAAAAACTGCCCGGGTGGAGCCGGCTCGGCACCAGAAAGTCCCGTGCCCCTTCAGGCGTACTCCGGGTGAGTACCGGGGTTTCAATATCTAAAAATCCCGCATCGTTTAAAAAATTCCTTGCCGCTGCGGCCGCCTTGTGCCGCATCATGAGATTTTTCTGCAGCCTGGGCCGGCGCAGGTCAATATGACGGCTCTGCAGGCGCACGCTCTCAGAGGCATCGATATTATCCTCGACCATAAACGGCGGGGTCTGGGCCTTATTCAAAATTTTTAACTCATGGACAATCACCTCAATCGCGCCGGTTTTAAGATCCGGATTGGCCATCCCCTCGGGCCTTGCCTCAACCGTGCCGCGGACGCCCAGCACATATTCATTTCTCAAGTCATGGGCCTTTTCATGCGCCGCGAACTCGCGCTCCGGATTGAAAACAATCTGGGTGATCCCCTCGCGATCCCGCAAATCAATAAAAATGACCCCGCCATGGTCCCTTCTTCGCTGAACCCAGCCCATCAGAACCACTTCGCTGCCAATATCTTCAGCGCCAAGCTGATTACAGTGGTGCGTCCGTCGCATATCGCCCAGCTTATCAGTCACGCGACTTCTCCTTTATTTATTAGGTGTTAGGTATTAGGTGTTAAAACAGATAATATGCCGGATAAAATTCCGCTGATCCCGATTTCGGTCTGCTCTTTGCTCCGCATATTCCGTAAAACAACGCGGCCCTGTTTAAGCTCCTGATCCCCGACCATAAGCACATATCCGGCGCTCATGCGGTTGGCCCGCTTCATCAGGGCTTTCAGGCTCCGATCCGAAAAATCGATCTCGGTTTTAATGCCCTCGCGCCCGAGTTCGCACGACCACTCAAATGCCTTTTCCTGCGCCGCCGCCCCCATGGCTGCGATAAAGATATCCGGCGGGAGCTCGGAGACGGATGTCTTGCTCAAGACCAGATCCACCAGCCGATCCAGGCCAATGGCAAAGCCAATGGCCGGCTGGCCCGGCCCGCCCAGGACCTCAACGAGATGATCGTACCGGCCGCCGCCGGCCACCGCATTCTGGGCCCCCAGCTCAGCGGTCTGTATTTCAAAGGCGGTACGCGTATAGTAATCCAGACCCCGGACCAATCGGGGGGCAAGCACATAGGGAACCGCCATTTGGTCAAGTGCCGCCTTTACGGTATCAAAATGTCGGGCGCAATCATCGCACAGGTAATCGGTAATGGCCGGGGCATTTTCCACCACCGCCCGGCATCCCGGCACTTTGCAGTCCAGCACGCGTAAGGGGTTGGTATCTTTTCGCCGCAGGCAGTCGCTGCACAGGGCTTCGCTGCTGGCGGTGAGCATTTCAGAGAGCGCCTGTTTGAATGCCGGCCGGCAGGCAGGGCATCCCAGGGAATTCAAGTGGACTTCCAGACCCGTAATATGAATGCGCTGGAAAAACACCGTCAGCATATAAATCAGCTGCGCATCGATATAGGGCGCCTCAATGCCGAACACCTCGGCGTTTATCTGATAAAATTGACGGTACCGCCCCTTTTGCGGCCGCTCCTTGCGAAACATCGGGCCGATCGTATAAAGCTTTTGGATGGGATCCCTGGCATACATCCGCTGCTGGATGTAGGCGCGCACCACCGAGGCGGTGGCTTCGGGCCGCAGGGTGAGGAGTTCGCCCTTGCTTGACGGAAAGGTATACATCTCCTTTTCCACAATATCGGTGTGCTCGCCGATACTGCGCTGGAAAAGCTCCGTCTTTTCAAGAATCGGCACCCGTATCTGCCGGAAGCCGAAGGCTTCAAAAAGCATGATCGCGGTTTCCTCGATATGCTTCCACAGCTCGACTTCGCTTGGCAGAATATCTTTAAAGCCTCGAATTAACTGAATCATAACTGCTTGCCGGTCAATCCGCCATGCGTATTTCGGATTGCAAAAAAAATTAATCTTTATTAATATTTAACCTAAATTATAGTTTCGGGCAGCCCTTTGAATAAGTATAATCTCAATGTCATTAACTTTAGCCTTCCGCCGCTGTCATTTCGAGGAACGACAGTGACGAGAAATCTAAAAAAATCATGAAATTATAAGATTTCTCGCTGGCGCTCGAAATGACAACCGAGCCGATTTTCAATCTTAAGTTAATGGCATTAAGTATAATCTGGCATTTATATTTAAATATTTTATTTGGGTCAATATATATTCCGGGTTCCGCCACGATGAATTTGTTCTGGCGAGAAACCCCATAACCATGGGGTCTCTCGCATGTGAGGTCGGCACGGTGGCCGACCCTACAAAATATCGGCACAGCCCGCGTAGGGCGGGCCACCGTGCCCGCCTGAAAAATAGATAGAACAAATTTACCGTGCGGGTTCCGCCCCATGGATTAACATCCGGAAATGTTTTCTAAAAAGGAGTTTTCTTATGACTTCCGCGATTACTATCCAAACGCTTTTTGAAATGAAGCAGAAAAATGAAAAAATCGCTGAACTGACCGCCTATGATCATCCGTTTGCCAAAATGGCCGATGAGGCGGGCATCCATATCATACTGGTCGGAGATTCCCTGGGCAACGTGATTCAGGGTGAACCCCATACCCTGGGGGTCACCATGGATGAAATGGTCTATCACACCCGGCTTGTGAGCCGGGCGGCGGAAACGGCCCTTGTGGTGGCGGATATGCCGTTTATGTCTTATCAGATCTCAACCAAAGATGCCATCGCCAATGCCGGCCGGTTTTTAAAGGAAACCGGCGCGGCTGCGGTCAAACTGGAAGGCGGGGCCTCGGTCAGCCATATAATTCGCGCCCTTACAGAAGCAGGCATTCCGGTTCAGGCCCATATCGGCCTTTTGCCCCAATCCGTTCACCAAATGGGCGGATACCGGGTCCAGCGGGACGAAGACCGGCTGCTGGCCGATGCCGGAGAAGTCGAGGCGGCGGGAGCTTTTTCCGTGGTCCTGGAAGGAATTCCGGCGGCCATCTCGGCCAAAATCACCGGGAATTTGAATATTCCGACCATCGGTATCGGCGCCGGCCCGGACTGTGACGGACAGGTCCTTGTGATGCATGACCTTCTGGGCATCCGGACCGGGCGGCTGCCCAAATTCGTCAAGCAGTATGCCAATCTGAGGGAATCGGCCATTTCCGGAATCCAGGCCTATGTGCGGGAAGTTCAGGAAGGCAGTTTTCCCTCGGACACGCATTCATACAAATGATCCCGATTTTGTTTTTCGCAGGACCCGAGGCCCAAGCAGCAGGACCTGCGAAAAACAATCAAACAGAATATCGGCAAAAGCCTTAACCGACAAATCTCCGGAACACGCCGGGAAAAAAAGCGGGACCCATTCATGGCCAAACTATTTCGTCCGCAGCCGCCTGCAAATCAAATTCCGCTAAAACAATATCATTTTGAAATCTCCATCGATCGCCTCCGGCGAGGGATTGACAATGTCCGGCACGACGTCCATATCAGTCCGGACTTCCAGCGGATTGCCAATCGACTGGCTTTTCAACTCATTCTATATTATGCGGAGGTCTCCCCGCCCTTCCATACCGAAACCCGGTTCCACTGGCATAACGAGACCACGGAATTCAAGCGGCTGTGCCACGAGATTCTGTCATACGGCATCAATATGGCCAAAGCCGGCCGGGAAATCCAGATTGATGTTCTGGCGCAGGTATCTGTTGTCAAAATGCTTTCCGAGACAATCGGACACCAGTTCGAAGAAACGCTGCAGCATCTTAAAACCACTATCCGCAAACATGAACTCGCCCAGCGGATGGAGCCGCCCCTTGCCTTAAGGGAAGAGGTCGGCATGGTCATCCAGCGCAAAGACCCGATCATTCGAAACGCGGGCACGGATCTCTTTCAATATTTCACGGAGGTCCAGCATGAACTGAACAAACTCAGAATTTCCAATTTCGGGGAAGAAAGCGTCATCCCCCGGGAAATATTCTCAAACCCGATTCTGCGGTCCACCGGCCAAATAAACGGATTTTTTCTGATTGAAAACTACGTACTGATCGGCCATCGCATTGAAGACCCGGTCAATTATAACACCCTGTTTAATCTTCTGATCAATTTTCTGGCGGCGCATTTCCGCGCCGATCCGCAAGCCAGCAGCGGCCGCGAAGCCGGACAGCCGCAAAGCCGGCGGATCAGGCCTCAGATCACCAATATCACGGATGCCTATCGGCCGGAACTAGACGGCATGATCAAACATGTCGAAAATATCGATCTGCTGTTTAATTATTTTAAAACCCGAAACGCACTGAAAAATTTAAAAAACCAGCAAACCGGGCCGAGCCATCAAAAAAAACTCAAAACCCGGGCCCGCGACCAAAAACAGCGACTCAAACAGTTTTACCGGATCGTTTCAAAAAATTTGATGATCCAGGGCATTGTGGCCCCCTACCTGATGCAGCCGGTTTTTAAAGAATACTGCCCCCCGCTGTCCCCGCAGGAATGCCTCCAATACCTGGTTATCCCCAAGGCCCGCAAACCGGTTGTCCGCAAATTAAACCGTTTTAAGGCGTACTATTCCCAGAATTTCCCCTTAGGGCCCCTGAATCAGATGGTCCGTAAAATCAAGCGGACCTCCAGAAAAGATCAGCAGAAATACCTGATCCGGTATTTAACCGATTTTGCCCGCTACCACCGGGACCTCATGAATTATCAGGTGCTGAAAGATACCGCAGACAGCATCAACCTTCGGACCGAGGAGAAAAGCATCCGGCTGTCCCGGGAAAACCAGACCCTTTATGAATTCCTCCTCGCCCATGAACAAGCCGCCGAGGCCAGCCGAATTCAGAACCATTCCGTGATTAAGGCCGATATCCGGGGCTCTTCGGCAATCATTGGGCAGATGAAGGAAAAACAGCAGAACCCGGCCACCAGCTTCAGCCTGAACTTTTTTGATCCGGTCAATAACGTGCTGGCCCTCTATGGGGCCCAAAAAGTATTTATTGAGGGCGATGCGGTCATTCTTTCAATTTTTGAGCATGAAGAAAAACCCGACGAATGGTATGCGGTTTCCCGGGCCTGCGGCCTGGCCGTCAATATTCTGCTGATCGTGAGCCGCTATAACCTGAGAAACCGAATCAACCGGCTGCCCATGCTGGATATCGGCATCGGCATCGGCTTTTCCGATCAGGCGCCGACGTTTTTCTATGACAACGACAACCGGATCATGATCTCCCCGGCCATCAACACCGCCGACCGGCTGTCGGAATGCCATAAATCCATGCGAAAAAAGTTTCGCAAAAAAAAGCGGCCGTTTAATGTCTATCTGTATAAGCCTTCGGCCGAAGGCGGCGGAAGTTCGCTTCCGCCCACCATGGGACTGCTCCGGTATAATGTCAAAGGCATTGAACTGCACCGAAAGGCCTTTGATAAACTGGCGAAAGAGATTCATCTGAAACGGCTGAGCTGCCGGCTCCCCAAAATTTCGGATGCACCGATAACGCTTTATTCCGGCAAATTTCCCACCATGGCGGGCCGCTATCAGCGCCTGGTGATCCGGGAGGCGCAAATCCCGGAAGTCTCCCTGACCGACTTCCGGACCCTCAGGTATACGGACCAAAAATATTATGAGGTCTGTACCAACTCCCAGATCTATGCCTATGTTAAAAAACATCTCAAAAAATAACGCGTTCAAAGGTTTTCATGGAAATTAAATCTTCTGAAAATACCGATAAATATTTAAAAGCCCTGATGGATATCAGCCGGGCCATTAATTCGGATCGTTATCTGGAGGATATCCTCAAACTCATCGTTATGGTGACCGCCAAGGTCACGGGCGTTGAAATCTGCTCCCTCTGGCTGATCGATGAGGATAAGGAGCCCAAAGAGTTAAGGCTTAAAGCGACCCAGACCATTGATCCGGAATATGTTCAGGACCGGGTTCTGACCCTAAACGAAGGTGTGGTCGGTTATGTGGCCGCCCAGCAGCAGCCCCTGCTGATTCCTGATGTTCTGACGGAACCCCGGTTCAAAGAAAAGGAAATGGCCCGGAAACTGGGCCTTAAATCCCTGGCCAGCGTACCGCTTCAGGTCCGGGATGAGAAGGTGATCGGGGTGTTAAACTGTTTTACCTCGGAATACCACGACTTCACCGAAAACGAGGTGAACCTGATCAAGGCGGTGGCCAATCAGGCGGCAGTGGCCATTTTCAACTCTGAACTCATGGTCAAAACCCGGGTAATCCAGGAAGAGCTGGAAACCCGCAAACTGGTGGAGCGAAGCAAGGAAGTGCTGATGCGGCGGATGGATTTATCCGCTGAGGAAGCCCACCGGTGGATCCAGAAAAAAAGCATGGATAATAGAAAACCCATGCGCCAGGTGGCTGAGGCCATTTTACTATCTGAGGATATGTATTGATACTTAATAAAAGCTATTGACATTAAGTTTCGCTTTATGTAGAAAGCTCTTTTGAATTCACACAAAGATGTGTGAATCTTTTTTTGTGACGAAGGCGTCTCTATCCGGCAGGATAGTAGGCGCTTTTTTTTGTTCTTAAGCGCCCATCCATTGCCTCAGACGTAACCTGTTAAAATAAAAACATATAAAAATATCTAAGAACAATTGGAAGGAGAAAAACCATGCGATTTTCAAAAAACAATGATGTGCTGGGCACAACCAACCGGGGCAACCCCGCGGAATCCAGCCTGTGCACCCTATGCCGGGCGGACTGCCAGGGCAAATGCGAAACCTTCATGTCAAGCCTTGTGGGCAGAAAACTGCTCTACCCCAGAAGCTTCGGCATTGTCACGGCCGGGGCCAACAATACCACCCATGTGGGCGCCTCCTATAATTCGCTTCGGATCCAGGGCTATGCCTACGGCTCCCACGGGCTGACCGCCGGACTATCCAGGGATCCGGATGACTGCCTGTTCACCAATGTCAGCCTGGAGTCCGAATTCGGCAAGGAAATCAAGACCAAGGCCCGGATGCCGCTGATGACCGGGGCTCTGGGATCAACCTTTGTGGCGGCCAAGTACTGGGATTCATTTGCCATCGGCGCATCCCTGGTGGGCATCCCCGTGGTTATCGGGGAAAACGTGGTGGGCGTTGACCGGGAGTCCGAGATGAGCAAGGGCAGAATCACCAAAGCCCCGGAGCTTGATCGCCGGATTGATTCCTACCTCCGCTACAACGACGGCTACGGCGCCATCATCATCCAGATGAACGTGGAGGACACCCGAAACGGCGTTGCCGAATATATCGCTGAAAAATACGGCAACAAATGCATTCTCGAGCTCAAATGGGGCCAGGGCGCCAAGGATATCGGCGGCGAAATCCAGGTGACCAGCCTGGATTACGCAAAATTCCTGAAAGACCGGGGCTACCTGGTGGATCCGGATCCTTATAAGGAATCCGTGCAGGAAGCCTTCAAACACGGCTCCATCCGGTCTTTTGCCCGCCACAGCCGCCTCGGGGCAACGGATATGGACACCGTGGAGGCGGTTCGCGAATCCTTCATGCAGAGCGTGGAGTACCTGCGCAGCCTGGGATTCAAACGCATTTCCCTAAAAACCGGCTCTTACGGCATGGAAGAGCTGGCCATGGCCATTAAATTCGCCGCTGAAGCCAGGCTTGACCTTTTGACCATTGACGGCTCCGGCGGCGGCACCGGTATGAGCCCCTGGAACATGATGCAGAGCTGGGGCGTTCCCTCGCTGCACCTGCATGCCAAAGCCCATGAATACAACAGCATTCTGGCCGCCCGCGGCGAGGACGTCGTGGACCTCTCCTTTGCCGGCGGATTCGCCCTGGAAGATCATATTTTTAAAGCCATCGCCCTGGGCGCCCCGTATACCAAGCTGGTCTGCATGGGCCGGGCCATCATGATCCCGGGTTTTCTGGGCTCAAACATCGAAGGCGCCCTGAATCCGGATCGAAAGGACAAAGTGGCCGGCAACTGGGATAAACTGCCGAAAACCGTAGGCGATCTGGGCAGTACGCCGGAAGAAATCTTTGCTTCCTATTATGATGTTCAGGCCAAGGTCGGCAAAGATGAAATGCAGAAGATCCCCTATGGGGCGATTGCCTTCTGGACCCTGTCAGACAAATTGTCCTGCGGCTTGCAGCAGCTGATGGCCGGCGCCCGAAAATTCTCCCTGGACAAGATCGCGCGGGCGGATCTTTTTTCAGGTAACCAGGAAACCGCTGATATAACGGGCATTCCCATGGTGACCGAGGCAAACGACGAGTCTGCGAAAAAGATTCTGAATTCCTAATATTATCCGCTGAGTCCGAGAGTTTTTAAGGCAGGCACGGTGGCCTGCCCTACGCAAGGGGAAAACCCGCCCGTCGTAGGGTCGGCCACCGCGCCGACCCCACGGGCTTTTTTCGATTTCGATCCCGATCCCGATAGCGATTTCGATTTGGATACAGAACAAATCCATACCCCCGGTCCTGTTAACGCTAAAGTTGGGATTCGTTTTCTTCGCTATCGGGATCGAAATCGGGATCGAAATCGGGATCGAAATCGCTATCGGGATCGAAATCGATGCTGTAGACTTCCTGATCCTCTCGAACTTGGTATCCTCTTCCGCCGAGACGGCTGAGCATCGCGGCCATACGGTCGATTTCATCCTTGCGGTTCCGGCTTTCCATCTTGTCCAGCGCCTTGCCGACAACCAGCACATCTTGAATCGCCACGCACTCAAGCGCGGAGCCACGAGCGATTTCGAAATAACGCCTTCGGTCGGCTTCCGCGGTCTTGCCATTACCTTCGGCGATATTGAGCGGTATCGACTGGCTGGCCCGAAGCCATTGATCCCGGGCGGGCCGATGGACTCCGTTCAGGCTGTCGGCCTTCTCGTAAACCCATGCAACGTAGCCTATTGAAAGGCGATAGACGTCCAGTTTTTCGCGTCCAAGGGTCATATTTTTTCGATTTCGATCCCGATAGCGATTTCGATTTGGATACAGAACAAATTTACCCTTCAGCCGCCGCCATCCCGGCTTGACATCTGACGATTTTTCAAATTATATACAATAAAAGACCCAATACCTGGTACCCAACACCCAAGACCCAAATAGATGCCGAATGATCCGGAAAATCCTTCATGAATGAGACGCGGGCAATACCTTCCGTTCTGACCATTGCGGGCTCGGACCCCTCCGGCGGCGCCGGCATTCAGGCGGATCTGAAAGCGTTTGTCACGACCGGTGCATACGGGGCGGCCGTAATCACCGGCCTGACCGCCCAGAACACCATGGAGGTCTCAGGCACGCTGCCTGTGCCGCCGGAATTTGTGGAAAAGCAGCTGAGTGCGGTTTTATCCGATATCCGAATTGATGTCATCAAGCTCGGCATGCTGACCAGCCGGGAAATCTGCGAGGTGATTGCCCCGTTTTTAAAAGATCGCCTGGTGGTCTGCGATCCGGTCATGATCTCCACCACCGGCTATCAGTTAATTGATGAGGATACGGCACAGGCCCTTATAAGCGGCATCCTTCCGATAGCTGACCATATCACGCCCAACCGGTTTGAGCTGGAAAAGCTCTATGGCGGCCCTGCCGGGGACATTTTGGCGGCAGGCCGTGAACTGATGGGACGGTTTAACAATTTGGACGGAATAGTCCTTAAAGGCGGGCACATCCATACGGATGCATCGACAGTGACCGATACGCTGCTTTATCGAAAAAACGGCCAAATCCAGGAAGCGGCTGAAAGCCGGCCGCGCTATGACACACCCAATACGCACGGCACCGGCTGTACCTTTGCCTCAGCCTTTGCCTCATTTCTGGCCCAGGGAAACATTCCGGTACAGGCCTTTTCCAAAGCGGTGGATTATACGAATTGCTTGATCGGCCTATCCGCAGACATCCGCATCGGGCATGGCCGGGGGCCGCTGATGCATCACTTATCTCCCGCCATGCCCGGCCATTTTGACAGCGGATCGGTTGATTGAACCAGGTGCATGCCGGCTTCGGCAAATCTTTGGAAAATCTCATCGGATTCATCCGTATAGTCCACCACGTCCGGCACCACCACCGGAGATGTGCAGTCCTCCAGAATATAGACCTTCTCGACCAGCCTACGGTCATAAGCCATCACATCATCCAGGAGATCCGAAACCGTCCAGGCCACGCAATGGCTTTTGGCCTGCCCGGCGATCACCACCGCATCGTTTTGGATGAGCTTGTTTAAAATCTTCTCGTTTTTCTCCGCCAGCTGGCGTCCCCGGGGATCCCGGGTCACTTCCGGGCCCAGCACGGAATAATGCTCGGTAAAGGGATTCTCCCCTTTTACATGGTAATCCGGCTGGGTAGAGCGCGCGATGGAATGAAAAAACAGGGCCTCTTCCACCGCGGGGACCAGGGCGTGCCCAAGCCCGCCGATCATGGCGTGATAGGGCCAGATGATATAGTCATATTTGCCGGACGCTTTGAGCTGCCGGGCATAATGGTGCAAATACTGCTGACCGTATTCCGGTGTGATATTTAAAGTATCCGCCAGCTTTTCATTAAACCGCCAGCGGCCTTGTTCAATATCTGCTTCCGTTACAATGGTAAGCGGCGCCGGGTGCTCGCCCTTATCGTTTACGAGAAAAATATTGTGGAACACCTGGATCGGATAATGGGTATCCATGGTGGGCACGGCTTCCGTAATGGCATGCAGATGCCGGTAGATAAACCGGCAGAGCCGGACATTGTCATCCACCGCCCCGGTACCGGAGCGGCCGGCCACATAGAGTTCATAGCCGGGGATGCAGAAGGTGTTCTGAACATCGACCAAGAGCAGGCAGAGCTTAAAGCGGTCTTTGCCCGCCCCCTGGATTTGATGCTTTTGCGCCCATTTTTCCGCTTCGACCGCCTTATCCGCATAGTCCACCCGCCAGACATCGCCCACCTTTTCCGGGTCAAAATGCTCCGGGATCGGCAGTTCCTTAACAGCCATCAGGGTCTCTCCTTTCTGTATGTTATCTTGCGTGGCATTAAATAACACCCGTTTACCGGGCTGTCTTGTAAACCCCAATAAACATATAATATTTATATTATAAAAGCGTTCCGGAATGGTGTCAAAAACCTGCGGAATCCGGAATCTATGTCTCAGGGAAAAGGACTGCCAACACGGTGAATTTGTTCTAACCGCAAAATCCATACCCCCGGTCCTGTTAACGCTAAGGTTGGGATTCGTTTTCTTCGGGATCGAAATCGCTATCGGGATCGAAATCGATGCTGTAGACTTCCTGATCCTTTCGAACTTGGTATCCTCTTCCGCCGAGACGGCTGAGCATCGCGGCCATACGGTCGAGTTCATCCTTGCGGTTCCGGCTTTCCATCTTGTCCAGCGCCTTGCCGACAACCAGCACATCTTGAATCGCCGCGCACTCAAGCGCGGAGCTACGAGCGATTTCGAAATAACGCCTTCGGTCGGCTTCCGCGGTCTTGCCATTACCTTCGGCGATATTGAGCGGTATCGACTGGCTGGCCCGAAGCCATTGATCCCGGGCGGGCCGATGGACTCCGTTCAGGCTGTCGGCCTTCTCGTAAACCCATGCAACGTAGCCTATTGAAAGGCGATAGACGTCCAGTTTTTCGTGTTCAAGGGTCATATTTTTTTCGATCCCGATCCCGATAGCGATTTCGATTTGGATACAGAACAAATCCATACCCCCGGTCCTGTTAACGCTAAGGTTGGGATTCGTTTTCCTCGGGATCGAAATCGGGATCGAAATCGCTATCGGGATCGAAATCGATGCTGTAGACTTCCTGATCCTCTCGAACTTGGTATCCTCTTCCGCCGAGACGGCTGAGCATCGCGGCCATACGGTCGAGTTCATCCTTGCGGTTCCGGCTTTCCATCTTGTCCAGCGCCTTGCCGACAACCAGCACATCTTGAATCGCCGCGCACTCAAGCGCGGAGCTACGAGCGATTTCGAAATAACGCCTTCGGTCGGCTTCCGCGGTCTTGCCATTACCTTCGGCGATATTGAGCGGTATCGACTGGCTGGCCCGAAGCCATTGAGCCCGGGCGGGCCGATGGACTCCGTTCAGGCTGTCGGCCTTCTCGTAAACCCATGCAACGTAGCCTATTGAAAGGCGATAGACGTCCAGTTTTTCGCGTCCAAGGTTCATATTTTTTTCGATTTCGATCCCGATCCCGATAGCGATTTCGATTTGGATACAGAACAAATTTACCGTGGGACTGCCAATCAGAGGCTTGCCTTTTGGCGGATGGGGTGTTAGGCAATAGGTTTCTATTTAACAATTAAAACCGATAATAAATAAAGAGATCCTGCTGCCTGATGAAAATATTTGACAGCCATTGCCACCTAAATCTGGGGGCTTATAAAAAGGACCAGCCGGCGGTCATTGACCGGGCCAAAGCGGCCGATGTAGAAGGCATGATGATTGTCGGGATTACCGTGGGCGAGTCCCGCCAGGCCGTTGAAATCGCTGAACGGTTCCCCGGCTGTTATGCCTCTGTGGGGATGCATCCCCATGATGCCGGCGACTGCTCCGAAGACAGCCTGCAAAATTTGGAAGAACTCGCCAAATCCCCGGCAGTGAAGGCATGGGGGGAGACGGGCCTTGATTTTAACCGGATGCATTCCCCGCAGGCAGCCCAGGAAAAATGGTTTGTCCGGCA
Source organism: Desulfobacterales bacterium (assembly GCA_034520365.1). Lineage (NCBI taxonomy): Bacteria > Pseudomonadati > Thermodesulfobacteriota > Desulfobacteria > Desulfobacterales > Desulfobacterales bacterium. The sequence continues at coordinate 380,361 of JAXHNP010000007.1, forward strand.
GCTGGAAACGGCGGATGAACTGGACCTGCCGCTTATTTTTCATGAGCGGGATTCCGAAGGCCGGTTTCTGGAGATCCTGTCCGCCCATTACAACAGCAGCCGGCGCCTGGGGGTCGTTCACTGCTTCAGCGGTTCGGCCGATGAAATGCAGGCCTATCTAAAAATGGGCTTTTACATCGGCATCACCGGCATTCTAACCATGAAGACCCGGGGCGAGCCGCTGCGTTCCCTGGTGCAGCAGGTGCCGCCGGACCGAATGGTGATAGAAACCGACGCCCCGTTTTTGACCCCTGCACCGGATAAAAATCATACCCGACGGAATGAACCCGCATTTGTGCGGACCGTTCTTTACAAGCTGGCCGAAGTGCTGGACCGTGATCCCCAAGCCCTGGCCGACACCCTATGGGCAAACACCTGTCAGCTATATCAGATTTCCGAGCCCGTTAACACGGATTCATCTGAGGAGCTATTTACATGAAACTCGGCATCATCGGCCTTCCGGTTTCCGGAAAAACCACCGTTTTTGAGGCGCTAACCCATGAATTCGCCCATACCGGCGATAAAAGCGAAGACCGCCTGGGCACCATTCATGTGCCGGATGAACGAATCGACGCATTAAGCCGGATGTATCAACCCAGAAAAACGATTTACGCCCAGGTGGAGTATCTTCTGCCCGGCAAAACCGGGCAGAAAAATGCGGGCGACAAAACCGAAACCGCCTGGACCGCGTTGCGGGATATGGATGCCCTGATTCACGTGGTGCGCAACTTCCGTATGTTCGGCCTGGATGCGCCCGCACCGGCGGCGGATTGTTTGAAGCTTGACCAGGAATTGATATTATCGGACCTCGCGGTGGTGGAAAGACGCCTTGAGCGGATGACAGCCGAAAGCAAGAAGGGCAAGCCGGTGGATGCCGATGAACATGAGCTTCTTAAAAAAGCCCATGCGCTGCTTGAGGCAGAAACGCCGCTGCGCTGTGATCCGGAGATTGCTGCTGCTCCTCAGCTCAGAGGCTATGCCTTTTTATCCGCCAAACCGGTATTGGTTTTATTCAACAACGAAGATGAGGACACGGACCTGCCTGAAAGAACGGATGCGTTAAGCCGGGAGGAGTGCCTGGTCATCCGGGGCAAACTTGAACATGAGCTGGCCCAGATGACAGATGAAGAGGCCGCGGAACTTCTGGCCGAATTTGATATTGCCGCCTCAGCCACGGATCGCCTCATCCAGAAGTCCTATGGCATCCTGGGGCTTATCTCCTTTTTCACCGTGGGCGAAGATGAAGTCAAGGCCTGGACCATTCCCAAGAATACCATTGCGGTGGAAGCCGCCGGCGCCATCCATACGGATATCAAAAAGGGGTTTATCCGGGCGGAAACCATTTCCTATGAGGACCTGATGGAAGCCGGCACTATGAATGCGGCCAAAAAAAAAGGGACGCTTCGCCTTGAGGGCAAAACCTATGGGGTACAGGACGGGGATATCATCAATTTCCGGTTTAATGTCTGATGGCCAAGCAAAACGCCCAATATCTGCGTTGCGCTTCATCTCTCGTCATTCAACGTACTTCTTGTACGCCTCATTCCTCGAGATTCGCGGCGCCTTGATCTTGAACTTTTTGCTTGGCCATCTCCAAATAGGTCAGCACGCCTTCTTCGAGGCCTTCTCAATAAATTGATATTTCCTGATGGCCTCAAGGATTCCGCCGGCACAGGACGCTTTGGCAAAATAGATGTTTTTGGCCCCCTTCAGGGTATCCAGCTCCGGGCTGTAGTTGCCGACCACGACCCCGCGCGGCTCGCCCCGAAGCATTTCCTCATCATTGCCCGAATCGCCGCAAATCAAGAGATTGTTGAGCGGAAGCTCCCATTTATAGCTCAGATACCGGATGGCTTTGCCCTTGGACGCCCGGTAGGGGATAATATCCAGATGCTTCTCATGCGAATAGATAAGCGTATACCGGCACTTGTTTTTAAGCAGGGCATCATGGACTTTTGCCAGCCGGTCTTTGCCGGGATCCATGTCGTAGCTTACCTTAAACGGCCGCTGGGTGGCCTCCTCCTGGTATTGTAGAAAATCAAATCCTGAAAGCAAATCCACAATTTTTTGACGATCCCATTGATGGGCGATATGGGTTTCCCAGCCGCGGTCATAGTAAAGGTCCGACCCGTAATAAATTTCCGTGCCCACAGAGGCAATCACAATATCGGGCCTGGGCACATTATGGCGATCGAGAATCGCCTCTGCCGAGGATACATGCCGGCCCGTGGCTACGGCAAACCCCATTTTAGATTTGTTATCTTCAAGCAGATCGATGAGATCCGGCAGATGCTCATTGGAATCACCGATCAGGGTATTGTCAATGTCGGTGATTAAGAAACGGTTCAGACAGGCCAGCCGCTTGCCGATGGGCGTGGCCGCGCGCTCCTTTTCCGCCGCAAAATCTGCTTTGGATTCTATTTGACTGACCGCTTCCATGTAAGTGGCCGCATGGCTTTCCCACGTATAATATTTCCGGACGTTCATAATGCCGTTTTTGGAATACCGGGCCCATAGCTCATAATCGGTGATAATGGTTTTCAAGGCCCCGGTAATTTCCTTTGGATTGGTCGGGTCCACCAGAATGCCGTTTTGACAGTTGTTGATGATATCATAGGGGCCGCCGTCATTGGTCGCCACAATCGGCAGGCCCGTGGCTGAGGCCTCCAGCAGGGTAAGGCCGAAGGGCTCGGTCAGGGCGGGATTGACAAACACCCCCCGCTTTTCCGCGGCAATCCGGTAAAGCTCCGGCACCTCATATTCAATATCATGTTTCTTGGGAATCGCCATTTTGCCGTAAAGGTCATACTTATCCATCATAAGGAGCATCCGCGTGAGCACATCGCTCTCATTCTCCTCCATCTTATCAATATCCTTGCGGATACCGGCGAATATGGCCAGATTGGCCATGGTCTGCAGCTCCTGATCCTCGCCAAAAGCCTGGACCAATCCGGAAATATTCTTACGCTTGTCCGGCCGGGAAAGCGCAAGTACCAACGGTTTATCCGGATACATGAGAAACCGGTCAAGCTCACGCAGCACTGACGCCTGGGAATACAGCTCGATCTCGCTTTTTTCATATTCCGGGAGCCGGTCGTGGTAGTAGGGGTAAAACCGGGTAATGTCGATGCCCGGCGGGATGACCCGGTATTCAGGAATGTCCGAATTATCATATTGCTTATACTGCTCGGTGATCTCCTGGTTCGTGCTGGTGACGATAAGATCCGCACTCTTAATCACCTCTTCTTCCACGTTAATGCGGTGATCGATTTTATACTTCTTGATGATGTCATCTTCGGTCATACCGTCATTTAAAAGCTTCTGAAATTTGGAGCGGCCCATGGAGTGCCCGGTGAAAACCAGCGGCAGGCCGAAAATCTTGGCCAGTTCCATGGCCACATACCCGGCATCCGCGTAATGGCCGTGCACGATGTCCGGCACCTGATTTTCTTTTTTGATGAATTTGACGGTCTTATCCACGTACTCATCCATGTACGGCCACAGCAGTTCCTTGCGGATATATTTCAGGCCGCCGCACCGGATGCGCACGATCCGGAATTTGTCATTGACCGTTTCAATGGCCTTGCCGTAATCCTCCGAGACTTTCTTGTCCTTGATCTGCCGGGTAAACAAGTCCACCTGCCGCACCTCATCGCGCTCGCTCAATTGATTGGCCAGCTCAATCACGTATTTAACCTGGCCCCCGGTATCCGCATCCCGGCCGAGCTCAAGGTGCTCGGAGCGCACCAGCCCATGAATACTAAACATTTGTACATACAGACCTTTTTCAGCCATTGGCCTCCCCCTCGATCATATTCCGCATATGCTGATAAAATGCGGTGTCCTCGGGCACAGCCCCTTCGATACGGCAGATACTGGCGGAAAACATGGTGGCATGGGAGAGAATCCGCCCGGGATGCCATCCGCGCAGGTAGCCCAGGGCCAGGACCGCCGCGTACGCATCGCCTGCACCCACCGTATCCACAATCGGATCCACATTTGTGGCATGAACGTAAAAGTGCTGGCGGCCGTCCATAAACAGCTCGCTTCCCTCGCTGCCGCGGGTTAAGGAGAGCACTTCGATTCTGTATCGCTCCATCATGGAAAAAACCGCTGCCTCGGTTTTCTCCTCTATCTCAAGCATCTCCTGATTGATATAGGTGAGCTCGTCTTCGTTTAACTTGACGATGTTGGCTTTTTCCAGGGAATGGTTGATCACCTTGGGCTGGCGGGTTCCCTGCCTGAGGTTGACGTCATAAAAGCAGGGAACTTGGGGATCCAGGCTGTCAAGAAAACCCTGAAGCCTTGCGCACCCCTTTTCGGTGCGCTGGATCAGGGTACCGAAATACACCATGTCCGGCGGCTCGGACAGCGACAGATAAGGGGTGAAATCAATATAATCAAAGGCCGCATCCGCCATGATATCGAATTCCGGATTGCCCGCGCGGTCAAAGGAGACGTGGACCTGCCCGGTGGCATGGGTCTCATCCATCTGGATATCCGCTGCATCAAACCGATTGCGCGATAACATGGAAAGGATTTCGTCCCCATAAGCATCCCGGCCGAGCCGTGAGACAAATCGCACCGGCATGCCGAAATTTTTTAAATGATAGGCAAAATTAAACGGGGCGCCACCGATACGCCGATAATCCGGGAAAATATCCACCAACAGCTCGCCAGTAACTAATATCACGGCCACCTCCAGGTTAAAAATAAAAACATTTTTGATTAAATTAAATCTGAATTAATTGGAATTCAAACAGGTTTGAAGCGGTAATGTTCTAATTGACCGTTATTTGGGCGGTTAAAAAAATAAATTGCTCGAACTAATTCTGGCCGGGCACTTCTTCCTTTAGCAGGCAGCAGGCAATTCGGTATTCCGGCGTACCGTCGGCCTGATAACTTAAATTTCCGGGCTGCACCAGTTTGTTCATCACGCAGCCCTCGGGAATGGTCAGGGAAAACAAATCCGCCTCATTGATCCGGCCGGTTTTCTCCAGCCGTCCATCCGTTATTAAAAGGCTGTGCAGGGGATAGTCCTCGCACAGGGGGCACTGGTACACCCGGCCATTGGGGAAAATAAAGTAGTTCTCCGCCACCTGACCGGCGCATTCGAACGGCTCTTCCGGCGATAAAAAGACTTTGGGATAGGTTGCTGTAATGCCCGATTTGGAAACCTTTTCGGCAATTTTCGGGATCAGATGCATCCATGTTTGGCGGTCCACCTGGAGCTGATCCTTGCCGGACCCGGCGGATTTACCCCGAATGCCGATCACCTGAATAAAAAACCGGCTGACCCCGAGTGTTTCCAGCAGCGGGGGCATCATCTCGAGTTCCCCGATATTTTCGTTGCTCACCGTATAGATCAGGCTGGTCTTAAATCCGCGCGCCAACGCCGCCCGGATGCCTGCCAGACAAGCATCATAGCATCCACTGCCGCGGATGGCATCATTGGTTGCCGGCGTGGCCCCATCCAGACTGAAGCTGATAAAATCCACATCAGAAGGTCCGACTTTATTTAAAATGTCATGGAACAAATAGCCGTTGGTATCAATGGTGATGGAGCCATACCCCATCTGCCGGGCGGCCAGAATGATCCGATCCAGCTGCGGATGCAGCGTGGGTTCGCCGCCCAAAAGAATCAGGTTGGCCTGGCGATTTTCATCCGGAAACAGATTCAGCCATTGGGTGATGGTATCCAGGGAAAGGATGTCACTGCCGTGCTGGGCGGGATTGATATAGCAGTGCCGGCAGTTCAGGTTGCATTGGGTTAAAATATGGAAAAAGACGTTGACCGAGTGTTTGGCGAACGCGACCGTTTTCTTCATAACAGGGAGGGGGCTGAGAAGACGCTGAAACTATTCGGTCTTCCAGTCTCTTAATTCCTTTATGGTCTCTTTGGCTTTGATCAGTTCCTCATTGGTGGCCCGCAGGCGAATCGAAATATATTCGGCAAATATCCGATACAAAAGCAGCAGAAAATCGAGCTTTTCATCCCGCTCCCTGACCGTGGCAAGCCGTCCCTTGGCCGAGGTGTCCACACACAGGCAGATCGTCGGGCCATCCGCATATACAGAGGCGGAGCGCGTCATATTGTCGATAATCCGCATTTCACCAAAAATATCCCCCACCTGGTAAATCCGGCCGATTTCCACATCGTTTTTCTTGATCCGCAGCTTTCCAGACAGTAAAAAATAGAGCCAGGGATCGTTATCGCCTTCCTTTATAATCAGCTCGCCATCTTCGTATTCCCGGATTTTGCTCAGCCGCAACAGCTTTGCCAGCGATCGGGTCTCAAAATCCTTTAAGCCGGGAATCGCCAGAAGCTTCTGGATGTTCTGGACATTATCCTTTAAATACTTTGTCTCGATCATTGATTGACCCCTAATCAAAAATCAATTTGGACCTGCAGGCATCAAATCCCCCGGGTTGATCTATGCCAAACATTTTTTGGACACATTTCGATCGAATTCTACCGGATAACATCCATCAAAGCAAGCCTTACAAAAATTATTTTCCGGATCCGCCCCGCCGGTCGCCTCCAAAAGCCCTTCCAGGCTCAGATAGTGCAGGGAGTCCAGATCAAGATAGGCGCGAAGCTCTTCAACGCTTTTACGGTCGGCAATCAGTTCGCCTTTGGTGGGAAAATCAATGCCGTAATGGCAGGGAAACCGATGCGGCGGACAGGCAATACGCATGTGGATACGCTTCACCCCCAGCTCCCGCAGGGTTTTAATCCGGGTTTTGGCTGTGGTACCCCGGATGATGGAGTCCTCAATGACAATAATTTCCTTTCCCGCCAGCAGGTCTTTTACGGGGTTTAGCTTCATCCGCACCCCGAAATCCCGCATGCTTTGGGTGGGCTGAATAAATGTACGCCCCACATAATGATTCCGGATCATGGCCAGGTCAAAGGGCAACCCGGATTCCTCTGCATAGCCAAGCGCCGCATAGTTGCCGGAATCCGGAAAGGGCATCACCAGATCCGCATCCACCGGCGCCTCCCGGGCGAGCTGGCGGCCGTGGGCCTTACGTGTCTGATACACATTCCGGCCGAAAATATTGCTGTCCGGCCGGGCAAAGTAAATAAATTCAAAAATGCAGCAGGACTGGCGAACCGCCGAATGGGGATGTAAACTTCTGATGCCGGTTTTATCAATGATCACAATCTCGCCCGGCGCCAGCTCCCGGATGAATTCAGCCTGTACCAGGTCCAGGGCACAGGTTTCGGAGGCCAACACGTAGCGGCCGTTGGGTTTCCGGCCCAGGCACAGCGGCCGAAACCCGTTCGGATCCTTTATTCCCACCAGTTCCCCCTTGCCGGTTAGAAAAACCAGGGCGTAGGCGCCCCTCAAACGCCTGACGGTCCGGGAGAGCGCTTCCTCAAACCCGTGGCCCAGGTTCTTGACCAGCAGGTGCAGAAAGATTTCACTGTCCATGGTGGTCTGGAAGATCGAGCCTTCCGCCTCCAGTTCCCGCTTTAAAAGGTGGGCATTGACCAGGTTGCCGTTGTGCGCCACCGCGTAGGATTTACCCCCATGGGTGACCACAAACGGCTGCGCGTTGGTGATGACCGAATCGCCGGTGGTGGAGTAGCGCACATGGCCGATGGCCGTGTATCTGCCGTCCAGCCATTCCAGGCTCGCGGCGTCAAACACATCGGGCACCAGGCCCATGCCCTTGTGGCAGTCAATCTTTTTCTGCCTGGCCACGGCAATACCGGCGCTCTCCTGGCCGCGATGCTGGAGCGCATAAAGACCGAAATAGGTGAGCTTGGCCGCCTCTTTATGGTTAAAGATGCCGAAAACGCCGCAGGATTCGCGGGGTCGGTCCCCCGTTTCCGGGGCTTCGATAAATGGATTGACAGACTTATTCACGGTTCACAGCTCAAAGTTAAAAGTTAAAAGTTCACAGTTCACAGTTCACAGTTCACAGTTAAAAATATAATCATTCCTGAAACCTGACACCTGACACCTTAGGCCCTGAGGCACTAAGTCTTTTATTTTCTACACCCTACACCCTACACCCTACACCTTACACCCCATACCTAATACCCAACACCTAACACCTAATACCTACTGGTGATAGCTCTGAATCGGGGCCACGGTCAGGGCCTTCTGTTTTAAGGCGGCAATGCCGCGGCTCATGGCCTTGGCGCCGGCTATGGTCGTGGCGTAGGGAATGCCGAATTTTAATGCCGCCCGGCGGATCATGTATCCGTCCCGCCGGGTTTCATCCCCGGTGCCGGTGTTGATCACGAGGTGAATCTCCCGGTTTAAAATGGCATCCACCACATGGGGGCGGCCGACGGAGACCTTATTGATCATGCGATTTTCGATTCCGTTGTTTGAAAAAAACTCTGACGTGCCGCGCGTGGCAATGATCTCAAAACCGATATCCCGGAATGCGGCGGCCACCGGCAGCACCGCCTGTTTATCCGAATCCTGGACGCTGATAAAGACATCCCCGTCAACCGGCAGGTGCTGGCCGGCACCGATCTGCGCCTTGGCATAGGCCCGCCCGAACTCTTTGTCTATGCCCATCACTTCACCCGTTGATTTCATCTCCGGTCCCAGCAGGGTATCCACGTCCGGAAACCGGTCAAACGGCATGACCGCTTCCTTGACCGATATATGGGCAGGCACGGTTTCAGCGGTTAATCCAAGCTCTGCAAGGCGCCAGCCGAGCATCACCTTGGTGGCAATTTTGGCCAGGGGCACACCGCTGGCCTTGCTGACAAATGGAATCGTACGCGAGGCCCGGGGATTAACTTCCAGTACATACAGATGGCCGTCTTTGATGGCATACTGGACATTCATCAGCCCGATCACGTCCAATTCTTTAGCCATGGCCTTGGTGGCCGCGGTCACGGATTCAATCTCATCGGTTGTCAATGAATAAGGCGGCAGCACGCAGGCCGAGTCCCCGGAATGGACGCCTGCGGCCTCAATATGCTCCATGATGCCGCCGATAATGGTCTCGCGCCCGTCGCAAACCGCATCCACATCCACCTCAACCGCATCTTCCAAAAATTTGTCAATCAATACCGGGTGATCCGGCGAAGCGATCAGCGCCAGGCGGGTAAAGTTTTCCAGGGTTTGCCCGTCATAGACAATTTTCATGGCCCGCCCCCCCAGCACGTAGGACGGCCGGACGATCACGGGAAACCCAATGCGTTCGGCCACGTTAAGGGCCTCAGACACACTCATGGCCGTATCATTGGGCGCCTGCTTCAAATCCAGTTTATTTAACATGGCCTGGAACTGTTTGCGGTCTTCCGCGCGGGCAATGCTCTTAGGATGCGTGCCGATAACCGGCGCGCCGGATTCAAGCAGCGGGATGGACAAATTAAGCGGGGTCTGGCCGCCGAACTGGACGATCACGCCGTCCGGTTTTTCAGTCTCCACAATATGAAGGACATCCTCGTGGGTCAGCGGCTCAAAGTAGAGCTTATCCGATGTGTCATAGTCCGTACTCACCGTTTCCGGGTTGCTGTTGACCATAATGGATTCGATCCCCAGCTCCCTTAGGGCAAAAGAGGCATGCACACAGCAGTAGTCAAATTCAATGCCCTGGCCGATCCGGTTCGGCCCGCCGCCCAAAATCATAATTTTTTTGCGCGCCGACACCCGGGCTTCATTCTCCTGCTCATAGGTCGAATAATAATAGGGGGTGGCTGCCTCAAACTCCGCCGCACAGGTATCCACCAGCTTGTACACCGGCCGGATTTTTTGAGACTTGCGCTGATCCCGAATGGTTTTCTCATCCGTGCCGCTCAATACCCCCAGCTGAAAGTCGGAAAACCCGAAGGATTTAGCGCGCGCCAGCAATTCGGACGGCAGGGGGGCGCCGGTTTCCTTTACCCGATCCTCCATGTCAACAATCTGCTTTAGCTGATGCAAAAACCACGGATCAATGCCGGTAAGCCCATAAATGGTTTCTATGGGCATGCCGGCCAGCAGGGCGTATCTCAAATAAAAAATCCGATTGGAGGTGGGCCGGGCCAAAAGCCGCTCGATCTCTTCGGCCGATTCGGGAAACGCTTCCGCATCCAGATGATCCTTGCCGTCCGCCCCCAACCCGTAACGATTGATTTCCAAAGACCGCAGGCATTTTTGAAGCGCCTCTTTAAACGTCCGGCCGATGGCCATGGTCTCGCCTACGGAGCGCATGGACGTGGTGAGCACGTCTTCTGCCTCCGGGAACTTCTCAAAAGTCCATCGCGGAATTTTCACCACGCAGTAGTCCAGGGACGGTTCAAAGGCGGCCACAGTCTCGCCGGTAATGTCATTGGGCAGCTCATCCAGGGTGTAGCCCACGGCCAATTTGGCTGCAATCTTGGCAATGGGAAAGCCCGTGGCCTTGGAGGCAAGCGCCGAGCTCCGGGACACCCGGGGGTTCATTTCGATGACGAGCATCTCCCCGGTTTCCGGATTAACGGCAAACTGGACGTTGGAGCCTCCCGTATCCACTCCGATTTCCCGCAGAATGGCGATCGAGGCATCCCGCATGAGCTGATATTCCCGATCCGTCAATGTCTGGGCCGGGGCCACGGTGATGGAATCCCCGGTATGAACACCCATGGGGTCCATGTTTTCAATGGCGCAGACAATGACCACATTATCGTTTTTATCCCGCATGACCTCGAGTTCGTATTCCTTCCATCCGAGCACCGACTCCTCGATCATTACCTGGGTGGTCATGCTGGCATCCAGGCCCGCCTCGGCCATGTTTTTCAAGTCTTCCGGGTTATAGGCCACCCCGCCGCCGGTGCCGCCCAGGGTAAAGCTCGGCCGCACGATAATGGGGTAGCCGATCTTATCGGCAATCCGCCACACCGTCTCCATATCTTGCGCAAAATCGCTTTTGGGGCTCCGCAGCCCGATTTTTTCCATGGCCCAGCGGAACTGGTCCCTGGCTTCCGCCTTTTGAATCGATTCAAGGTTGGCACCGATCATCTCGACGCCGTATTTTTCCAATATCCCCTTTTCCGAAACCGCCACGGCGGTATTTAACCCCGTCTGGCCGCCCAGGGTGGGCAGCAGGGCATCGGGGCGCTCCTTTTCAATAATCATTTCCACCGATTTCGGGGTTACCGGCTCGATATAGGTGCAGTCCGCCATCTCCGGATCGGTCATGATGGTCGCCGGGTTGCTGTTGACGAGCACCACTTCGTAGCCCTCTTCCTTTAACGCCTTGCAGGCCTGGGTGCCGGAATAATCGAACTCGCAGGCCTGGCTGATGATGATGGGGCCGGCGCCGATGATCAGAATTTTATGGATGTCGTCTCGTTTGGGCATAAGAAAGGTATAAGGTTTAGGGTTTAGGGTTCACGGTTCACGGTTCACGGTTCGTAATTAAATTCCAAATTACAATATTCAAATGACAAACAAATTCCAAAAATCAAATCCCAATGCTTAAAACAACCCCTCTTTTGCCGAACGCCTGTTGTTTTGAATTTTGGTCATTGGAATTTGAGTATTGTTTGTGTTTTGAGATTTGAAATTTGAGATTTTATCTTTCCATTAGTACTTCAGTGCTTTCATCATCCCTGCGAATTCCTCAAACAAATACCGGGCGTCATGGGGGCCGGGGGCGGCTTCCGGGTGGTATTGGACGGCAAACAGCGGTTCATGCCGGTGCCGGAAGCCTTCCAGGGTGTTGTCGTTTAAATTCATATGCGTAATCTCCACAATCTCCGGATCCAGGCTTTCCGGATCCACCACAAACCCGTGATTCTGGGAGGTAATCTCAACCTGCCGGGTCGCCAGATACTGCACCGGCTGGTTGGCCCCGTGATGGCCGAATTTAAGCTTATAGGTCCGCCCGCCAAGCGCCAGGCCGATCAGCTGGATGCCTAAGCAGATGCCGAACATGGGCCGAAAGCCAATCAACGCCCTTACCGTTTCAACCATATCGGTCAGCGGCTCCGGGTCCCCGGGGCCGTTTGACAAAAAAATACCGTCCGGCGCAAGCGCCCGGACGGTCTCGGCTTTGGTTTTCGCCGGCACCACCAGCACCTCAAACCCCACATCCGCAAGGCACCTCAGGATATTGTATTTCACGCCGAAATCGAAAGCCACCACCCGGTATTTCCCGCTTTTTGCGCGCCAGATCGTATCATCGACAACCGTTTCGGCGGAAAGGGGTTCCGGACGATCGGCCCAGAAATAGGGAATTGGTGTGGACACGCCGCTCACCAGATCCCGGCCCTCCATTTTGGGAATTTCCCGGGCCCGGGCGGATAGAGACGCCGGATCCAGATCCCGTGTGGATATCACCGCGCGCATGGCACCGGCATTCCGGATATGCCGGGTGATGGCCCGGGTGTCCAGTTCATGAATGCCCAGGATATTCTGAGATACCAAATAGTCCTTTAAGGACGCGGTCGCCCGGAAATTACTCGGAAATTCCTGGTATTCCCGGAGGATAAAGGCAGCTACCTGGACGCGGTCGGATTCCACATCTTCCGGATTGACGCCGTAATTGCCGATCAGCGGATAGGTCATCACCACCATCTGGCCGCGGTAGGAAGGGTCGGTCAGCACCTCCTGGTAGCCGGACATGCTGGTATTAAACACGACCTCCCCCCCGGTTTCGCCGTGTCCGGTGAAACTTCGGCATTCAAACGTTCGGCCGTCTTCGAAGGCAAGCAGGGCTTTCGTCATTGCTTCTGATTCATCCGTCAAGTTTTTGCATAGTATATTTTGTTATTCCAACACCTTCGGCCTCTGTCATTCCGAGGAGCACAAGCGACGAGGAATCTTAAAGTAAAAGATTTCTCGCTATCGCTCGAAATGACAGTATGGACAGATTTTGAGAGCTTTTTTGAGTTACCTTCTGCAAAAATACCGCCTCAGCAGCAGAATAAATCGTTTTTTATAAATCCATCCATAATAAATTGCTTAAAAAATCCCTTATCTCATACCAGATTCAGCCACCCAGTCAATTAAAAGCGGCCTAAAGCGGCGTATTCTCCACTATCTCCCAGACGCCGCACGGGCAGGCGCCGGCGCAGAAGCCGCAGCCGATACAGCGCTCAGGGTCCACCACATACTCATAATCCCCGTTTTCCTTTGCCGCCCGGCTGATTGCCGCCTGCGGACAGACCGCTTCGCAAATTCCGCAATCCCGGCACGCGCCGCATGAGGCACACTCGCTGCCGCATGCATTCATGTCATGATATTCGGTAATCCGGGGGTCAAAATATTCCAATTTGACGCGGTGTTTGTCAATCACCTCCCGAAAGTCCCAGGCCGCCCGGTGGATGGTGTGAGATTCGGACAGCTGTGGATCGACAAACCCCTGGTGCTTATCCGAAACCGGCTTGACCATCTGCTCGGGCCGCTTGCCTTCCAGTATGTCGGCAATAACGGCCGCCGCCTTTCGGCCCGCGCCGATGGCATCGGTTAACAGGCCCGGGGCCACCATGTCGCCGATGGCAAATATCTTCGGATCTGTTGTCTGGTAATATTCATTGACCGTCGCATAGCCTTTTTTGGCCTTCACCGTATCCGGCAGAAACGACAAATCCGGCATGTCCCCGATGGCAACCACCACCGTATCCGCCGGCAGCAATTCACCGGTATCCAGATAGACCCCGTCATCGGTGATTTCCTTTGTATAGCAGGGCCAGCGGAACTCTGCCCCCGCGGCCTCGGCGTGTTGTTTTTCCCTGCCAAAGGCAGCCGGCTTCTGCACGTCAATCAACTGGATCGATTCCGCCCCCAGCCGGTTGGCCTCCACTGCCACGTCACAGCCCACATTGCCCGCGCCGATCACCACCACCCGTTTACCGGGATCAATCGCGCCGGCTTTGGCCCGGGCCAGAAAATCGTTTGCCGGAATCATCCGTTCATTGCCGGCAACCGGCAGGGTTTTCGGCGTTTGCGCGCCGGTGGCGACCACCACATAATCCACCTCGGCTTTAAGCTGCTCAATATCATCCCGGGAAAGCTTCTGCTGCAGATTCACATGCGGGATGGCCGCTCTTACCCGCTCCAGCTCCCTGGCCACGATGTCTTCGGGAATCCGGCTCTCCGGGATCACCGAAAGAATTTTTCCGCCCAAAAGCTGGGACATATCATAAATGGTGGCCTCATGCCCCCGAAGCCTCAGCTGCCAGGCCACGGAAATGCCCGCCGGGCCGCCGCCGATCACCGCCACTTTACCTTCTGAAAGTTCCGGCAGCTCGGGCGTTTTGGCCTCGATGCTGGCTTTTCCCAGCTGGGTGACATCAACCGGCGGCATATTCACAGACTGCTTGGTGCAGGCGTTCATGCACAGATTGGGGCACAGATAGCCGCAAACGGTTGCCGGAAACGGGGTATAGGCAAGCGCCATATCAACGGCCTCGTCCACCCGGCCATCGCGGATCAGGCGCCAGCGGTCATGAACCGGAATGCCCGTCGGGCAGGCGGCTTCGCAAGGCGCTTTATACATGCGGTTGGCCCATACCGGCACATAGCGCCGAAGCTCACCCGAAGTAATTACCGGTATCGGGCTCATGTCCATGTCAGTCAAATCGCCGATCAGACCGCCGGCGCCAAGCTCCCGGTTCCAGACAGACTGGTGGAATTCCTGCATGGACCTTATTTTTCGCACCACCTTGTCCCGGGGCGTACGGGCGGCGATCAGCTGCCAGCGCTCACGCTCGGAGAGCTCATCATAGAGATCCATGCGACCGATCGCAGCCAGAAACTGCTGCAAATTTTCCGCAAGCCATTCCCAGTCCGACTCGCTGATAGGCGTCAGGCGGGCGTCACTTTTGCTGTATCCGCCGTGCGGGCCGCGGAAAAATACCTTGCCCCCGACCATGCCGACAAGCGGCCGGTAACCCAGAATATTCCCCGGCGTCTGCGCCTCAATGCCGCAGATAACCGCGATGCCGCCGGCCATGAACTCGCCGAAGTAATCCCCGGCAGAGCCCAGCACCCAGAGTTCCGGCGGGGAAAACCGCGGATTGTGCTTGGTCATGGTCATGCCCCGGGCCCCGATGGAGCCGGCCACGCACACCCGGCCCTGGGCCATGGCATTGGCCACGCCGTTTCCCGCATGGCCGTGCACAATAATATCCGCTCCGCCGTTTAGCCAGCCAACATCATCGGATGCCGGCCCCATGTTCTCGATCCGGGTGCTGGGAAAGCCCATGGATCCCAGCCGCTGGCCGGAATGACCGGTCACGCGGATATGGACCGGCTCTTGACCCGCCTTCCATAAACGCCCGCCGATACCGTGATGCCCGTAGGCATCCACCTCGATGTAGCGATGGCCTTTTTCAAGCGCTGCCTGAATCCGCTCTTCCAATACGCGGGATTCGAGCCGAACACCGTCTTCCCTGCCTTGCACAAGATAATATTGCTGATGATCCACTATTATAACCTCAGTGCCTTACCTAAACCTACACCACATATTTAATCTGAAGCCGCTCTGCGGTCGCCTTATCATCAACCCCCAGCGCATCGGACATACCGATGGGAAGCGAGGTGGAACGGCCGAGCGGGGCCACGATTTTTCGAAGCTCCGTATCAAAACTCACATACATATCCACCACCCGCCGGGCCACATCATCGGGGTCCAGGCGCCGGTAAAGCCGGGGATCCTGGGAGGTAATCCCCTTGGGGCACTGACCGATGTTGCAGATATTGCAGCGGCCGGTTTCAGAGCCCAGGCACCCGGCAGCCGCCTGCATCACGTATTTGCCCACCTGAACCCCGCTTGCCCCCAGCATAATCAGCGCTGCGGCATTGGCGGCGAGATTGCCGTTTTTGCCGATACCGCCGCCGGCAAACAGCGGGATTTCATTCTGCTGGCCAACGGAAACCAGGTTCAAATAGCAGTCGCGCAAACAGGAGGCGATGGGATGGCCCATGTGATTCATGGACACGTTGTAGGCCGCGCCCGTACCGCCGTCCTCGCCGTCAATGGCAAGGCCGGCCGCATAGGGATTTCGGGTCAGGTTGTTTAATACGGCAAGGGCGGTGGATGTGGCGGATATCTTTGGATACACCGGCACCCGGAATCCCCAGGCCATGGACATGGACTGGATCATCTTGGCCACCGCCTCCTCGATGGAATACTTAGTCTGATGCGTCGGGGGACTCGGGAGACTCACCCCCTGCGGGACGCCTCGGATAGCCGAAATCAGCTGGTTGACCTTGTACCACATCAAAAGCCCGCCGTCGCCGGGCTTTGCCCCCTGGCCGTACTTGATCTCAATGGCGCAGGGGTCCACCTTCATCTCGGGAATCGCATGAATGATCTCATCCCACCCGAAGTAGCCGGAGGCGATCTGCAGGATCACATACCGCAGAAAACGCGAGCGCAAAAGCCGCGGCGGGCAACCGCCTTCCCCGGTGCTGATCCGAACCGGCATGCCCAGTTCCTCGTTTAAATAGGCTACCCCCATCTGGAGCCCCTCCCACATGGGGGGCGAGAGGGCGCCGAATGACATCCCGCCGATGATCAGCGGGTAAATCTCGCGTACCGGGGGAATCCAGCCGCGCTCCCGGATCATGCGGATATTCTCCTCAGGCGGCAGAACCCGGCCCAGGAGGCTTCGCATCTCAAATTGGTGCCGGCCGGCATCCAGGGCCGGATCGGTTAACATGGAGATCCGGGTGAACTTGATCCGGTCCAGCACCCCGCCGGGAACATTTCTCCGGCCGCCGCGGCGCTCCGGCTCGCCGCCCTGGTTGATGTGAAACGAGAGTTTTTCCGCTTCATCGGAGTGCATCGGCATAATCGCGTCATTGGGGCAGACCATGGTGCACATGCCGCAGCCCACGCAATGATAGGCGGGCGAGGTGCGCTGGCGGATCCCGTAGTAGGTTTTGAAGACATTGCCCGGCTTGGCATTAAGGCCCATTTCCACGTCCACGATCCGCTTTCGAAAGACGCCGAGTTCAATGGCGTGCACCGGGCAAACGGCCGTGCACTTTCCGCACAAGGTACATTTTTCCTTGCTCCAGGCAATCTGCCAGGGCAGATCCTTGGTGCTTAATGAAGAAGGGATAATTTTTCCATTTGATGACATATCTTGGCCTCTTGATGATCCGGGCTGACAACCACCGTATCCATATGCATGGGCTGAAAATCGGCTTGTTTGTCCCGGTCCGGCAGCACCGCGTCCAGACCGCATATTTCGGAGGAGAATACATACATGCCGGGACGGCCGCCCACGACGCCGGGCCGCAGTTTTTTTCTGTCCTGGGCCATGAACATGGTGTTGTCCGGCATCACCCCGATGATACAGTTCGGACCGTCGATGATCAGTTTGCGGCAGCTTTTTTTCATGTGCTTTAAAAACATCCCGTCCGGATGATCCTCCAGGTGATCGTCCTGAAGCGGGGTGATAATGTGCTTGTAGGCTTCGATATTCAAGCCCAGCCGCGTGTGAATGTAGTGCAGAATATGCACAAACACCTCGGAATCCGAATAAAACCCGCTATAGCCGGAAACGCCCCGGCTCATGAGATATTCCCGGATGGGCACAAACGCCGTGTTCTCCCCGTTTGTCATGGTGGAAAACCCCTGGATGAAAAACGGGTGGCAGGCATACAGGTCAATGGCGTAGTTGGTGTTCTGCCGGCCCTGGGCCATAATGATCCGGGAGTTTAATTTCTCGTTGGAAAGCTCCAGGTAGTTGCCCACGGTTAAGGGATCGCCGATTTCCTTGATCATAATCGTATCCGGCCAGAAAGAAAAGACAATCATATCATGCTTCTCCCGCCCCATGGCCTGGAGCTTTAAGCGGATATCCAGGAGGCGGCTGTGCTTTTCCGCATCGCTTAAGCTCTCCCATTCATCCGGGTATTCATAGGCGCGGATCAGATAAATATCCCGCTTGGGCACACCGGGCGGGGGAACTTTCGGCACTTTGATGGTGATTTTATACTTGGTCAAAAACCCGATATCGATCATAAAGCTGTCCAGGCGCTTCAAGCCCGCCTCGGTGAAAATACCGGATAGAATGGGGGCATCCTTCATATCTTCAAACGGTCCGCCCAGGTCCCGGAGAAAAAGCCCCACCCCCGAGCCGTCATGGCCCTCGCGCATCACGTCCAGTGCATTTAAGGCGACCATGGGCGATACCGGCGCTTCACTGGTTAGACCGAACAGTCGACACATAAAGGCTCCTCATATTAAAGCCGCTTATAAACTTTTTGCACGGCTTGTTTTATCATTATTTTTCCAGCACAAAGTCTTATTGCAAATCACATGCCGAAAATAATGCTATATTTAATTATCTGATATTTATACTTAAATTTATATTTTTTGCTTCACGCATGGGTTATTTTGTACATTTTTGTCATTTATAGCGGAATGAAAACAACAAAATTGTAACACACCCCTAATCATTTAATATTAAATATTTTATCAACAAGTTATCTGGCAGCATCAGGCGGTATAACCATTGAAAGTATTCTCCACGAGCCGCAGCCGAGCCTGTAAATAACTTTTGTTGCGTGTTTGAAGGCACTAAGGCACAAATATATCACCAATAAGAGCGGGGTGCAAAAAAGTCGAAGGGAGTTTCAGGGCAAATTTGTTCTGTCTTTTCTTAGGCCGGCACGGTGGCCTGCCCTACGGCCACATGCGTCGTAGAGTCGGCCACCGTGCCGACTAATTGTCCGTTAACAGGACCGTGGTTGTGGGTTTTGCGGTTAGAACAAATTAGCCGTGAAGGGAGTTTAGTCAGGACGGCGCGGAATCGGCTTGATAACGGCCGTCCTGCTGGCAGGAAAACGAGCTTATTGTTACCGCAACACCCCCTATTCGGACTTCTTTTTCTTCTTTTTGGGGCGCGTCTTGCCAAAGGTGCCGCGGTAAATTTTGCCTCTTTTGCTGCGGATGTCGCCTTTACCCATTTTATCCCTCCTATAAAAATAATTTCCAATCGCTTTTCAATGGTTTGAGGGTTCTTATAAAGGATTTTTTTCGGATCTTCAACCCCTTCTACACCCCTTTTCTATATTCCGCATCTATGGAGGGCTGATTTTGGCGGAAAGCTGCTTAAACCCCGGATGCTCGCGAAGACTGTCAAACCGCGAATCCCGCTTAAGCTCCGCCCCGTCCGAGAACCCCTTTTCAATGGCCTGATCCAGGAAACTGAGCGATCGTTCCGGATTGCCCTTG
This sequence comes from Desulfobacterales bacterium, assembly GCA_034520365.1. NCBI lineage: Bacteria > Pseudomonadati > Thermodesulfobacteriota > Desulfobacteria > Desulfobacterales > Desulfobacterales bacterium. The sequence continues at coordinate 399,537 of JAXHNP010000007.1, forward strand.
ATCGCCCATAGGGCGGCCAGGTGATAGTAAAAATGGGGTTCTTCGGGCGCCAGGCGGATGCCTTTGGTAAACATATCCATTGCCGCATCCAGTCCGCCGGTTTGAAAATACACCATTCCCAGCCGATTGAGCGCCAAGAGGTATAGCTTTCGATCCGATGGGGAAAGATTTGACAGCACAGCCTCATAGTCGGCCATGGCGGCATCCAGCTCGCCTCTTTCTTCAAGACTTACCCCCCGCTTGAATCGAAGCGCCATGTTTTCCGGCTGCTCATCAATCCGCTGATTAAGGCAATCAATCGGTGTTCGGCACTCGTTTAAAAACTGGCTCAAGGCCCGGAGCCGGTTCCGGGCGCTTTCATTTTGCGGGTTTCGCTTTATGGCGTTCTGATATTGCTGACGTGCTTCCTTAAACTCCCCCGCCATGGAGAGCGCATAGGCGAAATGCTGATAAATACCCGGGGCCTGATAGCCCATTTTCAAAGCGTTTAAATATGCGTTGACGGCGTCTACATATCGCTTCTCATTAATAAAAGAGAGTCCCAGGTTGAAGTAGACCGCCGGATGGGCTTCAATATCTAAGGATGCCTGATAGTGGGTAATCGCCTCAGCATGCCGGCCATTCTGCTGCAGGGAATAGGCCAGGTTCTGAAGCGGCCTTGCTTTCTGCGGCGACTTTTTGGCCACATCCTTCCAAAAGGTCACATCCGAGGCCCAAATCTGGTTTCGCTCATAGGTCCAGAAACTAAACACCAGGGCAACCGCCACCCCAATCGGTATAATAACCCGCCAATTCTGCTTCAGTCGCCGGGATAGCAGCCACACCGCCATCAAACAAAGCATCATGGACGGCAGATAAAGCCGGTGCTCGTAGATGATTTCAATGCCGATGACCGATGATTCGATCACCAGATTGCCCACAAACCAGATCAAACAGAATGCCACCAGCCGCTGCTTTCTGACTGAATACAGGGCAAGGGCGAGGACACTAAGAATCATACCGGCCGAGGTCAGGGTGGTCAGCGGTGCGACAAGCGCATCGGACAGGGGATATGAATGATCCAGTAGAAGCCGACCGGCCCGGGGAAACACGATGAGCCCGGCATAATAGGCGATCACCCGCCATTCGGTCAGCACCCGCTGGAAAAGAGTAAAATCCCTGCGCTCATAAGCGGAAAGGATGCGCTCCAGCGGATGGCCGCCCAGATAAATATAGCCGATCACGCAGAATACCAAAATAGCGGCAATTGCCCCAAACATCAGCCGCTTTGAGCGGACCGGCCGCAGATCCTGAAAGAAAAACCATTCATAGAGCAGAATAAACACCGGCAGCATACCGGCATTCTGCTTGGTAAACACAGCGCACAGGCCTGACAGAATGCATCCGGCCATAAATCCGGCCGCTCTTATCCGCCGGGTTTTTTGGATGGCCAGGCGGCCCTTGATATAAAGCAGCAGGGAAAGGATATAGAACAGGGCGGCCATACTGGTCATGCGCTGCACCATGTAGGTCACCGCATTGGTCTGCACCGGGTGGACCAGCCAGATCAACACCGCCAGGAAGGCCATCCAGTTTGCCGCCGCTTCTGTCGTCACATTTTCCGGGGACGCCTTCGCATTGATTATCCCGAAGGTCAGGCGGATCAGAAAAAACAGCAGCCCGGCGGTTAGCAAATGAATAATCAGGTTGACCAGATGATAGCCGAACGGGTTTTCTTTTCCGAAGTAGTAGTTTAAGGCAAAACTTAAGTTCGCCAGGGGCCGGTTTTTGGGTTTTCCCTCCAGGGCCGCGGTTTTCAAAGCCTCCCAGGAGAATTCGGTCATATGGACATTGGGATCATTCTTGGTGATGTAGTTGATGTCATCATAGACAAACGGAGCGCGAAACGCGGCTGAATAAAGGATGGCCGCAGCTATGCAGAAAACCGCGAAAAAGATAAGTGTGCGCCATTTGTTGGAAAGCGTTGAATTCATATCACCAATCAGCACCATCTGTCGTCAGATTTTACTTTTTATACACGGTGAATTTGTTCTGGCGAGAAACCCTATAACCATGGGGTTTCTCGCATGTAAGGTCGGCACGGTGGCCGACCCTACAAAATGTCGGCATTGTCGCGTAGGGCGGGCCACCGTGCCCGCCTGAAAAATAGATAGAACAAATTTACCGTGACTTTTTATACCAGACCCGCAGGGCCTGCCCAAATAAAATCTATCGCTTCTATCGACTTCTGCATCAAAATGATTACTTATTGAATTAAACCCCGAACGGAGAAAAAATATATGCCTTTTGAAGCCTTTATCCGGGCGGCCTCTTTTGCGGGCATCCTGGTTGTCCTGCTGGCGCTGGAGAGTTTTAATCAAAAAAAAGACCGGGTGGACTCCAGAATAGTCCGATCCTTTAAAAATCTGGGCCTGATTTTGATAAACACCCTGGTTTTAAGATTTATCATACCGGTGGTACCGGCCGGCTTCGCCGTTTTCGCTGGCACCCGGGGCTGGGGCGTATTCAATTATGTCGAAACCCCTGTCGTCATTCAATGGCTGGCCACCCTTCTCATTTTTGATTTTATTATCTATATCCAGCACATCCTTTTTCATGCGGTCCCGGTGTTATGGCGGCTTCATATGATCCATCATGCGGATTTAGATATTGACGTCACCACCGGCCTTCGCTTTCACCCGATAGAAATCATTATCTCCCTGTTTATCAAACTGGGGGCGGTGGCCGCGTTCGGTTTTCCCGCCGGGGCGGTAATTCTTTTTGAAATCATTTTAAACGCCACATCCATGTTTAACCATTCAAATATCTACATACCCGGGGCCATCGATAAATGGATCCGGCGGCTGATTGTCACACCTGACATGCACCGGGTTCATCATTCCGTGATCCTTACGGAATCCAACAGCAATTTCGGCTTCAATCTGTCCTGGTGGGACCGGCTCTGCGGCACCTACCAGGCGCAGCCCGCGGCCGGACACCACAATATGGTAATCGGCCTTTCCCGGTATCGGAGCCCCCTTTCCCTGTGGCGTATCCTCGTTATGCCATTTACGGATCCCCCCGGGCCGGGACCGATTAATACGCATCACAATTAAGCCAAAAGCAGGCTGGATAAAACACCCCTAAATGATTATATTCATAAAATAATACAGGGGGTTAATATGAAATTCAGAGATAGAGCACATGCCGGCAGGCTGCTTGCCGAAAAGCTAATTGATTATGAATCGGAAAATCCCATAGTGCTGGCCATCCCCAGGGGCGGGGTCGAAGTGGGTATTGAGGTGGCAAAGCGCCTGAACTGCGATTTTGAGCTGCTGATTGTGCGCAAACTGCCGTTTCCGGATAACCCGGAATCCGGTTTCGGCGCCATTGCCGAGGACGGGAGCTCGGTCGTTTTTGACCGCTTTGCCCAAACCGTATCGGAAACCGAGCGCCAGCAAATATATGAAGCCCAGCAACAGGAAATCCAAAGCCGGATCCGAACCCTTCGCAAAGGCCGGCCGCTGCCGGCAATTAAAGGGCGAACCGTTATTTTAATCGATGACGGGATTGCCATGGGCTCCACCATGCAGGCGTCGGTGGCCATGTGCCGGAACCAGAAGGCGCAAAAAATTATTGTGGCTGCGCCGGTATCGTCCCCACGGACAAAGATCGAATTTCAGTCCCTGGCAGATGACGCGGTCATATTGACCACCCCGGAATTTTTCCAGGCCGTGGCCCAGGTGTATGAAAACTGGTATGATGTGTCGGATGAGGAGGTCTTGGAACTGCTTGATTCTTTTAACTAAAAATTTCGCCTTTCTTCTTTTTGGGCTTCTCGGCGATCATTGCCTCAGTGGTGAGCATCAAGCCGGCAACCGATGCCGCATTCTGAATGGCAAACCGAACAACCTTGGTGGGGTCGATCACCCCGGCTTCAAGCAGATTTTCATAGGTCTCCGTGGCGGCATTAAAGCCAAAGTCGTCTTTTCCTTCAAAGACCTTATTAAAAACTATTGAAGCTTCAACGCCGGCGTTTTGCGCAATCTGGCGGAGGGGAGCTTCAAGGGCCCGCTTTAAAATGCGAATGCCTTCCTTTTCCTCGCCCTTGGCATCGACTTTTTCAAGCGTTTTTATGCATCGCACCAGGGCGACCCCGCCGCCCGGGACGATTCCCTCCTCGACCGCCGCCCGCGTTGAATGCAGCGCGTCCTCAACCCGGGCTTTTTTCTCTTTCATTTCGGTCTCGGTGGCCGCCCCGATATGAATCACCGCCACCCCGCCGACCAGTTTGGCCAGCCGCTCCTGGAGTTTCTCCCGGTCGTAATCGGATGTGGTATCTTCAATCTGGGCGCGCAATTGACTGATCCGGGCTTCAATATCCTTCTTCTGGCCGGTCCCCTCAATGATTGTTGTATTGTCCTTATCAATCTGGACGGTCTTGCAGGTGCCCAGGTCATCCACGGTCACGCTTTCAAGCTTCACCCCGATATCCTCGGATATGACCTGGCCGCCGGTTAAAACCGCAATATCCTGGAGCATGGCTTTCCGGCGGTCACCGAAACCCGGGGCCTTGACCGCCGCCACCTGCAGTGTGCCGCGAAGCTTGTTCACGATCAGGGTCGCCAAAGCCTCGCCGTCAATATCCTCGGCAACAATCAAAAGCGGCCGGCCCGCCCGGGCCACCTGCTCCAAAAGGGGAAGCAGATCCTGCATATTGGAAATCTTTTTTTCATGGAGCAGGATATAGGGGTCCTTCAGGTTGACCTCCATCTTCTCCGCATCCGTCACAAAGTAGGCGGACAAATATCCCCGGTCAAACTGCATGCCCTCGACCACCTCCAGGGTGGTCTCCATGCCCTTGGCCTCTTCAACCGTGATCACCCCCTCCTTGCCCACCTTCTCCATGGCATCGGAGATAATCTTGCCCACGGTTTCATCCGAATTGGCGGAGATGGTTCCCACCTGCTCGATTTCCCTTTTATCCTTGGTGGGCTTGGAGATTTTTTGCAGCCGTTCGACAATTGCCACCACGCCCTTGTCAATGCCGCGCTTTAAGGCCATGGGATTTGCGCCGGCAGCCACCATCTTCTGCCCCTCGGTAAAAATGGCCTGGGCCAAAACCGTGGCGGTGGTGGTGCCGTCCCCGGCCACATCACTTGTTTTGCTGGCCACCTCGCGAAGCATCTGGGCAGCCATGTTTTCATACTTGCCCTTTATTTCGATTTCCTTGGCCACGGTTACCCCGTCCTTGGTTACGGTGGGCGAGCCGAAGCTTTTTTCCAAAACAACATTATTGCCCTTGGGCCCGAGGGTTACCTTTACGGCATTGGCCAGCGTGTTTACCCCCTTAAGCATATGATCCCTGGCGCTCTGGCCGTAACAAATCATTTTGGCTGCCATAATTGCATTCTCCTTTATTTATTGAATAATTCCCAGGATATCGTCTTCCTTCATAAACAAATGCGCGACTTCCTCGATCTTGATTTCGGTTCCGGCATATTTGGCGAACAGAATTTTATCACCCTCCTTGACATCCATTGGAATTCGTTTGCCTTTTTCATCCCGCTTTCCCGGGCCGACGGCCACCACTTTTCCGCGTATGGGCTTCTCCTTTGCCGAATCCGGAATCAGGATGCCGCCTTTTGTCTTCTTCTCTTCCTCTTCCCGAACCACCAGAATCCTGTCGTTTAACGGACGAATCTTCATTTCTCAGACAGCCCTTTCCCTAGTTGATGAAAACGTTATATCGAGCGGCGGCTGCCCTCTCGACTGACATACACCCCACCTGTGCGCCGAATTCCGGCAAGTTAGGGTAATTAATTTTTGGGTATGGTAAAAATCTGTTCAGGTAAGCTTTGAACTTCATTATAGTAAAGCAAGATTCCCATATGTCAAGGCACACAAAGAAAATTTTAATATAAACGGAGAGCATGTAAGGTCGGCACGGTGGCCGACCCTACAAAATGTCGGCATTGTCGCGTAGAGCGGGCCACCGTGCCCGCCTGAAAAATAGATAGAACAAATTTACCGTGTAACCACTCGATTTACTATTTCAATCACCATCTGCTTATGCTATAGAGTTTTCTTATAATCCCCCCTTTTCCCGGCGGGAGAAGGCAGAAATGGCATCTTAAGTTAATGACATTGACCATAAAACAATTTTTCCCGATGGTCGGATTGTTGTATGACGCAACATGCCAAAACCATTGACTGGTCCGAAGACAGGCAGCTACAAGAGGCAAAAACCGTTGTTGACAAACTGATTCTGGCTGCCAAGAACACTTCCTTCTATCCGGAACATCACGCCGTTTCCCGGAAATCCGTTTCAGATCTTTACGAACACCTCAACGCCTATACCCGCAATTACGGGGCGCTCGTGCTTGAAATGGGCAAAGGCGATATCCTGTTTCAGGGCCAAAAGATCTATCATAACCCGGATCTTCAGAATAATCCGGCCTATCTATGCTTCCGCGACGGATTAAAATGGATTTCCTTTTCCGAGGGCATCGCCCAGGCGGAAATCCTGTCATTTTTAAACATATTAAAACATCATCGGGTGCTTGAGGAGGAAAGCAAGGGCGATATTGTCACCAGCCTCTGGGAAGCCGGTCTTCATCATATAAAATACAGCACCACCAATGTGCTCTGGCAGAATGAGCCGGTGCTTGACCTGGCCAGCCTTAAATTAGCTGCCAGCCGAGCCGAGCCGCGGCCGGAACAGCCGCCCGAGGAAGATGAAGGGGATGCGCCAAGCATTTCCGATACCCTAAGCAACGGGCAGTTGCTTGACCTATCCCCCGAAGAAATCGCCGAAACCCGACTAATGGTGGAGGCGGAGGAAACACGGGATTTTGATCAGGATTTGTTTGACGTGCTCCTGGTCATCTTAAAGGAACAGCGGGAAAGCGAAGATTTTGCCACAGTGCTTGATATCATAAAGGACAGTTTTAAACGCACCCTTGCCCAGGGCGATTTTCCGTATGCGGCAAAATTTCTGGGTCAATTAAATGATGTGCGCAAGACTTACAAAAATTCCGGTACCTGGGCGCTGGCCCATATTGATGATTTCCTGCTTATGATCTCCGGCCCCCAGGTATTGTCGGTACTAAATGATGCCCTGAGCAAAATAAAACCGGATGACCATCAGAAAATCAAAGCCCTGGAAAACATGCTCTGCCAGCTTCGGCCGGAATCGGTGATAAGCATCGGCCAGACGCTTCAGCAAATAAAGGACAAGACCTTAAGCGCCATGCTTTTACGGGCGCTGACCCATCAGGCATCAAAAGACCCTCGCCCGCTTATTCATATGGCCCGGCAGACGGCCCCGCCGGTTCAAAAGACGGCCATTTTCGCGATGGGCCACATCTCCCACCCGGATGTCCTGCCGGTGATCACCGAGGCCTCCCGGGCCGATGACAGCTCGCTGCGCAAAACCGCGGTACAGGCATTAACCCGCAAAACGCCGCCGCCCGCGGAACAGCTCCTGCCGTTTATTTCAGACCGCAAAAAAGAAATCCGTGAGCTGGCATTCCGATTTTTGATAAAACTGCCCGGGCAAACCCTTGAGCCCCTGATGCTTGACTATCTCAACAAGACCTCCTTTACTCCGAATCAGCGGGAATCCCTGCTGCTGCTGTACCAGGTGATAGGTAACTGCAAAGGCGCCAATGTTTCAGGCTATCTTTCCAAACAACTGCTCGGCCGGCCCTGGCGGATCGGCACACTGCGGCGCATTCACCGCCAGGGGGCTGCCCTGGCCCTATATATACTCAATACCGATGAAGCGTCACAGGCTATAAAAACCGCCTCGCGAAGCATCTGGCCAAACATCCGCCGAGCTGTTAAAAATGCAAAGGAGTTGTCCCATGTTGCCCCCGGAACCAGGGTCTGAACCAGAGCCCGCATCGGAATCCCATGCCGAGGCGTTTGTGCTATTTTTTAAACGGCTTCTGCAGACCGCAAGAATTCACGAGGCCAACAACCGGTTAACCGTCAATGCCGCCGGGAAATTCTTGGAAACAAGCCGGCAGCTCCTTTCCGAAAAAGCTGAAATCATCATTGAAGCCCGCCATGAAAGGCTCTTCGTACAAGGGGAAAAACTTTTACTCCGGCAGCAGACCGCTCCCACCATTTTTACACTGCTCGGCATTTTTGAAACCCTCTCCTTATACGGCCTGAAGTTTAACTTCCAGCTCCCTGATATCAGCTATTCACAGGCCTACCAATTTGCCCGGATTCTGATTGAAGCCCCGCAGCAGGAAGCCCCATTGGAATGGATGCAGAAATATCTGGACCAGGACCGGTTTGAGTTCGTGGATATCATCAATGAACCCCAGGGCGAAGGCAATCTAACCGAGGCCCAGAAAATGGAACTGGCCCACCGCGCCTACTCCTATGCGTATAATACAGTCAAAGAGGTGACCCGTAAAATCCGGGAGAATCATGCGGCCGGGGTCAGAAAAGCGGTCCGGGTGGTGCAGGACATCACCGACCTGGTTTTTATAGATAAGAGTATCCTGATGGGCTTAAGCACAATCCGCGACTATGACGACTACACTTATACCCACTCGGTTAATGTGGCGGTCAATTCCCTCTGCCTTGGCCATGAAATCGGGCTATCGCGCAATTCCCTGGTCAGACTTGGCATCTGCGGCCTGTTCCACGACCTCGGCAAGGTGGACATCCCCATTGAAATCATCAACAAAGCCGGGCGGCTCAATCATGAGGAATACAAAAAAATCCAGCAGCACTCCTTAAACAGCGTGCGCCAGATCCTTAAACTCGAGGCCTACCGGGAACTGATCGCCCAAATCATCCTGCCGCCGTTTGAGCATCACCTGAAATACGACTTATCCGGCTACCCCGCGGTCAACTGGTCCAAGCCGATCAGCCTGTTCGGCCGAATCATTGAAATCTCAGATGTCTATGATGCCCTGACCGCCCCCCGTGTCTATCGGCCGACCACCCTTTCCCCGGATCGGGCGCTGGGATTTATGCTTTCCAAAAGCGGGAAGGATTTTGATCCGATACTGCTTAAATGGTTTATTAATATGATGGGCGTCTATCCGGCAGGCACCCTGGTCAAGCTAAACACCGGCCAAGTGGGACTGATTTATAAAAACGGCGACCCGGAGGACCAGCCCATGCCGAAAGTACTGGTCCTCCGGAAAGACAAAAGCAGCAAGCAGCTTAAAACCGCCGAACTACTGGACTTAAATGAAAGGGCTGAATCCAGCGGCAAATACCGGCACACGGTCGAAAAAACTTATCATCCCGCCCAATACGGCATTCAGCCGGCTATGTATCTGATGGAGGCGCAATCTAAAAGAGAACGGCGATAGGGGTGAGGTAAAAAAAAAGAGCGGCCGGTTTTCCAGCCACTCTTTGGGGGTGTAAGGTGGCGTCCCCAAGGGGATTTGAACCCCTGTCGCCGGCGTGAAAGGCCGGTGTCCTGGACCGGGCTAGACGATGGGGACGCATGGTTAGCTGTATCGTATGGTGGTGGGCCGTGTAGGATTCGAACCTACGACTCTCTGCTTAAAAGGCAGATACTCTACCAACTGAGTTAACGGCCCGAAGTTCCCGGCTCAAATTATTTATAAATTAATATTTTTATCTTTATTTTCAAACAGTGTCAATAAAAAAACAGAGAAATCCACGGTAAATTTGTTTTATCTATTTTTCAGGCGGGCACGGTGGCCCGCCCTACTACGCGGCAATGCCGACATATTGTAGGGTCGGCCACCGCGCCGACCGTTCGTACTTCGGCAAAAATGCCGCTTTATTTTCAAACAGTGTCAATAAAAATTGTAAAGTTTTTTTGCCAGGCAGCGTTGCGCCTACTTTTTCCAGAATTCCGGCACCAGAAAGATAATCACGGTATAGATTTCAAGCCGGCCCAGAAGCATGCACCAGATCAGCAGCCATTTGCCAAGATCCGGAATATCCGCATAATTGCCGATCGGCCCGACCATGGCCAGACCGGGGCCGATATTTCCAATGGAGGCGGCCACCGCGGAAAACGACGTTACAAAATCCACACCCATACCGGCCAGCAGAACAGAGCAGATTCCGAAGAGCCCCATGTAAAGGGCGAGAAAGCCCAATATGCTGCCGATAACCGCATCAGAAACCGTTTTGCCGCCGAGTTTTACCGGCACCACCGCACGCGGATGCACCAGATTAAAGAGCTCTTTGTAGCAGTATTTAAAGCAGCACATGATCCGCATGAGCTTCATACCGCCGCCGGTTGAGCCGGCGCATGCGCCAATGAACATGCAAAGCAATAGGATCAGCTTGCTCATGGCCGGCCATTGGTTAAAATCCGCGGTGGCATAGCCGGTGGTTGTCAAAATTGAAATTACCTGGAAGGCGCCGTGCCGTAGCGCATTGCCGGCGGATTGATAAACCTGTCCATACACATTAAGGCTTACCACCAGAACCAGGATGCCGGTGACCAAAAAATAAAACCGGCATTCCGCATCCCGCCAGAACGCCAGGGGCCTGCCTTTAAGCATCTGGTAGTGCAGGGAAAAATTCACCCCGGCCAGCAGCATAAAGACCATGATCACGATATCAAAATAAAGGCTGTCAAAATGGGCGATGGAGAGGTTCTTGGTGGAAAACCCGCCGGTGGGCATGGTGGTAAACATGTGGCAGAAGGCGTCAAAAAGTCCCATGCCGCCAAAAAGCAAAAGCAGCAGCTCCACTAAAGAAATCAGGGCGTAAACCTTCCACAGGGTCTTTGCCGTGTCGCTGACCCGGGGCTTTAGCTTGTCCGGCACCGGACTGGGCACTTCGGCCTTGAACAGCTGCATGCCGCCCACGCCCAGAAACGGCAGAATCGCCACGGATAAAACGATAATCCCCATGCCCCCCAGCCACTGGATGAGGCTTCGCCACAACAGGATGCCCTTGGGGGTGGCTTCCACATTGGTCATCACCGAGGCGCCGGTGGTGGTAAAGCCTGAAACCGACTCAAAAATTGCGTTGACAAAGGTGTCAAACACCCCGCAAAAGTAAAACGGCAGGGCGGCAAAAAGCCCCACCGCCGTCCACCCGATGGCCACAATGGCCATCCCCTCCCGCTGACTGATGTGCTCAAGCGGCCCGGTCCGCAGAGCCAAATAAAGCACGGCACCCACGGAAATTGTGATAAGCGTGGCCTGAAAAAGGGAACAGAGACTCGCCGCGTCAAAATACCAACTGTACAAAAGGGGAAAGATCATGATCAGGCCCAGAAAAAAAACCAGAATCCCGACCATATAGAAGACCACCCGCCAGCGCATTTAAAAAAACTCCAGCTTGACGGTCAGAATCTTTTCGATTTTTGCAATCACCTGGCGTTTGGCAAAAATGATGATACGGTCATGCGGCTGGATCACGCTGTCCCCGGAGGGGATCAGGATCTTATCCTCCCGGATAATGCCGATGACCAGGGCGCCATGGGGCATATCGGTATCCCGAAGGGGTTTTCCGACGATATCCGAGGTCTCCAGCGCCTCCGCCTCCCAGACCTCGGCCTGTTCATCGGAAATCGTCCGCGCGGCAAGCACCTTGCCCCGGCGGATGTACTGAAGAATGGTATCAATGGCTGAGAGCCGGGGGCTTACCACCTGCTCCAGCCCGATGGAGGACATTAATGGAAAATAGCTGAACTTGCTTAACCGCGTAATGGTTTTGCGGGCGCCCATCCGCTTGGCCAGCAGCGATACCAGGATATTGGTCTCCTCGTCGTCGGTCAGGGTGATGACCACATCCATATCCTGGATGTTTTCTTCCACCAAAAGGCTCTGATCCGAGCCATCCCCATGGATCACCACCACCTTGTTCATCTGCTCGGCAAGCTCGGAGCAGCGGGCGGGCGCCTTTTCGATCAGCTTGGTATAGATGCCTTTTTTCTCAAGGGACCTGGCCAGGCGAAGCCCCAGGCGGCCGCCGCCGACGATGAAGGCACGCTTCATGGGCTTGGACTCTTTGTCAAACGCCTTAAGAATGCGCGCAAGACCCGCTTCCTCGCTGATAAAATAAATTAAATCCCCGGGATAAATCCGGTCATCCCCGCCGGGGATAATCAGCTTTTCGTTTCGCACCACCGCAGCGACCAGCACTTTGGTTCCGATCCTGCCGGGTAGATCCAGAAGTTTCAGGCCAGCCAGCCGCGCGCCTTTATCCAGATAGATGCCCACGAACTTAAGCCGGCCGTCGGCAAATTCGCCGACATCCACTGCTCCGGGAACGCCCATGAACCGCTCGATTGTGCGGACCACCTCGATTTCCGGATTGATCACCGTATCAATGTGGGGGGGAGAATCATGAAATATCTGATGGTAAGCATCATAATCCTTCTGCCGGATCCGGGCCAGCTTCTTGGTGGCCGGCGAAATGGTATCCGCCATCAGGCAGGCCACCAGATTGGTCTCATCACTGTCCGTAACGGCCAGCAGAATTTCCGCCTCCTTGATGCCGGCCTCCTCAAGTACCACCGGACTGCTGCCGGAGCCCACCACCGCCTCCACATCGATATTCTCAGAAACCCGGGCGATGGCGGCGGCATTCGTATCAATGACCACGACATCCTTGTTTTCATGCGACAGCCGGCTGGCAATATGAAATCCAACCTCCCCTGCGCCGACGATGATGATTTTCACGCTGGATGCTCCTTTTGAAATCGTTCGCTCGGCCATTTCAGCCTGAGGTCCAGCCGGGTATACCGGTGCTGGGTCTTGTTGTTTTTAATGCCGATGGCCAGGGCCTTTTTGGTCCCCACCAGCACCACCAGCTGACGCCCCCGCGTGACCGCCGTATAGATGAGGTTTCGCTGGAGCATAATATAATGCTGGGTGACAACGGGCACGATAACCGCCGGATATTCGGAGCCCTGGGACTTGTGCACGGATATCGCATACGCCAGCACCACCTCGTCCAGCTCCGTAAAATCATAGGGCACCCCGCGGGCCTCGAAATCTATGATCAACTCCCGGTCTTCATGGTTGATCGCCCGGATGCGGCCGATATCGCCGTTAAATACGCTCTTATCATAATTGTTTCGAATCTGCATGACTTTATCCCCAACGCAAAAACTGGCATTGCCGACCGCCACCCCCTCTTTACCCGCATTTAAGCGCTGCTGGAGCTCACGGTTCAGATTGGCCGCCCCCACCGTGCCCTTGTGCATGGGCGAGAGCACCTGAATTTCATTTATCGGATCAAAGCCGAAGGATTCCGGAATCCTTCGGCCGGCCAGTGAAAGGATCAGGGAAAGCACCGTCTCGGGATCTTCCTGCTCGATAAAATAAAAATCGGATGGCGTCTGGCTTTCCTCGATTTTCGGCATGTACCCGCTGTTTATCCGGTGGGCGTTCACAATGATCCGGCTCTGCCGGGCCTGGCGGAAGATCTCATTTAACCGCACCACCGCCACTTTGCCGGATGCGATGATATCATCCAGCACATTGCCGGCCCCGACCGCGGGGAGCTGGTTGACATCGCCCACCAGGATCAGGGTCGCTTGAGGCGGCAGCGCCTTTAGCAGATGATACATCAAGACCGTATCGATCATGGAGGCCTCATCCACAATCAGTAAATCGCAGTCCAGCGGATTATCGGCGTTTTTCTGGAATCCTCCGCCGGCGGCATTGAATGCGAGCATGCGATGGATGGTGGTGGCCGCCTCGCCGGTGGCCGCGCTCATCTGCTTGGCGGCCCGCCCCGTGGGGGCGGCCAGCCTGATATTGACCTTGAGTCTGGCGAATATGGTGAGTATGGCCCGGATAATGGTGGTTTTACCGGTTCCCGGACCGCCGGTGATAACCATGACCTTGCTTCTGGCTGCATCCGCCACTGCCTGGCCCTGTTTTTCCGCCAGGGTAAACGCGAGCTGATCCTGCACCCAGGAAACGGCTTTTTCCGTATCAATGGCCCGGATGGCCTTGGGCGTATTGAGCAGCCGTTTGATCATGGCGGAAACGCCTGTCTCGCAGGTATAATATTTGGCCAGATATACGGCCGTATCCGCCGCCGCTTGATCATGGCCGCCGGCAATGATTTCCACGCATATTTTATTACCGGAAGCCATGTGGGTAACGGCGTCGGCCACGGGATAGGCCTCGACATCAAGCATTTCCGCGCATTTTTCCAGCAGTTCATCATAGGGAAAATAAACATGGCCGTCTTCCGCCATCTGATCGAGAACATAGAGAACGCCCGCGCGGATCCGCACGTCGGAATCTTTTTCAAACCCCAGTTCCCGGGCGATACGGTCGGCGGTTAAAAATCCGATACCGAAAATATCGGTGGCCAGTTGATAGGGGTTGCGGGATACCACCTCAATGGCTTCATTGCCGTACTGCTTGAATATCTTGGTGGCATAACCGGCGCTCACGTTATGGGACTGCAGAAAGAGCATGACATCCCGGATCTCCTTCTGCTCGGCCCAGGCGGATTGGATCATGGCCACCCGTTTTTTGCCGATGCCATCGATCTCGGACAATCGGCCGGGCGCATGCTCTATGATATCAAGGGTTTTTTTGCCGAACCGGTTTACCATGCGCTCGGCCATCACGGGTCCGATGCCCTTGATCAGGCCGGAGCCCAGATATTTTTTGATACCGGTAACTGTTGCGGGGGCGGTGGTGCGGTAGGTTTGGACTTCGAACTGCTCGCCGAATTTGGGGTGTACCTTCCAGCGGCCCTCAAGCTCCATCACCTCGCCGGGGATCGGATCGATCAGGCTGCCGACCACGGTGACGATCTGCCGGCCGCCGTGAACCTTCAGCCGGGCCACCGTATATCCGTTTTCCGGGTTGGTGTAGGTGACCCGCTCAATCTGGCCGGAGAGGCTGACTGGTGTTTGCTGATTATTCATAACGCGAAGAACCGGATGCCCGGCCCTGCTATTGCGATATCCATTGCCTGTTCAACCGGCCAGAGCCACTGGAGGGTTTCTGGGAGGTCAGCCCGCCAGTTTTTCCCTGGCCAGCTGATAATACATGGAATCCGGATAATCAGAGACGATCCGGTCATAGACCTCGCGCTGTTTTTCCGGTTTGCCCATTTTCCCGTAAATCCGCCCCAGGTTAAAAAGCGCCTGATCCTTCATTACAGCGGACTTGTCCGTAACAATCCGGTTAAAATACGTGGCTGCCTCCTCATAGGCATTTTTGCTTTCGTAGGCATAGGCCAGACCGTTTAGGATAAAGCTTTTGATCTCGCCGTCATCATAGGCATCCAGGGCTTTTTTATACATTTCAACAGCCTTGTCATAGTCGCCGGTCTGATAGCAAAGATCCGCATATTTTATTAAAGCCGCCCGTCCAGCGGCTGTAGAGCCATATTTATTGATCACTTCCTCGAATTTGGGCTTTATTTCGGCAAACCGGGCCGCGGCCTCGCCGCTCTGGGCGGCGGCCTCTGCCTGGGACAGGGCCGTTCCCAAAAGGGCCTGGGCCTTTTCCTCGGCGCGTTTCTGAAAATAAATCATACCGGAAACCACCACCGCCGCCAGCACCACGGCGCTTACGGCAACAACGATGGCGGTTTGATTGGCCTTTACGAACTCCAGAATCCGCTTGGCATAGACCTCGATTTTATCCGGCTGGGGATGGGGGGTTTCCTTATTGTTATCTTCTGCCATTTTATCTCCAAATTTTTGGTATATTTCTAATTTATCGGCAATGCGAACAATTGCCTCATTAAAGCTGTATTTTTTGGTCGGCACGGTGACCGACCCTACAAACCGTGCGCCGGCCGAGCCTGTGTAGGGCAGGCCACTGTGCCTTTTTATTTAAACATAGCGGGTGGTCGGCACGGTGACCGACCCTACAAACGGTGCGCCAGCCGAGCCTGTGTAGGGCAGGCCACCGTGCCTGCCTGAAATTTACCGCCTGTCTAAATTACCCCATTGATATTAGAGCAACCGGCGAATGCGGCCCCAGCCGTCTTCCGGGATGTTGGCGCCGACCACCTGGCAGACCTCGGCGCCGCAGGCTGAGGCGAACTCACCGCTTTTTTGAATGCTGTAGCCATTCACCAAGCCGAATAAAAATCCGGCCGCCCAAAGATCCCCGGCGCCGGTGGAATCCACGGCATGGGGGCAAGCCATGGGCTCAATACGAATCTGCTCGCCCTGGTAATGCACAAAACTTCCCCGGCCGCCGACTTTTAATACCGCGATTTCCACATTTCTGGATAAATCCGAAAGGGCTTTGGCTTCATCGGTCTCACCGGTAAACGCCCGGGCCTCGTCCTCATTGGCAATTAAAATATCAATATAGTCTTCGATAATCTGATCGAGAAAATCCCTGGATGCCTCCACCACATTAAAACTGGCAAGATCCAGGCTTACCCGCACGCCCTCGGCTTTGGCCGCTTTGATGGTGGCCAGCATCAGTTCCCGGTTAAACAACAGATACCCCTCGACATGCACAATCGCCGCCTGGTCAAAGCAGTCCGGGGTTATTTCCGAGGGATGCAGTTCCGCGGCCGCACCCAGATAGGTAAACATGGAGCGCTGGGCGTCCGGGGTGATAATTGATAACACCCGACCGGTGGGCAGATCCGAGGGAAACAGCACCGGTTCCACATGGTTTTTCTTAAGATCCTGGTGAAACATATCACCCAGGCTGTCCTCGCCCAGTTTTCCAACAAACCGGGCTTTGCCGCCCATCATGCCGACGCCGATGGCGGTATTGCAGGCCGATCCACCCGGAACGATGGTCGGCGGCTCTTTGGTCTTTTCCACCAACTGATCGATATAATCGCTTTCCACCAGGTTCATGCCGCCTTTCTCAACACCCAGGTCCTGCATAAATTCGTCGTTCTCCCGGGCCAGCATATCCACCAGGGCGGAGCCCACGCATACAATTACCTGCTTGTCCGTCTGAAACGATAATCCGCTCATAAATTTTCCTTTTTATCCTATTTGACTGCCAGTGTAGCCATTATACCAAAAAGATTTCCCGTCGCATGCGCTCCCCGAAATGACAGGCACCACCCTACACCCTAAACCTTATACCTTATACCTTATACCCTACACCCTACACCCTACACCTTATCTCACCACACCAGTTTCTGATGAATCCAGCCCGTATCCCCATCCGCATGCTTGATCTGTATCCAGTCGCCGTCACGGCGCATCACCTTGAAGGGCACGCCTTTTTGCGCCTGAAACCGAAGGTCGTGATCCGTTCCCGGACCGGACCGGATATTGCACAGCCCGGTTTTCGTGATCACCGTATCAATGTTTCGCACGAGATTTTTATGTATCCAGGCCTTGGTGCCTTCATAATCCTTAAAATAAATCCAATCACCGGATTGGTCGCGATCAAGCACCTCAATGGGCGTGTATTTTTCCGTTTTCCATAAAATCTCGTAGTCCTGCCCGGGGCCGGAGCGGATATTGGCCACAGATACGCTCACTGCCATTCGTTCGCCGGCAGCCGCGAGCATTGCAAAAAGCAAAACAAAAACAAACACCCATCCGATGGTTTTAATTTGAGATTTAAGCCGCTGATTCATAAACTGCTCCTGACGAGGAAGTTATTGTAAGGCTCGGCCCCCGACTGCAGACCCAGGGGGATACTTCTAAGTAACTTATCGGGTTTTAGGTTTTGGGTATTAGGCATTAGGTTAATGAAATCAAGAATTTATGGTCGGCACGGTGGCCGACCCTACGATGAATCGGATTTTTCCCCATTCGTAGGGCGGGCCACCGTGCCCGCCTGAAAAATAGATAGAACAAATTTACCGTGCCTCAGTGCCTCAGGACCTCAGTGCCTCAGGACCTCAGTGCCTTAGTGCCTCAATGCCTTATCACCCATCCTATGCGGCCATCAACTGGGTGACCGCGCCCTCCAGTCCGTCGATGGACAATTCATACATGGGAAAAATCTGCCGGATCATCATGATGGTCCGGGTATACGGCCACATCCGCTCGGATACGGGATTGAGCCAGACATTGCGGGGGAACGTCTCTGACAGTAATCTCAGCCGCTCGATACTCGGCAGACCGCTTCGCTCCGTCGCATAAATGGAGCCGTCCCGGGCCATCACCTCGTAGGGCGCCATGCTGGCATCGCCTACCATGATCAACCGGGTCTCCGGATCTTTACGGGCAAACTCATCCACCCGGACCGGTTTCTTGTACCGGCTGGGATCCTCCCACACCGTGTCATAGACCGTGTTGTGGAAAAAGTAGGTTTTCAAATCCTTGAACTGGCTTTTGGCGTAATTGAAAAGCGTCTGCACCACCGGCACGTAAGGGTCCATGGACCAGCCGCCGTTATCGATCATCAGGATCACCTTGAGCCGGTCCCGCAGGCTGCGGTCAAACACGATTTCAATTTCGCCCGCATTCTTCATGGTCTGGTAGATGCTCTCATCAACGTTGACCTCGTCCTTGGGCCCTGACGGCACCAGATTGCGGAGTCGCTTCAAGGCCTCGCCCATGGAGGCATGGGTGAGAGGGCCGGACCGGGAATAATCCTTGTAGCGCCGTTCATTGGCAACTTTTACCGCGGATTTGTTCCGGGACTCGCCGCCCACGCGCATGCCCTCCGGATGATAGCCAGAGTGGCCCACCGGCGAGGTGCCGCCGGTGCCGATCCATCGGTTGCCCCCGTCATGCCGCTCGGTCTGCTCCTTTAGCCGCTCCTTGAAATACTCGAGCAGCTCCTCGGGCGAATACTTTTCCAGGGTTTCCGGATCCACGCCGAATGCCTCGGCGATTTCCTTGGGATTTTTCAGCCATTCATCCAAAAGGGCCCTGGCCATGTTATCCAGCTCCAGCCCCTCCACGTCCGGCAGCTCCGCGCCCTCGAAATAATGGGCAAAAAGCTGGTCAAACAGATCAAAATGCCGCTCGGATTTTACCAGAATGGCCCGCGAGGCGGTGTAGAAATCCTCAAGCGAGCTGATCAGTCCCATGCGAAGCGCCTTGCACAGGGTCAAAAACGCCGTGGGTGTGGCGGGGATCCCGGCCTCGCGCAGTTTATAAAAAAAATCGACGAACATTTTATAAATTTAAAACAGTTTGCGACGGTTGATATAATTGCCGGCGTTTACGTAATCCTGGCTTTTCTTAAACAAAACGCCCAGATAGGGGATATCCCCCTTGGCGAGCTGCTTTGGCTTGAAATCCGGGTCCATCTGAAGCGCCCGGATCCAGTTGATCAGCTCCCGGGTCGCGGGTTTTTTCTCCACCGTGTCGATCTCGCGGAGTTTGTAGAACGTGGCAACGGCGTTTTCCATGACCTCATTGTCCAGATTGGGAAAATGGACACCGATAATTTTCCGCATCATCTTGGGGTCCGGAAACGCGATGTGATGGAAGTTGCACCGCCCCAAAAACGGATCAGACAGATCTTTTTTCGCGTTTGAGGTAATGACGATCACCGGCCGGTGCTTGGCCCGGATGGTCTTGTCGATCTCGATGATGTCATACTCCATCTGATCCAGCACATCGAGCATGTCATCCTGAAAATCCGTATCCGCCTTGTCAATCTCATCGATTAAGAGCACTGTGCGGGTATCTGCCGCAAACGCCTGCCCGATTTTGCCCATCTTGATATAATCCTCGATCCGGCTCACATCCCGGCTGGAATCCCCGAAGCGGCTGTCGTTTAGCCGGGTGAGGGTATCGTACTGGTAGAGGGCCTCCACCAGCTTCATGTTGGATTTGACGTTTAAAATGATCAGCGGCATTTGCAGGGCCTCGGCGATTGCATGGGCCAGCATGGTCTTGCCGGTGCCCGGCTCGCCCTTTAAAAGCAGCGGCATCTCAAGGGCCATTGAAATGTTTACGATTTTGGCCAGTTCCTCGTCCAGCACATACTTGCTTGCGCCGCTAAACTGATTGGCCTGTCTGTTTTTACTCATAAGACTCCCCGTTTATTATACAATCAAATTTATTTTAATGCGTATTAATTCAATTCAACAAGCTATACGATATAGAAAAAGCCCACGCTACTGTCATTTCGAGCGGCAGCGAGAAATCTTTCAAACGAGATTCCTCGTCGCTCGCGCTCCTCGGAATGACAGTAAATAATGCCAAGATTTTGTAGGGCCGGCCACCGTGCCGACCTTACTATTTTGCCATCCCTTCCCGTATTTTTGTAGGGTCGGCCACCGTGCCGACCTTACATGTTTCAGCCTTCCATATACGCCCGTATCCTCTCTGACAAATCCCGCGTCAACTCCAACACCCGCGTGGCATCGGGAAGCGATAGCGACCCCGTGCCGCAGCTTGGGGTAATAAGCGATTTTTCAAAAATGGTCGACCGATCCAGCCCGAGGGCTTCGGTGCGTTTAACCTCATCCTCCCACAATTCAGCCAGGGAAGAAACCGATTCTTTGGCGATGGTTTCCCCGTCACCGGTGGGCACAATGCCCCAGGCCAGGATCCCGCCGTCTGTGATAAACTTTTTTACCTGATCCGCATACAGGATGAATTTGTCAAAAAAGGAATACGCGTCAAAGCTTGCGATATCCGCCGGGGAGTCCAGCACAATGGACCACTCCGAGTTCGCACACACATGAATGCCGGCAAGCCCGCCTTCGGCATGGATGGCGGAAATCACCTCCGCCAGGCACTGATCCACATCCTCGCGGGATACGCTGATAAACGCGGATGAACCGAATCCGGCAAGCCCGGGTTCATCCAGAAAAATAATCACCGGCAACCCGTATTTTTTGAGCTGATTGACCTGCCAGCGCGCCTTCATGGCAATCAGCTTGACCGCGGCATCCCGGAGCTGGTCATCATAGAAAATCGCCCGGCCGGCATCATCCACCACGCCGGTGGCAAAAGTAAACGGTCCGGTGACCTGGCCTTTTACCGCTGCCGGCGGCTCCGGCCGGCTGTCCAGATATCGCAGAAACTCAAAAAAACCGGGCGCTGTGTTATCGGTCAGGGCAAACCGGGAATCTGAAATATCAAGGGTTCCCCCCTCGACCGCCATATAATCCTCAAAAAACGCCAAAAGCGCCTGGTCAAAATCTTCATCCGCGGTATTGATATAGGTTTTCTCCCCGTCCCTGGCGACTGCCGGCATGCCCGGCAGAAACTGGGCCATCATGCCCTCTGCGGAAAAATGGGGGAGCTGGATCCATAAGGGAATTTCCGGTGTATATTCGCCCATCAACTGCACCGCCGCCGGATGCTCATCCATGGGCAGACTGCCGATCAGCGCCGGCTTTGCGTTTGGTTTAAACTCGGTTTTCATATAAAACGTTTTTCCTTTGCAACCAAATATTAAAAAAGTCAAAGTTCCCAAACTGTCATTTCGAGGAGCGCCAGCGACGAGAAATCTTTAAAATCATGCAATTGAAAGATTTGTCGCTCACGCTCGAAATGACAGTTTAGCTCATGTGACCACTTTAATAAAATTAATGGTGACGATATGATAGAACTCATGATCAAAAGATATTAATCTTACAATTCTTTTAAAGCCTTGACAAGATTTTTGTATTTTTAAAAATTTTCAATGATTGGAATGAATTGACAGAATCTTAGGAATGCCCTAAGATAAACCCAACAAAAAAGAATGGACCCGCTCCTTAAAAAATGGCGGGCAGATAAACGGAGGAGAAATCCATGTTTGGCATTGGCATGCCTGAGCTCATTATTATTCTGGTGATCATTCTCATTATTTTCGGGGCCGGCAAACTGCCTGAAATCGGCTCCGGCATCGGCAAAGGCATCAAAAACTTCAAAAAAGCAACATCCGAGGAAGACAGCGAACCGGAAAAGCTTGAAAACAAAAAAGAGGACCAGGATAAATCCTGATCCCCGCCCATAACAGCCCGCAAAGTTGATTCTATCCCCTAAATTGAGCGATTTTTAAGTTTGGAACGTGCAATTTAGGTATCAGTTAACTAAAGCGTCCCGCCTGTCATTTCGAGGCGCGAAAGCGCCGAGAAATCTTTAATAACCCACAGGCCAATATCCTTTTATCTCCTTCTCCCTATGGGAGAAGGCCGGGATGAGGGTAAAAATGGCTTAAGTTAATCACGCGAAACCTTTAAAACGGAATATCATCATCAAATTCATTGCCGCCCCCGCCGGATGATGCAGGCTGCTGCGGCTGCGGCTGCGACGTTGCGCCGGCATCATAGGAGGGCGCCGAATTATCCGCATACTGGGACTGGGCCGCATTTTTAGATTCCAGCATCTGCATGTCATTGGCCACAACTTCCGTGATATACTTGGTCACCCCGTCCTGCTCATAGGAGCGGGACTGGAGACGGCCCTCGATATAGACAAGCCGGCCCTTGGACAGATATTGACTGCAGATTTCAGCAAGCCGGCCGAATATCACCACCCGGTGCCAGTCCGTGCGCTCCTTTTTTTCGCCGGAGTCCCTGTCCGACCACTGCTGGCTGGTAGCCATGGAAAAATTCCCCACCGCCCGGCCTTCTTGCGTATAGCGGATTTCCGGGTCTTTGCCGAGCCGCCCGATTAACATCACCTTGTTCAGCGATCCTGCCATTGCCTGCTCCTTTTCCTGTTTGTCTCAATTTCCCGGTTTGATCCCACAGGGGATCCCCACGCAAACGCCGCAATCACCATTCTCCGGCAATTGCGGAGTGCCTTGCGTAATTAATACTATTTAATATGGCATATGTCAAAACAGTTATCAGGGCAAATTTGTTCTGTCTTTTCTTAGGCAGGCACGGTGGCCTGCCCTACGATTACCTGCATCGTAGGGTCGGCCACCGTGCCGACTCCGTGGAGTTCCTGACTGAGGTCGTCATCACCCTCTGTCCCGTCAGCGAATCGAAGGTGCACAACATAATCGTGTACGTATTCAGCTTCTATGACTTTCGGAATCATAATTATTACTCCAATGGATCAATTTTCTTAGTGAGGATGACCGGACTGAATCAAATTCCGGTCTTGATGTCAACTGTGATCTGATATTCGCCATACACCGCATGAAAGTGAGGCGGTGAATGGTCCCGTGAATTGGCCATGTACTTTGTAATTGACGGGAGGTTGTACTTTGTTTAGCTTAGGTGAATGACCATCATGTATGAAAACCCGGCCCACGATTGGCGGCTGAAATGACGCAAAACTCAAGCTGTACGCCTGTTAAAATTCCTTTTAAAAAATCGGAACTTAAAATTGAAACTGGCGCAAAAAATGCCTAAGCTAATTGGTCAATTACCCGGGAAAAAGACGAAAATTTCTCCGTTTATGCGCCTAACGAGTTTAAATAGCTGAAAAAATCCTGTTTTTGGATATATATGATGATATTTAAGTGGGTTGCGTGGGGCCAGTCCCAAGCCCGCGAAAAATGAGGGCGGTTAAATTATGAATACAGAAAATTTGATAAAGAGCCCTGAAGGTCGCAACCTGGAGTTTAAAAGAGAAGTTTCCAGGAAATTAGATAATATATTGCGTACTGTCATCGCTTTTAGCAATAGCGCAGGCGGAGAAATAATTATAGGCATTGATGATGACAGAAATATTGTCGGTATTGATCATGATCCTTTTGAGCTTGAAGAACGTCTGGCCAATTCTATCTACGACAAGATCTCTCCAATTCCCGGTGTTTTTTTTCAGACGATCACATACAAGCAACACATTCTATTTAAAATCAAGGTATTTCCCGGCCCGAATAAGCCTTATTATTTGAGGTCCAAGGGGCCGGAAAAGGGCGCTTATGTCCGAGTCGGCTCGACAAACAGAGTCGCTGATCAATGGATTTTAGCGGATCTACGCAGGCAAGCGCACAACCGCTGTCTGGATGAGGAGGTGGATGTCCGTTTCGACTGTCAGGTATTTTCCACTCAGGTCCTGTCTAGGTATATGAATTGGAGGGAAATCAAGGCTAAGGTCAGTGTGGACTATTTGGTAAAAGAAAACTTGGCAGTGCGCTATAACGGGAGTTGTCACCCTACAATTGGCGGGCTTTTGCTTTTTTGTGATTTGCTCCCGGATCCTTATGAATATGCTGGTTTCGCTGTGGCCATATACCGTGGCAATAGCAGGTCTGGCCTTGTCCATTCTCAATACATAACCTGCGGCCTTCTGGATGCCCCCCAGATGGTTATGGAAGCTGTTGACGCCTATCTTGGCAACAGGGTTGAGATCAGCGGCCTGCGCAGGGATGAAAATTCGGATATACCCATTGTTGCTTTGCGGGAGTCTATTGTAAATGCGATTTGCCATAGGGATTACGCCATGCAAGGATCTCAATGCAAGGTAGAGGTTTTTACTGATCGCGTAGAGATCATTAGTCCGGGTACTTTGCCTGTGGGAATTTCTCTGTCTGACCTTGGTTTGGGGACTTCTGAAATCCGCAACAGACAGATCGTTAAGATTTTTCGCAAGGCTGGATATATAGAGCAGCTTGGAACGGGCATCATTCGAATGCGTGACGCCTGTAGTAGAGCCGGGCTTATCGAACCCCAATTTCTGGAGATCGGCAATTATTTTAAAGTCATTTTTTACAAGCGCCATACTGCTTTGCCACATGAACTCAAAACAATATATGATCTACTTACTGACAAGGGCCGTCTGGCCAGCAGTCAAATTGCTAACCATTTGAATATCCATCAAAATACCGCTATTAAGCGGTTGAATAAATTGATAGGTATGGACTTGGTGACCAAAAAGGGCCGGGGAAGTGATGTGAGATATGAAGTTCAAGTGTGAGCTCGTGTGAGGATGTGAGAAATCGTGTGAGGCAAAAATTCGGGGGACACCATGCAGAAAATTCCATGAATCTGGGGTCGGACCAAAATAACACCTCGAAATAAATAGAAAAGATTCATGAAAAGGGCTGTTATTTGAGCTAAATCAAACTTTTGGGGTATAAAACTGACAGTTTAAAAAATTGTTATCTCCGGGCACCCTTAGAGGGCTCATTTCAATATCAAAAATCAGCTCCCAATACTAAAATCAGCATGAAATAACAAATCAAGAACAATGATATCAATAAGTTGTGCTGGTCCGACCCGTTTAAAAATTCAGGGCAAATTTGTTCTGTCTTTTCTTAGGCCGCTTAGGCAGGCACGGTGGCCTGCCCTACGCTTACCTGCATCGTAGGGTCGGCCACCGTGCCGACTATCTGTCCGTTAACAGGGCCGTGGTTATGGGCTGTGCGGTTAAAACAAATTGGCCGTGACAGGATTATGCGGTAATTTTTATCTTTTCGTAGAGGAACTCGGGCGCGATATCGGCACCATTTGGCCAGCACAGAGTCCGAAACTCCGGATGTACTCTGACTTTTGCGAATGTTTCACGATTCTTGAGGGGTTCAAATATTTCTCCGTAGAGTTCCTGACTGAGGTCGACATCACCCTCTGTCCCGTCAGCGAATCGAAGGTGCACAACATAATCGTCTACGTATTCAGCTTCTATGACTTTCGGAATCATAATTATTACTCCAATGGATCAATTTTCTTAGGAGGATGACCGGACTGAATCAAATTCCAGTCTTGATGTCAACTGTGATCTGGTATTCTGATATTTTACGTTAATTTGGCCCTAATTTCCAGGCCATGGTTTTCGTAAACGGCGTTTCCTGGGGTGAGAACCCCGGCGCCGGGGTTATCCAGGCGGTCCGTATGAAGAAAAACGCGGGCGAGAAGATTTTGAAATTCCTGGCGGATGCAGCGGTTATGGATCGCCTGATCAACGAAAACCAGGTCGTCTGCCGCTACGCTACCATAGAGATTTGAACCTCTGCGCCTCTGCGTCTTGGCGCGAGAATGATAGCTGTTGCTAAATACCGGATCGTTTTATTTGCATCTCTTCACCGGCCCTGATACATTTAAAAAAGCCAAAATGATGAAAGCGGGGAGGTTTTTTTACGATGAAAACAGAAACATTGCTTGACCGAATAACGATTCATTCGGAAATAATGCTTGGAAAACCAACAATTCGAGGGATGAGAATCACGGTTGAACAGTTTTCTTGTGGATGTCGGTGTAGGCAGGCGCGTCGAAAAATTTTTATCTGAAGCCGGCTAAGATACGAAAGCTGTGTGCAAAATTGTTCCGCGTTTAGGCGGATGAAACCATTATTCGAACTGCCGGAAGATCGTTGATTGATTTGTTTCCTGCCCTTAATTTTTTTTAATGTGCTATTAAATTTTTTAATACTTTTGACCTTCCTTTTTTCTTTCTGTTTAAAAAGTGCTTGATTGTAGTATTTCCAATTTTTTAAATTAATCAATAATTTCAAACATTTAAGTTGTTTTATGTGAATGCGGGAGGTAAAATCTGTTTAATTGGTGCAGGAATTGCATTCAAAAAATATATAAAAGCTAAATAAACCCTATCAAGGAGTCGTAATGGGTAAAAAATATGGATTTACATTAATCGAATTGATGGTCGCAATTGCGATAATTGCCATTTTATCATCTATTGCTGTGCCCAACTATATTAGCTACAGGAACAATCAGCAAGTTACCAGAGCCGCCAGGCAGGTCTATTCCACCCTCCAGTCCGCCAAAATGACCGCAATCAAAGATAATGCGACGGTATTTATTGACTTTGTCAATGGCAGTGGTTCTGCCGGAACGTTCAGAGTATTTGAAGATCTCGATGACAACGACACGTTTGATGCCGGAACGGATGATGTAATCCAGGAAGGTCAGATGCCGCCCGGCGTCACAATGGCGGATGCCGGGTTTAGCGGCGATACTCAGGCTGTTTTCAATTCCATGGGGATAGCCCGAAAGCCGGACGGGTCTTTGAATTTTGGCTCTGTTGAGGTCAAAAACAACATTCGGTGCAGTGAAATTCGAGTCAGCGCCACCGGAAGTATAAGGATAGCGAAATGTCAATAATTCAGAAATTGAAACGACCAGCGGATAACAAGGGGTTCACTCTAATAGAGCTTCTGATCGCAATGGCGGTGGCTTCCATTATGATGACCCTGATTGTCGGGGCATACTGGACCCAGACGCGGATCAGCCGCGAACAGCAGATGATGATTGACATGCAGCAGAACATGCGCCTT
Organism: Desulfobacterales bacterium; assembly: GCA_034520365.1. NCBI lineage: Bacteria > Pseudomonadati > Thermodesulfobacteriota > Desulfobacteria > Desulfobacterales > Desulfobacterales bacterium. Next base: position 426,490 of record JAXHNP010000007.1, read on the forward strand.
GCCATGAATTTTTTAAAGTGGGATTTAATGATGGCTGGCTACGGCCTGGATAATGATGACACATTTGAAACCGCAGATGCAGGTGGGCTGGAATTCTCCTATGTGGCAGATCGTGACGGTATTGATAACAACAACGATGGCACGACCGATGAGGGCGATGAAACCGAAACCGTTTTTTATGAACTCTATGATGCCCATGGCGACGGGGACAGCGATCTCCGCCGGGAGCTCAGGGACGGCCCGGGGGTTGTGCCAGACCCAAGAGGCCAGGCCATTGCATTAGATATTGAAGAGCTTGAATTTTTTTATACCCTGGCGGATGGCACTCAGACAAGCACTCCTGCGAATCTTGAAGATATCCGGGCGGTGGGTATCTCGTTTATAGCCCGCACGGCGCATGAAACCGGCTCCAGAGGCAATCAAACTTACACCTCATTTTCGGGCACTGACTGGAGTTATAACGATGGGTTCCAACGTCAAATTATTACCGGCAGGGTCCAATGCCGGAATATGATCGAGGATTAAGGCAGCGGCCGGAAACCCATACGGATTAAAAAATAATTGGCAACCCAAAACTCAAAGAGCAAACCATATGAAACCAATGAAACAGCAAGTAAAAGAAGCAGATAAAAATCAGGCAGCCGGGTTTACACTTGTTGAAGTCATGCTTGTCATCGCCATTTTTTCAATCGCCATCATGGGCACCATGAGCCTGCAAACCGGCACGATTAATAAAAACGCCGTTGCACGTAAAAGTACCCTGGCCACGGAGTATGCCGCAGATACCATGGAACTGTTGATGCGGGTTGGCGGCGGCTCTGATGACCGTTTCAATATTGATGATGACGGGGATGGCACGATAGATAATGATGATGAATCCGAGCTACTAAACGATGGCATAGACAATGACGGCGATAGCACGAAAGATGAGGCGGATGAGGGGGAGTGGCACCGGCTGGATGAGTTTGCCGAGGGCACGGATTACACCCGTGGCGATAATGATAATATCCCGGAACATGATTATTTTAGCGGTATATTCAATCTCACCTGGGATATCACGGATGTGGATTTAGATGGGGATGGCCCTGATGATGCCAAACAGATTGATATCACCGTTACATGGGAAAACGGGGGGCGGGAGCTTCACCTCACAGGATTTCGCACAAGCGTACTCTAAACAAATAAGGTCAAAGGATTAATTAATGATAGAGCCGATTCTCCCAGTCAACAATCAAAGGGGATCTTTGATGTTCATTGTGCTTTTAATAATGGTGACCCTGACGATTGCCGGGCTCATGGCCACAGAGGATACCATTACGGAAAACTGGGTGGCCCGCAACTACGCCATAAGTAAGCAGAACCTGTATATGGCCGAAGGGGCAGCCAAACAGGCGGCGCAGCGCCTTGACCTGCTCAGCGGCATCGCAGATTTTGACGATCTGATGGGTCAAACCAACGACTTGCCATGGGTCAACAAAACAGATACGGATAACACCCATTTTGAAAGTTCGGATAACTGGCCCGACGACCCCTCTGACGATTCTACCGAATCAATGGTTTTAGACAGTTCATCGAATGTCCATGCGAATGCATCTTATGCGGTGGATTTTGACCCGCCGGTGGTGATTTCCGGCGAAGATGCCGATATCGACTATGCTGTTTATGGTCTGGCGGAATCGAATAGTGACCAGGGCGAGGCGCTTGTGGAGGTTGGTTTCAGAAAGCGGGTCCGGGCGCCCTGAATGATATTTTAAAGAAACGGCAAACAGGGATAGATTGACAATTGCCCATGCGGACAAACTCTTTGTCGGTTTCCATATATTTGCCGAAACATGCTAAAAAAAGAAAGGCAGGACAATATGTATTATCCAGGTAGATATAAAAACAGGGTAGGCATTATTGCGGCCGCTGCGCTTTTGGCCTTTGTTTTGATCGCCAGCCCTTTGCCTGCAAATGGCGAATGTGTGTTTAATTATCTGGCAGATATTCCGCTCGATACCCAGGAGCAGGCGGCGCCGGGCATTATCATGTTTCTGCTCGACGATTCCGGCTCCATGGATTGGTCCATTATGATGGATGAGTCAGATGGCGGAGACGGCAATGGGTTATATCATGGCTATGGGTATGTATTTGATGATCCAGGTGATATGTATTCCTCTAGTTGGCCTCCCCTTCCGGACAGCCGCAGAATGGAATGGGTGACCCAGTGGTCGGAAACCAATAAAATGTATTACAACCCGGGCTCTGAATACAAGCCGTGGCCCCGGTGGAATGATTTGGCCGAGACGGATACTCCGGATTGGAATGACCCTTTGCCCGCTACCACGCCCTATGACATGGACCCGAACAATCCCCGGTCTTTGCCTACGTCCAGTGCCCATACGCTTAATATGGACGCCACCTATTTTGATTTCGGCGAAACCCTCTCCACGCAGCAGATTCTGGATGCCGGCGGGGTGATCGTGGACAATGAAGACGCCACTGTTACCGACCCTACAGAAACAATTATCGACAACTGCGATCCGGGGTTTTCCAAATCTACGAATGGTGGCAATTGGGTTGAGAACGGGAACGGTTACGACGGGGGTTGTAATCCAACCTCCTGGGTCGCTGGCAACGATTGGGAGGGCGTTTCTTACACGGCCACCTGGCAAGCAGCAGTGGATCCAAATGCCGAATACGAAGTATATGCCATGTGGAGTGCTTATGATGAGCGGGGAACCCAGATTCCTTATACCATCAATCATTCCAATGGGCAGACAACAATTTACGTCAACCAGGAAGATTATGCCGGACAAAACGACTGGCAGCAACTGGGCAATGACACATATACATTTGACTCGGGCACAGCCACGATCAAGATTGACAATTATGAGGTGACAGAAGCCGGCAGCGGTTCTTCTTCGGACGAAGTCAGCGCGGATGCCATTAAGCTTGTATGCGTTTCGAATTGCGGTGATGCCTGCGGATTTAACGCGACCGGCCCCTGGGATGATTCCACCGCCGCGGATGATCAGCGCTACGGGCCTGATTATCTCTGGACCCCCGATGTTGAAAGTTATACAGCGACCTGGACGGCCTGCGGCCTTGATTCATCCATGGATTATGATGTTTATGTTTGGTGGGTGGCATTTGACAGCCGCTCCACGTCCGTTCAGTATTCCGTTGACCATGACGGCGGGACCGCCACCAAAAATTTTGATCAGGAGCAAAACGGCGGTCGGTGGATGGAGCTGGCCACGGAATTGTCATTCAGTTCCGAGACCGGTGTGGTAACCCTGGATCATTATGTGCCGGATGCAAATAATGATCGGGCTTCAGCCGATGCGGTCGCCTTTATGCCCTCAAGCGGCCCCTCGCCCATTAACCTGGTGCGCGCCCATTATTATGTGAAATCCGAATCCGAAGACAAAATGTATTTGGTGAACCTCGACGGCGAGATCGAATACTGGCGGGTCAACGACGATAATGACAACATGGAAGTCGATACCGTCGAGGAACTGGAACGGGTGAACAACCCGCCGGCCGATATCGTCACCGGCCGCACTTATGACGAAGAACGGGTCAACTTTGCCAATTGGTATTCGTTTTACCGCAAGCGCGAGCTGACCGCCAAAAATGCCGTGGGCAACGTGATCGATGATATACAAGGGGTTTATATCGGCATGCTGGGAATTAACGGTCAGGTTGAACAATCGGCGCTGCCGGTCAATGTGACATTGAACGATACGCTTTACGACCAGAGTGATTCTTTAATGGGACAGATCTATGCTTATGATTCAGGCGGCGGAACCCCGCTTAGAAATGGATTGGAGGATATCGGGCAATACCTTGACGGCACCGATTATGGTGCGAATCTCAGGCCGGATTCAATCTCGACTGAGCCGGATTATATCAGTAATTTTATGTCTGAGGACAGCTATCCGTTTTTTCTTGCAGATAAAGGCGGGGAGTGCCAGCAGGCGTTTTGTATCGCCATGACCGACGGCTACTGGAACGGCGGCGATCCCGGTGTCGGCAACGAGGACGGCAATGGAGACACCGAATTTGACGGCGGAAAGTTTGCCGACAGTTATAGCGATACCCTGGCGGATGTGGCCATGCGCTATTATGAGGATGATCTGAATGAAATCCTTGCGGATTATGTGCCCAAGAATACCGCCAACAGTGATGATGCCACGCATCAACACATGGTGACCTATTCGGTATCATTCGGTGTCAGCGGGACCATCGATCGGGAAAGCTATCCAAATTGTCCGGTTGAGGATTGCCCCGCCTGGTCGAATCCTTATGATTCCGATAAGAAAAAGATTGATGATCTCTACCATGCAGCGATAAACGGCCGCGGCAAGTATATCAACGCCGGCAATCCGGAAGAACTTCTTGATGCCTTAGAGCGGCTGAAAAGTGATATAGAATCCCGGCTCGGGTCGGCTGCAGCCGTTGCCACCAACTCCATTCAGCGGCAGGCGGGCAGCAAAATTTACCAGGGGACCTATCACACGGACAACTGGTACGGTGATGTGGTTTCAATGGATGTCAATCGGACTACCGGGGCCATCGAAACTGGCGGAGACAACTGGTCTGCCAGTTCCAAGCTGGATGAAGTCGATCATGGGGATCGGGTTATTTTTACCTATGACGGCTCGAGCGGAATGGCGTTTACCAGCGGCAATGCCGATAATATCGGGCTGTCAGGAGATTTGATCGATTATCTGCGCGGTGATACCTCCAACAACCAGCAAAACGGCGGATCATACCGGGTAAGAAGCGGCAAGCTGGGCGATGTGGTTCACTCCGCGCCGCATTTGTTTGACGGGGTGATCTATATCGGGGCAAACGATGGGATGATGCATGCATTTGATGCGGAAACGGGTGACGAGCTGTTTGCCTATGTGCCCAAGATCGTATTAGATGCAGGCAATCTTCCTGATTATGCAAATCCCGGTTATAGCCATAAATTCTATGTCGATAATACGCCCTATGGCCGAAAGACGGACAGCGCCTCCCTACTCGTCGGCGGGCTGCGCAAGGGCGGCAAAGGCTATTTCTGCCTGGATGTGAGCGCGCTGAGTGATCCGCCGGTTGAAGGGGATGCAAGCGGAGCGGTCAAATGGGAATATACCGCTGACAGTGATGATGATTTGGGCTATTCCTACAGCCGGGCGTTTATTGCCAAGACCAAAGCCGAAGACTGGGTGGTGGTTTTCGGTAACGGCTATGGCAGTGTGAATGAAGAGGCAGTGCTCTATGTTCTGGATGCTGATAACGGGACCGTCATCAAGAAATTTCATACCGGCGCAACCGGCTGCAACGGCCTGTCCACACCTGCGGTGGCTGATGTAGATGCTGACGGTTATGTCGATTATGCTTACGCCGGTGACCTTCAGGGCAATCTATGGAAGTTTAGCCTAAAGGGGGATAACGTCTCTGATTGGGGGTTCGCCTATTCAGACGGCGGCACCGCCAAGCCTTTAATTCAGGTCAAAAACGGGGACGGCGGCCAGCCAATTACCGTTCAGCCGGACTTGACGAGCATGGCCTGCGATGCCAGCCAGGATGGGTTTTTTGTGGTATTTGGCACCGGCCAGTACATCGGTGCAACGGATTTTGAGGACACAACCCAACAGTCCTTTTACGGGGTGTGGGACTGGCAGGATAACTGGCCCGAGGGAGAGCGGGCGGACAAATACCTTGGCGAATTTACAGCCACCGACACCGCCCCCGTGTTGACAAACGCCCCGGGTGCTGCGGACAATCTGACTCTGCTTGAGCAAACGGCTTCAGATGCCGGCGATGGATGGCGGGAGTTTACCGATAATTCCATTGACTATTTCGTGCCGCCGGGCGGTGATGATGATACAGAGACGGATCATGCCGGCTGGTATTTCAACCTGAATGATGAGGGGGCGCGTGTTATCCGTGATCCGGACATCCGAATGGGTACAGGGGATGATGTGGGAATTGTGACATTTATTTCTTCGATACCTTCAGAATCGCCTTGTGCCGCAGGCGGGAATTCCTGGCTATATCAGGTCAGCCTTTGCAGTGGGAGTAAGACCGACAGGGCGCAATTTGATACGAACGCAGATGAAGAGATCAATGCGGAGGATGATGCCAGCAAAACCGGAAAATCATTTGACCAAATGCTTTATACGCCGATTCAACTCGAGGATCGTTTGTATATTAATGACTCAACAGGCAATATCAACCCGGTGCTGATTCCGTATTCCGGTGAAGGGGTTTTGTATTGGCGTTGGATTCGATAAGGTTTTGCACGAGACAATGAAGCAATTAAAATAAAGGAGATATATATCCATGGGCAGGATAAACCTTACTAATAGAATAAAACATGGCGTGATGATGCTTTTTGTGGTTTTGGGGATGGTTTTTGTGGCTCCGGTGGCCGCCGATGAAGGGGGGGAAGGTGTCAGAGAAATCCGGCCGCCGGCAGGTTTTGATGCAGGCGAAGTCGATATCTCCAGCGCGGTCAAAAAACATTTCGACCTTACCGGTAAAGTTAATTATAAAACTGATGACCGGGTGGTTATATCGGATGGCAACTTTAAGATCGCTGAGGACGCCAAAATTTCATCCGTAAGCCAGGGCGCTTACGTCGGCGTCAAGTTAAATGATCGTGGCGAAATCGTCGAGTTAAAACGCCTGCAATCGCCACGGTAGACAGACAACTGCAGATTCAGGATGGAATGAGGAGCGATAAAGATGAGGGTGATGCGATTTCAGATTGTACTTTATGCGGTTTTGGTATGTATTTTGTTTCCGGGCGTTACCTTGTCTGAATACTATCAGTACACGGACAAAGACGGGAATCTTCATTTTACAGATGATAAAGCACAGGTTCCTGAAAGTCAGCGGGGTGAGATAGATAAATTTGAATCCATTGAAAAAAAACCAACCCCGTCCAGTATAAATGCACGGAAGCGTTCTTCCGGATCAGGCGACCGGGCAACAGCCCCTGATCCAAACACATGGGACGGCGGCTTACAGATGCGTGCTGAGCAGCTAGATGCCGAAAAAGAGGCGCTTGACAAAAAGTTTGAGGCGCTTCAAAAAGAAAAGGCCGAGCTTCTGGGACGACAGTCCACTGAAAATATGGATGCCGACTCCCGGGGTGCGCACAAAGCCCGTATCCAGGAGCTAAACGAACGGATTAAGCAATATGAAAGATCCTGCGAAGAATTTCAGGAAAAAGTGAACCAGTTAAATGCAAGGATTCAACAAAAACCGGAGCCGAATTCTTCCGAGCGGGAGTAAAGCCTGAATTTCGCTCAATCGATTTTTAACAGTCGGAATACCGCTAATTACCCGGCCTCTGGTTTAGAAAAAGATTGGATTCTCTTTCCGACAAATCCGTCTTGCAGATGAGGAGGAATATCATCATCAAATTCATTGCCGCCCCCGCCGGATGATGCGGAAGACTGCTGCTGCGGCTGCGAAGTTGCACCGGCATCATAGGCGGGCGCGGCATTATCCGCATACTGGGACTGGGCCGCATTTTAGATTCCAGCATCTGCATATTCATTGGCCACAACACTTGGTCACCCCCCGTCCTGCTCATAGGAGCGGGACTGGAGACGGCCCTCGATATAGACAAGCCGGCCCTTGGACAGATATTGACTGCATGCAGATTTCAGCAAGCCGGCCGAATATCACCACCCGGTGCCAGTCCGTGCGCTCCTTTTTTGGGACTTAAAAATCACAAACGCATAGCACCAAATTTCAATAGGGCTAAACCAACCCCGGGCCTCTCCGGGATCTTTCCCGTTATTGATTATCTTCCGGATCTTTCTTTTTATTGCCTGGCACCTGACAGGCATCGCGCATTCAGGTGTTCACCCCGAGGCGAGGCAGTATCCAGAACTGAAGGGCGATCCAGACAACAATGATCAACAGCGGAATCAACAGGGTGCTCATATCTTCTCTCACATCTTTTTTTTATTTATAACGATTAAAAGGAAAAATGACGATTAAAAGGAAAAATGTCAAAAGCCGCAGTTAGAATCAAATAGGGCGTCTGAAAATTTTTCAAACGCCCTATTTGATAGATAATGTAATTATATTCCTAAATCATATCCCCCTAAGTCCGATAACCGTCAAATTGCATCATGGAGTCACCTCAGCACAAGGAAGCACATTAAATGGAGATTCAGGAAAGGCATTGGCGATATCTTCCTTTTCGTCCGTGGCAATCGGCAGCCATTTGCGAGACTTAGTCGTATTTTCCGTTCCAAAAACCGTAGCCGTTGCGGTAATCTGTGCTTGAATCCATACAGCGTATTCCTTTTGATATCTCAAGGTAAAGCTTGCCACCCCGTTTTCATCGGTTTCCACATTAGACGGTATGGAACCGGCGGAGGATTGGCCCGGCGTAAGCATGCCATTGTTGAGCCCGGGCACTTGGTCACCAGCGCTATACCCGTCAAAATACGCGGGTAAATCAGAATCCCCCACATTATAACCATCCGTTTGATCCTCACTCAAAGGCGGATCATCATCAAGAAAGGAGTTGCCATTTAAATCTTCATTGACAAATATAAAGAGATCACTACCATCGCAGGGGTTCTCATAGGAGACCACCCATTCATCACCAGATTTAATCCATTCACCGGTCCTAAACAATGACGGCCTCAGCCCCAAAGAAACCTGTTTGCCAACCACCGGGTTTCCGTTAGTGTCTGCAACCAAGACAGATACGGGGAGCAAATACTGGGTATTATCCTCATTGGATTCAATTTGGGTTGCAAATCCGATGGATATATTGGCGGCATCCTCCCGGATCACAATGGGAACGTCATCCGATCTTGTCGTATCTGTCGGGTGAGCCGGGGTTGCAACCGTAGCGGTGACAAGAACCGCGTCATCCGATTCACTTCCGGTACCCTTGGAGCCGGAAGTGAAGGTGGTTTCCGCGATGCCGCTTGGATCGGTTGTTACTGTCGCCTGAGACAGGTATTCTCCACCCCCCGTGGTATTGTCCAAAGAAAAATAAACCGTAGCGTCCCCAACAGGTGAATTGTTTTCATCAAAAACCGCCGCCGTAATGGTGATACTGTATTCCGTGTCGCCGGTACTCGGCAGTATGTTGGCCTGTGAGGCTTCTACGCTTATATCATAGGCTTTATCCGCCGGATTATAGAAAGATACTTGAACGGTATCCGAAGGATCAAGATCAGACTGCTCATATACCTCGACAGTGGCCACGCCGGGGTCGTCTGCGATAAGCTCTCTGGTGACATCCTGACCCGCTGTTGTTAATGTCTCAGAAGTCGTACTTGAGCCAGTCCCAGCCCACCGTCCAAATGAAGTATAAAACTCCACCGTTTCACCGGCACTCAACCCGCCCGCATGAACCGTAACCTCAACCGGTGTTGACCCGTCAGCTATGGCAAAAGAAAAATCTTCCGCAGGAGCAGTAATCTCGAAAATATCCGCTGCAGCCCCAATCTGGTAAGTTCCGGTGGCAGAGGCGCCTAAACTATCCACGGCATCAGCTACAATTACTGCGTTGCCGGCAATTGCTCCGGCTTGCAGCTCAAGATATATTTTCCCACTCAAGTCCGTCTGGAACGTATCTGGAAGAGAAGGTGAAAAACTGAGATCTGCCGGCGGGGTCGTCGAGGCATCAAGACTTACATTGATATCAGCATCAAAAATGGGGGTATCATCGCCATCAAGCGCCTGGATGACAATTTCCTGCGTATCGCCCGTACTAACTTGTGCGCTGGCCGGCGTAATGGTAAGCTCGGTGCCTTGCAGGTTAATCGGTATTGATGCCACCTCCTCATCAACAGTAGCGGTTATCGTTACGGTACTGTTTTTCTTATCCGGCCCCGAGCTTAAATCAATCGTCGCCTGTCCATTTTCATCCGTTTTTACGTTTGCAGAGCTGATTTGACCGCCATCTGTACTAAAATTAACGGTTGTCCCTTCTATGGATACCCGGTTTTCATCAAGCACGGTGGCTGTGATGGTTGCTTTGTCTGTCCCGTTTGTCTTTATCGATGTCTTTGAGGTGGATAGCGACAGAAACGCAGCGGTTGGTACCACTACGCCTTCTCCCTCAAACACCACATTAATTGACTGGGAAACCCCGCCAGAATACGCTGTGACCGTGGCTGTTCCAGCATCTTCACTAGAGATAAGCGCCACCACCACGGTTCCCGAATCATCTATCGTTTTCTGTGCAATGGTTTTAGCGCCTGATGTAGAGAACTGTCCCCGGTTGGTTTCAAATAAAACGCTCGTTCCCCTGGGCATAGGGGCTCCCGAATTATCAAATAATGTCGCCGTAATTGCGACCGAACTTTTTCCGTCCGCCGGTATAGACTCCGCACCTGACGATAACGAAATCGACCCAACAGATTCGCTTCCTCTGTCCACGGTAATCCAGGTGCTGCTTACCACAGTCTGATTTCTGTCCGCTACGACTTGAACCTTATCCGTTCTTACCAAATCACCCGCCGTATAATCAACCATGGCCTGCCCATTGACATCGGTGACAGCGCTTGGCGCAGAGAGACTTGCTGCGCTGTTGTTTTGTATCAGACTGAAATTGAGTTGTTCACCCGCTATCGGATTACCAATTCGATCCCTGAGTGTACCCACAATGGAGCTTTTGCCGCCAGGCGGCACGGACGATGGAATCGCCTGCACGGTAATCGATTCAGGAGGGCCGCCAACAAATTCCACTTCAACCTGATCTTTAAACCCGCTGGCGTCAGCGGTCACAATGGCGGCTCCGATCGTTTTCCCGGCTTTAAGGGTTACCTCAGCCACCCCATCAGAACTTGTCGTGGCCGTTGTCGTGGTCAATGATCCCAGGGTCGTCTCGAAGTCAACTTCAATTCCCGGGGCGGGACTGCCGTTTTTATTCAAGACCGTAGCCCGGATTTTCGTGAGGGATTTGCCGTTTGCCACCACCGCGGAGGCGCCGGCATCGAGAGAAATAGATCCAACCACCGTGGCTTCTTCATCAACTTCCACAACCACAGAATTGGATGTGCCATTGCTGGTTTCAACCGTTATTTCAAGATCGCTGGTTCCATAGACAGCTGCCAAATCAATGCGGACAATGCCCTGTTCATCCGTCACCTGTTCGGCGGTGTCTAAAATCTCACTGCTGCCGACTTCCCGGACGCTAAAGGTCAGTCGTTCATTATTTAAGCGGTTATTGTTTGCGTCCAGCGGAGCTGCGGAAATTTGGAAGCTGTCACCGGGATTAACCGTTTCCGGACTGGCATACACCAGAATCGATTGAGCCGCGCCGGACACAAAGGCGACATCCACTTCGCTGAAAAAGCCGTCAGCCTCCGCCCTGACAGTCGCCGTTCCGGTCGTGGTAGATGAGCGGAGCGAGACTTCGGCCATTCCGTTCGCATTGGTGGTGCTGCTTGTTGTTGTCAGCGTGCCGGCCGTGGTTTGGAAATTGACAATTTTGCCGGAAGCCGGATTCCCATCGATATCCGTCACGGTTGCCCGGATGGCAACCTCTGTAATGCCGTCTGCTAAAATTGAACCGGCACCGGCGACAACCGTAATGTTATCGACCACGGTGGCATCCGGGTCCACTATCAGCGTGGCGCTCCCTGATACCCCATTGGTTTCGGCTGTCGCTTTAAGCAAGTCTTCACCGGAGCCGCTGCCGGCGATGTAATTGACCTCAGCCTCCCCATTTACGTTTGTGGTCGCGGTAAGTGTCTGAAATTCGCCCCCGCTGTCGCTCGACTGAACCGAAAAAATAATCGTCTCATCGGCCGCCGGTTCATCATTAACATTTTTCACCATTGCCGTGACACTGGTGGTGCCGTTTGGATTAAGGGTGCTCGGCGCAATGCTGAGGTCAATCGTGACCGGCGGCAGGGATTTAATAAGCTCGATCTCGAGCTTTTGGGTAATGCTGTTGGAAGTAACAATAATTTCGGCGGTTCCCGCCGTCGTGCCCGTCGACAGCTGAGCGATGAATGTACCGCTATCATCAACCGTATCAACCTTGTAAACCTGTTCACCATTTCTGAAGTGCCCGAGATTGGTATGAAATGTCAACTCGGTATTTTGATCCACGGACTGTCCAACCGAATCAGTTAATGAGGCCGTGATGGAAGTAGACGAAAATCCATCCGCCGGCAGAGTGGCGCTACCGGATGTCAAGGCAATGGAGGCCGTTTCACCGGGACCAGTCCCGCCCCCCGGGCTTCCGGATTCGCCGCACCCGACTAATAATAATGCCAGCAGGCTGACAAGCAGCACCTGAACGGTTATCTTGGCATATTGGGCTTTCATAAATGGTATCCTTTCAAAACTTCGGTTTGGAATATTCAAGAATTTTATTCTTAGTAGTGTTATTTATTCGGTTTGGGCCTGGGCGAGACCCCTTTGCTCCAGTTGCACAATATTGGGGGTCATAAAAATCAAAAGCTCCCGTTTGACGACCTCATCCTGCTTGGCGCTAAACAGCCAGCCGATTCCTGGGATATCCTTTAATATGGGCAGACCGGCTTGGGCATTACTCTCGGTTCGCTTCACAATACCGCCAATGACAATGGTCTGGCCGTTGTCGATCAGCAGTTCGGTCTGGGCATTGTTCGTGGATATCGCCGGCTCTCCAGAGGCGGTAATTTCCTGAATATCATCTTTTTGAAGGTCTATTTCCAGGGAAACGCGCTCATCCGGCGTGATGTGAGGGGTCACTTTAAGGGTTAAATTAATCTCTTTGAACTCTGTCTGCACCTCATCCTCTTCTACATTCTGATAAGGCCATTCAACCCCCTGGGTAATTGTGGCCTCTTTATTGTCCAGGGTCACAATCTTTGGCGTTGAAATAATTTTTAACACCTGCTCGGTTTCCATGGCCCGAAGGGTGGCATCCAGTAAAAACGGAGTCCCCATGCTCGGCAATCGTTCAAAGGAAAAATTAAACAAGCTTGGACTCTCTGTTCCGCCTTCCGCGCCGCCGCCGATAAAGGGCGTATTAACAACCGAATTATATGAGTAGTTGCCGCCCAGATCCGATCGGTAAACATCTTCGCTCTGTGCGCCCCAGGTAACCCCGACCTTTCGGCTGAAGTTGTCATTTGCCTCAACAATGCGGGCTTCAATAATCACCTGCGGCGTGACCTTGTCGATTTCAGTGATGATTTCTTTGGCCTTGCGGATCTTGGCCTGGGTATCTGTAATAATGAGCTGGTTGTTGCGCGAATCCACGGTAACACTGCCCCGCTCTTTTGAAAGCGCATCTTTGACATGGGGCAGCACCTCATTCTGGGCATTGGCGTAGCTGATCTCGATGTATTCGGTGACCAGCGGTTCCAGCTGTTTCTGCTGCTCTTTTCGTTTTTGGATTGCTTCGATTTTCTGGCGCCTGGCTTCTTCCTCCGCCCTTAACGTACCCTTTGTGGCAATGCGGATGATCTCGCCCTTTTCCACTTTATCCAGCCCGTTCATCTGCAAGACCAGATCAAGCACCTGGTCCCAGGGCACGGGTTTTTGAAAGGAGAGGGTCACTGAACCTTGTACATTGGGATCAATGGCGAAATTTTTACCGCTCACCTGCTGGAGGATCCGGAATACGTTTTTGATATTGGTTTCAAAAAAATCCAGTGCGATTTTCTCCCCGGTATACTCCTTATCCTCACCGAGCAAATCCGCATAGGGGTTTTCCGGTTCGGCGGGCATAGCTGAAGGTTTTTTGCCTGAAACGGTTGTTGGGGTTTCCGGGGACAGAGAGTTCTCCAAAACGTTTTGCCAGGATGGCAGATTGGCCGCTTCAAACGGTCTGGGACCGATTGAAGAGGCTTCAAAATGAATGGCCAGCAGCCCGTTTGACTTGACCGGCCGGTAAGGGACCTGTTCCCGGAGTTCGATCAATATTTCAGTCACATTGTCCGCTTCGGCGCTTTTTGCAGGAATCACCCGGTCCACGGCACTGTCAAACCGGGTGGTAATTAAAGGCCGCCCCTGGTGATATTCAGGCAGCCGGCTGTTGTTTAACTTCAATTTCAGCAGGCGAGGCCTGATCTTTTCAATCTGATAGGCTACCGGCTTGCTCGTCTCCACGCTGATCACCGACTTCCCGGATTCTTCGGCTGAAAAATCGATCCGCTGGACCAGGGCCGGCTCAGTGCTGTCAGCGCGATCCGGCTCCGGCGCTTCAGTTTTTTTCGATGCGCCAGATGATTGATATCCGGCCGAGTCCCTGTCGTCTTCTTCGAATGAAGCTGCGCTTTCAGCGGCCATCGCCTCTTCCGAAGATCCGGCCGGGGCCTCTTGCCCGGACGGGGCGGCAGATGAAGCCTCGGCCCGAAAAACCACTTGCAGCGACGTTCCGTCTTTCTCGACCTTATAGGGCAAATCTTTCAGCAGTGCGATTTCAATCCGCGCATTTTTTTGGTTTTCCGCCATCGAAGGTTTTACCGAGCTAACAATGTCATTGTCAGGGAGTTCCACGGGGGGAACATCTTTTAGATGGGTGTTCGGAAAATAAAGAATCACGGAAAGGGGGTCGCGGCGTTTAATCGCCGTATAATCCAATTCATCGCTGGCATTGACTGAAATCCCCATTCCGCCATGGATCGATTTGGCCTGGACATCCGAAATGGCAAGGGGCTCAGGCGAGGCCGCTTCGGGCTTTTCTTCCTTTACCGACTTTGCCGCGCAGGCGAGCATGGCGGTCGCTAAAACCCCCAACAGTAACACCTTTCCAATATTGAGAAAGTACCTTCGATTAAGCATGTTTACGTTCTCCAGGTTATTTCTGAAGTTTCAATTGTTTTTCCCGGACATCCACTTTGCCAAAGACATCCAGATATTTTTCTTCAATAACAATGGCTTCCGATAAAATCTCTGTTATCCGGCCGCCCTGATCGCCTATATATGTTCCTTTTTTGACCACATACCCCTTCCCGGATGCCTCTTCAACCATTGCCAGCCTTTGCTCCGGCGTCTCCATAATCGCCGTCAGCTCAAGCTGGCCGAGGCTTAAGCGCTCAAGGGGGGTTTGGGGTTTCCGGCGCTCGAGCTTTTTTTGCGCTTCTTCGTCCCGCTCAGGTTTCGGGCCCTGGACAAACGGCGCAAAAGGATCTATCCGTCCTTTCCGGGCATAGAGCTCCTGTTTTTCTCCCAGTAAGCCAATGGCCTCTTTGCGCATCTCCTCCGCATCAGCCGGTTTTTCCCGGCTTGCTGTCTGCTCCCGGGCGCTAACGGATTTTTCTTCAGCCGGTTTTTCTGGGGCTCCGGCTTCTTTTTCAGGCGCCGGCTTTTCCGCCACAGCCGCTTCTTCAGCCGGCTTATCGGATTTTTCCGCTGCCGTCTCAGCCGGAGCGGCAGAGGGTTTTTCCGGGCGCTCAATCTTTACCCGATTGCTTACATGCCGGGCCGAGGATTTTGCAGCCTGGACGTTACCGACAGCCACGATGAAAAGCAGGCAACACAAAAAACAAACGATTTTTAGAGTAAATCTTTGCATGATCGGTCTTTTTCTCTTTGGCTATTTTTTATTATCCTCACCGGATGATTCGATGAACTTATAAGTTTCCGCCGTGCAGTCAATGTTAAGGTTCGTGGACATGACATCCTTTGATGTCATCTCGAATTCCTTGACATTGACGATCCGCGACATACCGGCCAGTTTGTCAAAAAACTCCCCGAGATCATGATAGCTGCCGGAAAGCTGCATGTTTATGGGAATCTCCGCATAAAAATCCTGCTTTTTTTCTTCCCTGGGTTCAAACAATAAAAAAGTGAGTCCGGAATCTTTTCCTGCCTGGGAAACACTGGTTAGAAGAGAGGGAACCTCGTCTTTCAACGGCAAAGCCCTTGACACAATGGTAAACTTAGCCCGCGCAGCTTCTATTTTCTCTTTGTATTCATCAAGCGCCGCCGCTTTTTCTTTGGTTTCCGAAAGCTTCTTTTCCGCTTTGGCAACCTCATCCTTCAGGCGGTCAATTTCCTTATACTTTGGCATGCAGAAGAAATAAATGAACACCCCGATTATCAACACCCCTGTACCGGCAGCAATGAGTATGCGCTGAATCCGGGGGAGTTGACCGATTCTTTGAATATACGGTTCAATTGAACTAGAGAGACTGGACTTTTTCATTACTTATCCGCCTTCTTTTTATCCGGCTCGTAGGTTGCGGCTTTTTTGCACACGATATTAAAATTCTTCATGTCAATATTGAATCTTGCCTGCTGTTTGGCTGATTTGAGCGTTACCCCGTTAAAAATGGCGGAGCGCTCAAGCCGGGTCATAAAGACAGCCACGGTTTCATTATCTAGCGCCAAGCCTTCCAATGAAACACTATCATTATTGGATTTAAACCTGGTAAGCTGCATGCGGTCCGGCACGATCATCTCCGTCATTTCAGCAAGCAGTTGCGGCGGCGCCTTACGGTAAGCCTTCAATTGATTCACGATTTCGATCTTTTTATTCAGGGCCGCCAGCCTCTCCTTTATTTCCTCAACCTGCCTGGCCTTTTCCTCATAGGGTTTGACCTCTTTTTTTAAATCATCCAGTCTGGCGGACAAATTATTGATCCGGCCGCTTAAATATCCGTTAAAAACCCAGAAAACGATTATAAGCAGCGCGATTGAGAGGCAAAAGATAGAAACCTGCCGGCGGATATTTTCCTTGCTCCGGGCAGCCCGATAGGGGAGTAAATTAATCCTTATCATTTGTCATCCACTCTTCTTAATGCAAGCCCCATTGCTATGGCAGCCTGAGGTGCGATCTGTTTCAAATAGACGTTATCCAGTTGCCCACTGCCGATCAAAAAATTTTCAAACGGATTGATTACAGTGGTCTCAGTAGCCGTCTGTGCAGCCAATAGCTCCCTAAACTCCCGGATATTCGCCCCGCCGCCGCTGAGCACGATTTTTTTCATCCCTTCATCCGGATTGGTAGATTTAAAAAAATCCAGCGCCCGTCCGATCTCATCACACCAGTCGTTGACAACAGATGAAACCACCTGTTTCAAATTTTCAGGGGAAATCTTATCCGGCGACTCCTGCTGACGAATGGTTTCCGCCTCTGCCAGCGAACAATTGGCCATCGAGGCGATTTTTTCGTTTATCTGATTGCATCCCAGAGACACGTCCCGTAAAAATACGGACGTATTGCCTTTTAGAATGTTGACCGAAGTTTTACTGGCCCCGATATCGATCAGAGCGACATTCTCACTTTGAACCCCGTAGTTGGTTTCATAGATATTCTGCAGGGCAAAGGCGTCGATATCGATGATGCAAAGATTCAGATTCGAGCTGTCAATCAGATTAATGTAGTCATTGATCATGTCTTTTTTGGCAGCCACCAGCAAAACATTCATCTGATTGGGGTTCTGCTCGCTTTCACCCAGCAGCTGGAAATCGATATTTACATCATTTATATCAAAGGGGATGTATTGCTCGGCTTCGAAATTCAAGCTGTCAACCAGCTGCTCTTCCGGCATTTTCTGAACACTGATGTTTTTTACAATCACTGAATAGCCGCCGATAGAAATGGCCACGTTTTTTGTTTTAAAATTGTATAGATCAAAAAGCTGCTGGACGGCATTCGACATGGCCTCAGAATTTTTAATAACACCTTCCTCGATGGCCCCCGGCTCGACATCGATGCTGCCAAATCTTCTCAACTCCCAGCCTTTTCTGGTTTCCACGGCTTCAGCGGCTTTAATGGCTCTTGATCCGATATCCAGACCGACGAGATGATTTTTGGACCCAACTATCATAATAAGTCTCTACGTTATACGCTTAGGGTTATGGTGTATAAAAAAGCGAAAGAATCTGAATGTTACGTTAAAGGAAGAAAGATTACGGGATAAATTTATCCACTGATGGATTAAGGGAAGTGATCGCAATGTCGGGGCGTGAGGGTTTTTTTTCAAAATGCTTACTCGCAACGCTCAGCTAAGGTTAACAATAATCACTTGCAGTGATCTTCCGATTATCATAGCTCTCGATAATTTGCAAGCCGCCATTTGGTACCCGAAACCATTCTTGCCGTTAAATTGTTGTTATGTCAAGCAAATAATTAAATAAAGCCTTTTAATTAACTTCACGGGCATCAGATTTTGGGTATTAGAAATTAGGTTAATTAAATCAATAAGTTCTGGTCGGCACGGTGGCCGACCCTACGCTACGATGGATCAGTTTTTTCCCCATTCGTAGGGCGGGCCACCGTGCCCGCCTGAAAAATAGATAGAACAAATTTATCGTGCCTCAGTGCCTCAGTGCCTTTAAAGTTACTTACAGGCTCGGTCCGGGCGCACGGCCCAGGGGGAATACTTTTAGCGATCCGTGGTTTTGCTTTTTGCAATTTTCCTGCCATGCAATCCCTCAAATATGCTCTTAAACCGTCAATCGCATTAAAAAATAATTGTTTTAGTAAACACCGCCTCATATTTTTCCTTGTTTTTGTGTACAATTGTATACAGGTGTTCATCAAATCATACAATGCCGTTTGGCCAAGCAGGGGGCAATGATAATTATCTCTTTTCTTGAAAAAACATGAAATTGTGATTATTTAATTGGTTTTAATTCGTTAAATTCAATCTGAGGTGCACCCATGCCAATGACAGAGGAGTTTAAGAATCGACTTTTTCCGCTTTTACCGGAAATTGCCGATCGTTTCCATACGCCGTTTCATATATATGATGAAACCGGCATCCGTGACACGGGCGGCGGCTTAAAAACCGCCTTTGCCGGAGTCGATCAGTTCAAAGAATTTTTTGCCGTCAAAGCCCTTCCAAACCCCCGGATACTATCCATTATGAAGGATATGGGGTTCGGCTTTGACTGCAGTTCAATCCCGGAGATAGAGCTCAGCCGCCGAATCGGCGCCCATGGCCATGACATCATGTTTACCTCAAACAACACGACCGTTGAGGACTTTAAAACCGCCATGGCAGTGGACGGCTGCATCTTAAACCTCGATGACATCACGCTTATCGAAAAGCTGCCGGAAATTCCTGAGATTACCAGCTTCCGATACAATCCGGGGCCGCGTCGTTCCGGCAATGCGATTATCGGCAATCCGGTTGAAGCCAAATACGGGGTCAGCCATGATCAGATTCTCCATGCGTATAAAAAAATGATCGGGCTCGGGGCCAAACGCTTCGGGCTTCATACCATGCTGGTATCCAATGAACGCAATTATGAATACATGGTCGAAACCGCCCGGATGCTCCTGGAGATGGTCGAATGGCTTTCCAATGAACTGGGCATCCGGTTTGAATTTATAAATATCGGCGGCGGACTGGGGATTGCCTATCAACCGGATGAGCCGCCCCTAAACATCGAAGCAATGGGCCGGGAAATAAAAGACCTGTTTAATGCATTCAAAAAAAAGCACGGCGAGGCCCCGAAACTTTTCATGGAAAGCGGCCGCTATATGACCGGCCCCCACGGGGTACTGGTCACAAAGGCCATCAATCACAAGGATATATATCGCAAATACATCGGGGTGGATGCCTGCATGTCCGCCCTGATGCGCCCCGGCATGTACGGCGCCTATCATCATATCGACGTACTGGGAAAAAATTTAGATGAAACGCCGGCAGAGACCGTCGATGTGGTGGGCTCCCTGTGTGAAAATATTGACAAATTCGCTGTCCAGCGGACACTGCCGAAAATCGATGACGGTGACCTGCTGATCATCCAGGACACCGGCGCCCACGGTCACGCCATGGGCTTTAACTACAATGCCAAGCTTCGGCCCCAGGAGCTTTTGTTAAGAAGCGACGGATCGGTGGAGCGGATCCGGCGGGCGGAAACCATGGACGACTATTTTGCCACGCTGAACTTTCAGGAAGAGATAATGAAGCCAAAACACGGATAACCCAGGTTTTAATGGGGGTCGGCACTGAGCCCCAACCATCATTAAAAAAACTACATCGAAAACCCGAACTCCTCCAGATCCAGCGTATCATCCACGGAAATAATCTGGGAGAGCATCGTCCGCATGTCTTCCGGCATCTTATCTTCGTACTGGGCAAAATCCTTCATGAATTCCGCGACCAACCGGTTGGCCCGAAGCTCATAGTCGCCGGCGTCCGCAGCCGCCTCCCGGGGATTTAGCATCTTCGCAGGGATGTCCACCCCCGGACAGGTCCTGGGGATCTCATACTGAAACACCGGATCGGTTTCAAATTCCACATCATTTAATGCGCCGGATATGGCGGCATCGGCCAGGGCCCGGGAATGCCGGATACTGATACGGTCGGCCTTGTGGGAAGGCTCTCCGATCCAGCCGGTATTCATCAGCCAGCAGACGGTATTGTGGGTCTTAATCTTTTCAAGCAGCTGCATCCCGCAGGAATAGGCGGGCAGCGCCAGCGCCGCATCCCCGAAACAGACATTGAACATCACCTGGGGCTCAAATTCGCCGCTTTCGGTCTGAGTAAATTTGGATGTATAGGCGGACAAAAAGGCGTATACCGCCTGTTCAGGCGTCAGCCGGGCGATGGCCGGAAGCACCCCAAAGGCGTCGCAGGTCAGCAGAAACAGGTTTCGGGGCGGATCAAAGATACCGCTATGAATGGCGTTCGGCAAATGGCTGATGGGATAAACAGCGCGGGTATTGCGGGTCAGACTCCCATCGGTCAGATCAATACGCCGGGTATCCGGATCACAGGTCACATTTTCCAGAATGGTCCCAAACCGCCGGGTGCAGTCATAAACCGCCGGCTGATCCTCAGCGGACAGATTAAAGAGCTTGGCATACCCCCCCCATTCCAGATTAAAAATCCCGGTATCCGTCCACCCGTGGGTATGGTCGCCCAAAAGCCGCCGGCCGGGATCCATGGCCAGCGTCGTTTTTCCGGTCTCCTCCCGGCCGAGAAAAATCGCCACATCCCCCGCCGCGCCCACATTGGCGGAACATCGCATACAAAAGACCGATTCCGGCACCAGGTAACTGGCCAGCGTGAACACCGCCTGCTTGATCTCCCCGGCATAGCTGGAACCGCCGATTAAAATCAGCCGCTGGCTTAAGTTATAGATCACGAATGCGGCGGAACGGGTGCCGTCCTGCTCCGGCACTGCGTTAAAGCCCGGAACATGGATAATGGTAAATTCCGGGGCAAAGGCATCAAGTTCGGCCGGGTCATGGATCTGATAATACATGTTCCGGACAAACAGGCTATGCCATGCGCTTTCCGTAACAATCCGGATCGGAATCTGGTGTTCGGGGACACTGCCGAGCAGGCAGTCCTGGACATAAGCTTCCTTATCATGCATATAGGCCAGCAGCCGGTGAAACAGGGTATTGAAGTGATTCTCCGAAAGTTCGTTTTTTTCATCGCTCCAGAAAACCTTTTCCTCGCTGAATGAATCCTTGACGATAAACTTGTCCTCCGGCGGCATCTCGCTGTAATGGCCGGTGCGGATGACCACCGGCCCCAAATGCGCGAGCTGCCCTTCGCGATTGGTGGCGATTTTTTCATACAGCATCGGCGTGGTGAGATTCCGGTGAATGCGCCGCAGATGTTTCCGCCCGAAACTTTCAAGATTAAGGCTGGTCTCCATAGGGTCTCCTTTATGGTTATGCGCTGATTTCACATTTTGTTGCATTCTATCGTACCGCAAGTCCCGCAATAAAAAAATGCGGCGGCCCGGGCCCTTTTAATAAGACGGCCAGCTAACGCACCCCTTGTGCGGACAAGGCATATATCACCAGCTTCTGCATCATTTTCTCCTTGGCGGAGTGGGGGGCATCTAACTCCAGGCGCTCCAAATAAGGCTTGGCGCCTTGCGGTACCTGCCGGATGGTCATGGCTTTGCTAAGACTCGACACCTTGCTGAACCCCTCGGCCATCTGGCCTTTAAGCCATTTCAACGCCTTGCCGATGACCAGCTCCTCATCGGTAAAATCCGTTCCAAAAGGAAATGGCGGGAACCACCCGGCTTTTTTAAACGGGGCGATTTCCGCCTCCAGCCGCTGGGGATAATTGTTTCGGAATTGATCCGGAATCTGATAGTCCGCCGGGATTTTTCTGGAATCCCTTGCTTGCTGGAGCAGCTCATCCTGAAACCGGGAATCCGCGATATTTAAAAGCTGCTCCATGACCGCTTTATCGGTTTTTCCCCGCAAATCGGCAATCCCGTACTCGGTGATCACGATATCGCGCAAATGCCTGGGAATGGTGGTATGGCCGTAATTAAATACGATATTGGAGGCGATGTTTTTGCCGCTTGCCCGGGTGGCCTTGCACATCAAAATGGAGCGGGCATCCGGCAGGGCATGGGCCTGAGAGACGAAATTGTATTGGCCGCCCACGCCGCTGACCACCTGGCCGTTTTCCAGGCCGTCGGAGACCACCGCCCCGGAGAGCGCCACCATCAGGCAGGCATTGACGAACCGGCCGTGCCGCCGCTGCAGGCCTTTCAGTTCTTCACTGGCATAGCAATTGTTGCCGTAGAGCTGATTGACATTTAAAACGCTGGTCATAAAAATTTTCCGGCGCTCTTCTTCGCTCATGTCATTTAAGGCCTGGTAAAACCCCTCCGGCCCCAAAAAAAAGCCGCCATGAATCAGAATCTCGTTTTTAAGGGTATCGCCCAGACAGCACCGGAGGATCTCATCCATGCGTTTGGGATCATACAGATCCGCTGGGATTTCCTGATCCTCAGTATAAATGACCCCTTCGGTAAAGGTCAAACCCGATCTGAATATGCCGAAGTCACACAGAAAATCAAAATCCGCGGCAGACAGCCGGGGCCTTATGGCACCGGCCTCGAGCAAAAACTCAAGGGTTTTCGGGGTTACGTTTTCATCAATGCGGCCCTCGTTGATCAAGCGCTGAATCGCCACGCTGTTATAGGTCTTTCTTTTGACCACGTTGGACTTGATCAAATGCAGATACCCATCCACCAGCATTTCCGTGGACCCGGTGATGCCCTCATCAAACGCATCAAGGCCGCCGATGCGATCAATCACCGGCCCGAATCGATCATAAATCCCGGTATCCCGGACAAACCGCTTATACTCCGGATTGTCTTCGTTTCGCATCTGAAGGCCGTAGCACAGCGCATCGCCCAGTGAGCCGATCCCGATCTGGAGCGTTCCCCCGTCCTTTATCAGGGTGCTGGCCTGAAGACCGATCATATAGTCAGCGGTGGGTATGGACATCTTGGGTGCGCCAAAAAGGCGGGAGTAATAGTTTGGGGTATCAATCACCATATCATAGGTTTCCGGTACGACCACGGCATCGCCGTACATGAACGGCAGGTTCTGATTGACCTGGGCGATGATGCAGATGCTTTTACCCTGCTGTTCAAGCTCGCGCATGGCCGAACCAAGATCAAGGGACACCTCCGGGTTGCAGCTCATGCTGTAGCGGGTTTGGCCGTCTATCTCCTTTTTGCTCACCATCTGGGCGATCACGTTCACCCCGTTATCCAGAGTATCCCGCCAGGCATGGGTATAATTGGAGCTGATATAGTTCTGCTGGGTATGGTCCACATTCAGGTAGGAACCGGCCTTGGCATAGAACTCCCGCAATTCCACATTTTCCGGGAGATGCCCCTGACGCAGATCGGTCATGTAATCGAGATCCACATATCCTTTAAACTTTCTTTCCACAAAGGGGCCCAGAAACCGTTTTTCCAGATCACTGGCGCCGCGCGGGCGCTCCAGGGAAAGTGCGGTGCAAAGGGTAAGCTTAATGGATGGGTCTTTTTTGGCCCTTTGATAGATGGCATTGGTAAACTCGTTAGGCTTGCCAAGCCCCAGCGGCAGGCCTAATACGATCTCTTTGCCGACTTTTTCAATAACGGCATCCACGCATGCTTCTGCCTCCTGATAATAAACGGGTCGCTTTGCTTTCATCAAAAAACCTCCGGGATTTTCAATTTCACCGCATCTACTGCGTCAAATGATGTCTCGCATAGGCACCTATAGCTCGACATCATTTTCCTTGTATCTGCACGGTAAATTTGTTCTAACCGCAAAATCCATACCCCCGGTCCTGTTAACGCTAAGGTTGGGATTCGTTTTCTTCGCTATCGGGATCGAAATCGAAATCGAAATCGAAATCGACACTGTAGACTTCCTGATCCTCTCGAACTTGGTATCCTCTTCCGCCGAGACGGCTGAGCATCGCGGCCATACGGTCGAGTTCATCCTTGCGGTTCCGGCTTTCCATCTTGTCCAGCGCCTTGCCGACAATCAGCACATCTTGAATCGCCGCGCACTCAAGCGCGGAGCCACGAGCGATTTCGAAATAACGCCTTCGGTCGGCTTCCGCGGTCTTGCCATTACCTTCGGCGATATTGAGCGGTATCGGCTGGCTGGCCCGAAGCCATTGATCCCGGGCGGGCCGATGGACTCCGTTCAGGCTGTCGGCCTTCTCGTAAACCCATGCAACGTAGCCTATTGAAAGGCGATAGACGTCCAGTTTTTCGCGTCCAAGGGTCATATTTTTTCGATTTCGATCCCGATAGCGATTTCGATTTGGATACAGAACAAATTCACCGTGCTTGTATCTGCGGCAAACTTGAAAATCGCTCAATTTAGGTTATACAAGAAGGATTGGCATACGAGAGCATCAATTCTGAAAAAAGTCAATACGGAATCAAACCTTTTGGCCGGCCCCGGCAGACCGGGTCAATCCTCTGCA
Source organism: Desulfobacterales bacterium (assembly GCA_034520365.1). NCBI lineage: Bacteria > Pseudomonadati > Thermodesulfobacteriota > Desulfobacteria > Desulfobacterales > Desulfobacterales bacterium. Next base: position 451,119 of record JAXHNP010000007.1, read on the forward strand.
CCAAAATGAATAGCGAGCCAAACAAACAATTCCTAAATTTGAAACGCTCAATTTAGGAATTGAAAATCGCCCGGGGGTGCGGTAGGGAAAGGCCAAAAAATATGCTGAAAAAATTTGAGGGTAATATAGCATGAAGGATGAAAACGGCGTCTACTACTATCCGTTTCCGGAGAACAAGCGGGTGCGGATGTATGTGAAGGAAGCAAACCACACCTTATATTTCCGTTTGTGGAGTGCGGATGACCCCAAGCTATGGGAAGAGCACGGATGGGTGCCCTATGACGCCATTGAGGCGGCGGCAGAGATGTATAAGGGCAAAAAGTTCAACCCCGGCCAGGCCTATGACCTTAACATGGCCAAGGCGATGCTGAAGGAAGCGTAAAATACCGGTTAGCCGTCATTTTTGGCGTACTTGGCCCGAAGTCTGGGTTTTTCGATCTTTCCGGTGGGATTTCGGGGGATATCGTCAAAAAAAATCCGCCGCGGCCGCATATATTTGGGCAGATCCTCGCAGAACCGGCGGATGTCGTCTTCAGAAAGGCGCCTGCCAGGCTTTAACGCAATAACCGCGGCCGCAATTTCACCCAGGCGGATATCGGGCACCCCGATGACCCCGGCATCCAGTATGTCCTCATGGGTCATTAGAAAATTTTCAATTTCAACCGGAAAAATGTTTTCCCCGCCGGTAATAATCACATCCTTTTTCCGGTCAATCAGCCAGATAAACCCGTCTGCGTCCTTGCGGGCGATATCGCCCGTATGGAGCCAGCCGTCCGTAAACACCGCACCCGTTGCATCCGGATTCCGGTAATAGCCCACCATCACCCCCGGCCCCCGGACAAGCAATTCCCCCGGCGCCCCGGAAGGAAGCTGCATACCATGCTCATCCACGATCCGGCATTCCCAGTCAAACCCCGGAATGCCGATGGATCCGATTTTATGGAAATTCTCCACCCCCAGATGCACGCAGCCCGGACCCGTCGCCTCGGTTAGCCCATAATTGGTGTCGTATTCATGGTGAGGGAAATACATTTTCCATTTCTCAATCAGGCTCGGCGGCACCGGCTGGGCGCCGATATGCATCAGCCGCCATTGATCCAGCTGATACCGGCTGAGATCAACCGTCTCGCGTTCAATGGCAACAAGTATGTCGTGGGCCCAGGGCACCAGCAGCCAGACAATGCTTACGTGCTCCTCGGACACCGCCTCAAGAATGGCCTCCGGACTGGTGCCCTTCAGGATTACCGCCCTGGCGCCGACGATCAGATTGCCGAACCAGTGCATTTTCGCGCCGGTATGGTAGAGGGGGGGGATGCAGAGGAAATTATCCGCATGGGTCTGATTGTGATGCCGGTTTTCCGCGTAGCAGGCAAACTCCAGATGCCGATGGGTCAGATACACGCCCTTGGGTTTGCCCGTAGTACCTGAGGTAAAGTAGATGCCCGCCCCGTCACAAAGGCTTATCTGCACATCCGGCGCATCTTTTGCGGCGGGCGCGATAAAATCATTATAAAAAAAACTGTTTGACGGACACTTGGATGGCGGACCGACAAACAGGTAACAATCCACCCACTGATCCGTCCCGGATTTGGCCGATTCAATCCGCTCAATGAATTCTTCACCGAATATCAGGGCCCGGGCCTCGCTAAGACGAACACACCGGCTGATATCCGGTGCCTCAAACCTGAAATTAACGGGAACGGCGATGGCCCCGGCCTTCAGGATGCCGAAATAGACCGGCAGCCACTCAATACAGTTCATCATGAGCTGAACCACCCGGTCGCCTTTTCCCAGGCCTTGCTGCCGCAGGGCATTGGCGGTCTGGTTGGCCAGCGCGTCAAACTGTGCCCAGGTTATTTCAGCGCGATGGCCGGTGGCGGGCTCGCGCTCGATCAGCGCGACCTCATCCCCATACATTCGGGCGTTACGGGCCAATATTTCAGTGATCACCATATATAAAAGCCTTATTTGACAAAATATTATTAATTAATTCCAAATACTTCGAAGGGCCCCGGCAAAGGGTCAATAGATCATGCCTCATTTTCAAATCTCCATCGCCCTATCAAAAAAACGCAAAAAGTCAACCGCATTGTTCACGGCTAACACGGTGAATTTGTTCTGGCGAGCAACCCCATAGCCATGGGGTTGCTCGCATGTAAGGTCGGCACGGTGGCCGACCCTACAAAATGTCGGCATTGTCGCGTAGGGCGGGCCACCGTGCCCTAAAAAAAGACTCTACGACGCATGTCGTCGTAGGGCGGGCCACCGTGCCCGCCTGAAAAATAGACAGAACAAATTTACCGTGCCGCATTGTTATCTGAGCACTTGGGGCTGGGCGCCACAAATAAAAAGCCCCCGACCCGCATGTCAGCGGGCCGGGGGGCTTTCTCTGGATTCAGATGTTATATTAATAATTACTTGTTGTCGTCTTTGACCTCTTCATAATCCGCATCAACCACATCCTCTTCTTCAGCGCCGCCGCCCTGGGACTGAGACGTGCCGCCGGCTTCTCCGGCGCCGGCCTGCTGCTCGGCGCTCTGGGAGGCCTGCTGATACATGGTCTCCGCCAGCTTATGGGAGGCCTGGGTCAGTTCTTCAGAGAGGCTCTTGATCTTCTCCGCATCATCGCCTTCCATTTCCTTCTTGAGCCGGCCGATGATTTCTTCAATCTGGGATTTGGTTCCGGCGTCCACCTTATCGCCCAGCTCATTAAGCGATTTTTCCGTGGAGTAGATCAAAGAATCCGCATTGTTCCGGGCTTCCACCAGCTCTTTCTGCTTCTTGTCATCTTCGGCGTGCGTCTCCGCGTCCTTGATCAACTGATCGATCTCCGCCTGGGACAGGCCGCTGGAGGCCGTAATCCGGATGGACTGCTCCTTGCCGGTGGCCTTGTCCTGTGCCGAAACATGGACAATGCCGTTGGCGTCAATATCAAAGGTCACCTCAATCTGAGGCACGCCGCGCGGCGCCGGCGGAATATCCGTCAATTCAAATTTGCCCAGGGTTTTATTGTGCGCCGCCATTTCGCGCTCGCCCTGAAGCACATGGATGGTCACCGCCTGCTGATTGTCCTGGGCGGTCGAGAAAATCTGGCTCTTTCGGGTCGGGATGGTGGTGTTCTTCTCGATCAGCTTGGTCATCACGCCGCCTAAGGTTTCAATACCCAGAGACAGCGGCGTCACATCAAGAAGGAGCACATCCTTGACGTCGCCCTTTAACACACCACCCTGGATGGCTGCGCCGATGGCCACCACTTCATCCGGATTGACGCCCTTGTGGGGCTCTTTGCCGAAAATATTCTTGACCCGCTCCTGCACAGCCGGCATCCGGATCATACCGCCGACAAGGATAATCTCGTCGATCTCACTGGCTTTTAGCCCGGCATCGTCTAATGCGGTTTTGCAGGGGCCCTCGAGGTTATTAAGCAAATCTTCCACCAGGCCCTCGAGCTTGGCCCGGGTAATCCGGATGTTTAAATGCTTGGGGCCGTTTGCATCAGCGGTGATAAACGGCAGATTCACATCGGTCTGAAGGGCGGTGGAGAGCTCCATCTTGGCCTTTTCCGCGCCTTCCTTTAACCGCTGCAGCGCCATCTTGTCATTGCGGACATCAATGCCGCTTTCTTTCTTGAACTCATCCGCAAGATAATCGATCAGCCGAAGATCAAAGTCATCACCCCCCAAGTGGGTATCCCCATGGGTGGCCTTGACTTCGAACACCCCGTCGCCGATCTCTAAGATGGAGATATCAAATGTGCCGCCGCCCAAATCGAAAACCGCGATTTTCTCATCGGATTTCTTGTCCAGCCCGTAGGCCAGCGAAGCGGCTGTCGGCTCGTTGATTATCCGCTGCACATTCAAGCCCGCAATTCTACCGGCGTCTTTTGTTGCCTGCCGCTGGCTGTCGTCAAAATAGGCCGGCACCGTAATTACCGCATCGGTTACGGTCTCGCCCAGGTACTGCTCCGCCGTATCCTTAATGTCTGCCAGGATAAACGAAGAGATTTCCGCCGGACTATGCTGCTTGTTCCGCAGGTTAATCCGGATATCGCCGTTACTTGCTTTTTCAATCTTGTAGGGAATATTCTTGATATCGCGCTGAACCTCAGGGGAATCGAACTTTCTGCCGATCAGGCGCTTGACGCCGAATACCGTATTCTCCGGATTGGTAATGGCCTGGCGTTTGGCTACCTGGCCAACCATCCGTTCACCGTCTTCCGATATCGCAACTACCGACGGTGTCGTCCGGTTGCCCTCCGGATTTGTGATAACATTGGTTTCCTTTTGTTCTCGAATCGCTACACAGGAATTGGTCGTACCGAGATCTATGCCGATTACCTTCCCCATTTTGTTTACCTCCTTATATAATTAGGATAAATTTTCAGATATACCTATATTTAGTAAAATTATTTTTTAGATTTGGATTTAGGTTTTGAAACCACCACCATGGCCGGCCGAAGCAGCCGGTCATGAATCAGATATCCTTTTTGAAGCTCATTAATAACCGTGTTTTCCGGATATTCATCAGTTTCTTCCTGCATCATGGCGTCGTGGTAAACCGGATCAAAGGGTTTGCCCTTGGCCTCTATCGGCGTAACATTGAATTTTTTCAAAATCTTGAGGATTTCGTTGAGGGTCATTTCAACGCCTTCGATCACACAGGCCTCGCTGTTCACCCCTTTATCGACATCCGTCGAGGATATCGCCCGTTCGAGGTTATCCACCACGGTCAAAAACTCTTTTAAAAGCGACTCGTTGGCATATTTCTTAAACTCCTCCGCCTGCCGATCCATCCGCTTTTTATAGTTTTCAAATTCAGCAGACAACCTGAGCAGCCGGTCATGCTCATCCGCTGCCTCCTGGCGCACCTGGTCCAGCTCTGATTTTAACTGCTCAATCGTGGTGTCTTCGGATAAATCCGTTTTGGATGCGGCGGCCTCTTTTTGTGCCGCCGTGCCTGCCGAATTTTCATCTTCTGTCTGCGTGCTGCCCTGTTTTGAATTATTCACATTGGCGTCTGCCATATCTTTCTCCATCGCCTCGGTCTTTTTAGATTCGGATTTTTTAGCCAATTACATCACCCCGATGCAATGAATCATGCTTCATCTGATTTACCAGCTCGGGTTATAACCCCGGAAGTATATTTAAAATGCTAAATCCATTTATAATTTCGTGAAAAAGATAAGACGCGATAATGGAATGTCAAGAGACTAAGCGGGGGAAAAGCAGGGGGCTTGCCGGCGTGTGCCACAGGATTAAACAAGGACGATTGAACCTGGCTGTGAACCCTGCATCGGGCTTTCGTGTAAAGCGGGGGGTAACTTGACCGGGATCGGTCCGCGACACAGACTGCGCTGCTTATCGCTGCTTCCTTCCGGACCTGACGAGGTTCGCAACCGCCTGTTGCGCGGCGGCCGGTCAGAACCCCCCGCGATATCACTTAAAGCCCTTGGCAGGGAATTCAGCCCCGCATAAAGCGGATTTCGGGAAAAGGGTACCGCTAGCCCCCCGCCTATCACAGCCAGGAATTAGCACTATAAGACCGGACCAGGGCTTTTTCAAGAGGGAATTTAATGTCCGCATATTGCCACACCCTCAATTGCTGTATATATTCTTTATAATTGATCTGCTATGATAGATACCCATTATGTGTTCCCGGATTTCGACAACCAATCAATTGCGACAAACCATCGGCCGAACAATCCATGCCCACCGCATGATAGATTCCCGCGACAAGGTCTTAATCGGGGTATCCGGCGGGCCGGATTCGATTTGCCTGTGGCATGCGTTAATGGCCCTGGCTGATCAATTAAACATCCACACCGGCGTGGCCCATTTGAACCACGGGCTCCGGGGGGCCGCATCAGACGAAGATGCCGGTTTCGTGCGGGATACGGCAAAATACTACGGCACGCCCTTTTTTTATCAAAAAGTGAATATCCGGGATTTGGCAAATACTTACAAACGCTCCCTTGAAGAGGCGGGCCGGATGGCGCGATATGATTTTTTTCAGGAAACCGCGGCTGCCCACGGGTTTGATAAAATCGCCCTCGGTCACCACCGCGACGATAACGCCGAACAAGTTTTAATGAATGTTTTGCGGGGGGCAGGGCTTGACGGTTTGGCCGGCATTCCGCCGGCCCGGGATCAAATTATCCGCCCGTTAATCCGGGTCTGCCGCCAGGACATTTTAGCCTATCTGGCAGAGAACCGTGTGGCATACGTGACGGATCAGACAAATGCGGATCCGGTATTTTTGCGAAACAAAATAAGGCATCACCTGATGCCCTATCTAAAAAAGGAGTTTAATCCGAATCTCCCGGACAGCTTAAACCGGCTCTCAAAGATCTGCCGGAGCGAAACCGATTGGCTGGACGAATTGGCCATTCAAGCCCTGAACCAGGCGCGCCTTTATCAGGATAAAACAGAACTGGCCCTTTCCATATCAAGCCTTAAAGGACGCCATCGGGCCCACCTGCGGCGAATGATGCGGGCGGGGATTAAAGCGGTAAAAGGCGATCTCCGCCGCATCCGGATGGCCCAGATAGAGGCCGCCGTGGACCTTATATACAATGAGAATAAAACAACCTGGAGCGATTTATCCGACCGCATCCGCGTTGAAAAAAAGGGGGATCAGCTGATCATCCGGCAGGTCGCCCGAAGTTTGCGCGCCGACAGGCCCAGTCCGCCCATGCCGGCGTATCAATATCGCATTCAGCCGGCGGATCTGCCCCTTGACCTGTGGATTCCGGAAATCCAAAAAAGGATTACAATTTCAGCCCCCTATGAGGCCGATGAGGCCGATGAGGCCGATGGCTTAAATATAGACGATCATCCCGCCCCAGATGTTGCAGTTTTTGATCTGGACCGGCTCCGGTTTCCCCTGATTATCAGAAACCCCAAACCCGGCGATCGATTCGTGCCCCTGGGCATGCGAGGCTCCCAGAAGCTAAAGGATTATTTTATCAACAGCAAAGTCCCGCAGCCGGATCGTCGGTTTTATCCGGTGCTGGTAACTGAGCACAAGATCATCTGGTTAGCCGGCCACCGGATCGCGGAAGCCGTAAAGGTCATCCCGGCTTCAAAAAGGCTTATTAAAGCCGAATTGAAAGCCGGCTAATAAAAATTCGTTGTTGCTAAAAAATATCATTATTATTTATAATAGATTGATTTAGAGTTCATTAAAAATTCTGGAGGTAAAAACGATTGAACAACTTTAACAAAAACCTGGCGCTATGGATCGTCATCGTTCTGATGATGATCCTGCTCTACAACATATTCAGCCAGCAGCAGACCGGGCAGGCGGAGGTCAACTATACCGAATTTCTTTCCATGGTCGATAACGGCGAGATCAAGCAGGTCGTCATACAAGGCCAGAATCTGCGTGTGACAGATGCCAAGGGCAGTCGGTTTAATGTTTATGCCCCCCCGGACAACGACCTGATCAAAATCCTCAGAAATAAAGGGGTTTCAATCCAGGCCAAACCCGAGCAGCAGACCCCATGGTTTGTGTCCGTCCTTGTATCGTGGCTGCCCATGATCCTGCTTATCGGCATATGGATCTTTTTTATGCGGCAGATGCAGGGCGGCGGCGGCAAGGCGCTTTCCTTTGGCAAAAGCAGCGCCCGGATGCTCTCCGATCAGGCGGAAAAAATTACGTTCAGTGACGTGGCCGGCGTGGATGAAGCCAAGGAAGAGGTCGCCGAACTGGTGGAATTTTTAAAAGACCCCAAAAAGTATACCAAACTCGGGGGCCGTATTCCCAAAGGCGTGTTGATGATGGGCGGCCCGGGTACGGGAAAAACATTGCTTGCCCGCGCCATTGCCGGGGAAGCCGGTGTGCCGTTTTTCAGCATTTCCGGATCCGATTTCGTGGAAATGTTTGTGGGCGTCGGCGCCTCCCGGGTGCGGGATCTATTCGTCCAGGGCAAAAAAAACGCCCCCTGCATTATCTTTATCGATGAGATCGATGCGGTGGGCCGCCAGCGCGGAGCGGGGCTTGGCGGCGGCCATGACGAACGCGAACAGACCTTAAACCAGCTGCTCGTGGAAATGGACGGGTTCGAATCCAATGAAGGAGTGATTCTTATCGCATCCACCAACCGTCCGGATGTACTGGATCCGGCGCTTCTGCGGCCCGGCCGGTTCGACCGGCAGGTGGTGGTCCCCATGCCGGATATCAAAGGCCGCACGGAAATCATTAAGGTCCACCTCAAACGGAGCCCGATTGACCCGGCGGTGAACCCGGAAATCCTGGCCAAGGGCACCCCCGGCTTCTCCGGCGCGGATCTGGAGAATATGGTAAACGAGGCGGCGCTGATTGCGGCCAAAAAGGACCAAGAGCAGGTAACCATGGAAGATTTTGAGGATGCCAAGGACAAAATCTTTATGGGGCTTGAACGAAAATCCAAGGTCATGCGCGAGGAGGATAAACGGACCACCGCCTATCACGAAGGCGGCCATGCGCTTGTGGCCCGGTTTCTGCCGGAAACCGACTCGATTAACAAAATTACCATTATCCCGCGGGGACGGGCGGCCGGCGTCACCTGGTTCCTTCCGGAGGAAAAGGATTTCAAATACAAGGATCAGCTGCTCAGCGAATTATCCGTTGCCATGGGCGGCCGGGTCGCAGAAGAACTGGTTTTCGGCCGGATCAGTACGGGTGCGGCCAATGATATCAAGCAGGCGACCGAACTGGCCCACAACATGGTGAGAAACTGGGGCATGAGCGAGGCGCTGGGCCCGCTATCCTATGGGCAGCAGGATGGGCAGATCTTTCTGGGCCGGGAGATCGCCCAGCATCGCGATTACTCCGAAGAGACCGCCAATTTGATCGATTCAGAGATCAGCCGGATAGTCAAGGAAAGCTATCAGGGGGCCAGGGACCTCCTAAAAGACAATCGGGATATCCTGGATAAACTGGCCGAATTGCTGCTTGAAAAAGAAACCGTGATGGGCAAAGAGCTTGACGAGTTGATTTATGCCATGCGGCCGGGATTTAAGCTTCCGTCGGATGCATCCAAGGCTGGCGACGATGAGGCGGAAACAAACAATGAGAGTGACGACGCACCAACTGGCATGGCAGACGCACAGGCTTGAGCTGGGCTCAAAAACCCGGATTATGGGCATATTAAATGTTACGCCGGATTCATTCTCGGACGGTGGTCGATTTTTTGCCCATGAAACCGCGCTGGCCCATGCGGAAAAAATGATCGCAGACGGGGCGGATATTATTGATATCGGCGGCGAATCCACCCGCCCGTTTTCAGAGCCGGTTTCAGCCGAAGAAGAATGCCGCCGCGTGCTGCCGGTCATCGAACAACTGGCCGGCCGGCTTGAGGTGCCCATCTCGATAGATACGACCAAGGCGAAAGTGGCCCAAAAAGCTATCTCCGCGGGCGCCTCCATCATCAATGATATCAGCGCCCTGCGATTTGATCCGGAAATGGGCCGGGTGGCGGCGGAAACCGATGCATTGACCGTCCTCATGCATATGAAGGGCTCTCCGGCGGATATGCAGGTGGCGCCGACCTATGAGGATCTGATCGGGGAGATATATCAGTTCCTGAAAGAAGCCATTTTGCGGGCGCAATCCTACGGGATTGATAAATCCAAACTCATCATTGATCCGGGCATCGGTTTCGGCAAAACGGCTGCACACAACTTATGCCTCATCCAAGAACTGGATGCCTTTCAGGAACTGGGCGTGCCCGTTTTGCTCGGATCCTCCAGAAAAGCGTTTATCCGAAAAATCCTCGGAGCCGCAAACGGCGGCGGCGAACCGCCGCCGACAGCCCCTGAAATTGAAACCGGCACCCAGGCCTCCATCACAGCGGGCGTATTAAACGGCGCCCATATGGTGAGGGTTCACGAAGTGGGCAATGCATCGGCAACCATAAAAATTGCCGATGCCATAAAAAATGCCTGTTTATCCGCCGGTGCATGCTGAGGCCCCCATGGCTGCATCTTTTCTCCGCCGCTTGATGAAACCCTTTTTGATCAGTTTAATGCTTTTGGCCCTGGCCGGCGCTTCAGGCTTCCCGGCTGATACGCAAGAGGAAACTGATCCGTCAAGCCGCCGTTTTAAAGACAGCCGGCCGGTTCCTGATAAAGCTGCGCAATCCATCACGGATGTCCCGATCGAAAACGGCCCCATCAAACAGCAGCTTATGAGCTTACCCATTCACGCTGAAAAAACCGGGGCGGCCATACGGATTCATCCCCCGAGCATTGACATCACTTTGCTTGGGCCGGCATCTGAACCCAAAGCCCCTGATGAATTAAAGAACGCGGCTTTTGCCTATATTCAGGCAAATGGGCTGGCCGCCGGGATTTATGTCCGGCCGGCCCGGATTATCCTTCCGGAGGGCTATGTGCTGATTGACGCCCGGCCTGAACTTTTTGTGGTGGAAATTGCAGAAGCCGAAGAAACAGCCCCTTAAAACAAAAGGATCGCTTAATGCTTTTGGTCGTTGACGTGGGCAACACCCATACGGTTATCGGCATATTTGAAGAACAGGCGCTGCTCCGGGACTGGCGAATTCATACCGAACCCGCGATGACGGCGGACGAGTTCCATCTGCTGGTATCCGGGCTGTTTGATCAGGCCGGGCGCCAGTTGGATGGTATCGAAAAAACGGTGGTTTCCTGTGTGGTGCCGCCGCTTGTCAATATGATAGACGCGTTCTGCCGCAAACACATAGGCCATCCGCCCCTATGGATCTCGGCGCAGAATGTAGACATGCCGATATTATACGACAATCCAGCAGAGGTCGGCGCAGACCGGCTGGTCAATGCCGTGGCCGCTTACCAAAAATATGCGACAAGCCTTATCGTGATCGATTTTGGGACTGCCACCACCTTTGACGTGATTTCGGAGAAGGGCGAATACATCGGCGGAGCGATTGCCCCCGGCATCGGCATCGTTGCAGAGGCGCTTTTCAGCCGGGCGTCCAAGCTCCCGCGGGTTGAGTTTCAGCCGCCGCCGCAGGTTATCGGCACCAATACCGCAGACAGCATGAAATCCGGCATTCTTTTTGGGTATGCGGAACTGGTGGACGGCATGGTGCGGCGGATTCAAAGCCAACTTAAGCCGGCCGTGCCCAAAGTGATTGCCACAGGCGGCATGGCCGCAGTCATGCGCGATATCTCCCAGGCCATTGAATCCGTGGAACCCGAATTGACACTGGAGGGCTTGCGGATGATCAGCGAGCAGTCGAAATAAACCGCTCTGCCCTCATGCCATTCCCATCTGGGCTTCCAGGCGCTTTATTTCCTGCTGAATTTCCGTTTTTTCCGCTTCGGAGAGGTCATTATGGGCCAGCTGCCGGCGCAGAGACAGGAGCACCATTTCCAGCCGGTAATCGGTGCAGGTATATCGGGTGTCTTGAGACATATTCCTAAATTTCAGATTTTGCCGAATTTTTGGGCGCTTTCCTTATAAACACTGTAAAACAGATCGCGCTCATTGATCCCCCGGGTCAGGATCTGGTCCAGGCTGCCCATATCTTTCGGATTAATGGTGATATTTACGCTTTTTAAAAAAGCGGCCATATAATCCATGGTGGGAAACCGATCCGAGATCAAGCCCACATAAATATCCCGGCGTGCCTCCATCTGCATCCGCTCCAGATAAATCAGAATCCCGTTGGATTCCGGATCGCTCTCGTTAAAGCCTTCATTGACAAGCACCAGGTCATAGGTATGGTACTTCATCTTGCGAAGCGCATCGCGGATGCCTTCCGGCTCGGTAATATTGTATTCCATGATCTCCAGCACTTCTTTGATCTGCTTGACCCGGGCCCTGTCATTTTCGCAGATCAGCGCAGTTTTTCCTTCTTCCTCAAGAAAATCAAAGGGCTTTTCACTGGCATCATAGCCCTCTTCATCCACGGCCCCCTTCGGCTCCGCCGTTTCCGGGCCGTTTGCGGAAAAAATCGCGTCTCCGTCGGTGTTATTTTCCGCGGCCTGTTCCGGGCGCAGATCAATGGTTATTTTGGATTTGCATTTCGGGCACCGAACAGAGGAAATCTTTCCCACCGGAAGCTTCTCATCCGGGATGTTTAGCTTGCTTTGACACTGATCGCATTTAATTTCCATTTGTTTTACCCAATCCCTGTAAATTTATGCCTGGCGCGAAAGGCATGTTCTAACGGCGCTTTTTTTTGTCATAGGTCATATCGATTTCCAGGCTATCAATATCCGTGGTGGTCTCCCCCCGGGCGCTCTTAACCATATCAATGCCGCGGCCGACAATGGAACGCCGGGAGGCATAGTCCTCAGCGGTTTCCTCGGTGATCAGGCCTTTTTCAAAAAGTTTGATGATATAGTTGTCAAAGGTGGACATGCCGAATGCCGTACCCGCCTCCATGATATCGTAAAACGTGGCGCCTTCGCCTTCACCGTTTAGGATCGCATCCTTGACCCGCAGACTGGTGCTCATCATCTCAAATGCGGCCACCCGGCCGCCGCCCATCTTGGGCAGGAGTCGCTGGCAGGCCACCCACTTGAGCGCACCGGCCAGGCGATTTCGAATCTGATTTTCCTCGTCAATGGAGAACATCCCCAGAATCCGGTTCACCGTTTGGGAGACATCCGTGGTATGCAGGGTGGTCAGGACCAAATGTCCGGTTTCTGCGGCATTTAGACCAATTTCAATGGTTTCCCGGTCCCGCATCTCGCCCACCAGAATCACTTTGGGCGCCTGGCGGAGCGCGGCCCGCAGCCCGGTCGAAAATGAGTTAAAATCCGTTCCCATCTCCCGTTGATTGAACGTGGCCTTTTTATGGGAGTGCACATATTCGATCGGGTCTTCCAGGGTAATGATATGAACGGATTTATTCTTGTTGATTTCTTCCAGAATGGCGGCAAGCGAGGTGGTCTTACCGGTGCCGGTGGCCCCGGTAAAAAAGACAATCCCGTTTCGCTCCCCGGACATTTTATAGAATGATTCCGGAAGCCCCATCTCCTTTATGGTGGGCACCTTGGTTTCCAGCTGCCGGAGCACGATGGAGTATTCGCCGGAGCGGGAAAAGACATTCACGCGAAACCGGGCTTTGCCCGGCAAGGAATGGGACAGGTCGCAGGAGCCTTCACTGATGAGGGTTTCCGTCAGCCGCCGGTCCCGGTTAATTAAATTTAAGGCGACCATCTCGGTCTGAAACGGGGTGAGCGATTTTAACGGCGGATTCATGTCCACGCCCACCAGTTCCCCGAAGGTTTCCACCTGGAGGGGTTTGCCCACGGTGAAGTTGAGGTCTGAAATGCTCTGATGGGAATCGAGCATGGTGGTCAGTAAATAGTCGACTTCCTGTTTTCGCATTGCCGTCTCCTTGGCAACATTATTTAGGCTTCAGTAAAATCAGGCGGCGGCGCCTTCAAAAACGGCCGGAACCGCTGTTTTTCATTGGCTTTAAGGTAACAGTCCTCAGCACTGACATAGCCCTTGTTGTAGAGATCCATGATCGCATCATCCAATACCTGCATCCCGTATTTTTTTCCGGTCTGCATGGAGGAGGCCAGCTGGTGGGTTTTCTGCTCCCGGATCAGGTTTCTGACCGCAGGCGTGGCGACAAGGATTTCAAGAGCCGGGACCCGGCCCTTCCGGTCGATCCGCTTAAACAAAACCTGTGCCACCACCGCCCGGATGGAGTCGGAGAGATTAGAACGCACCTGGGCCTGCTGATTCTCCGGAAACACCTCCACAATCCGGTCCACCGTTTTCATGGCGCTGGATGTATGCAGGGTGGCAAAAACCAAATGCCCCGTAGCGGCGGCTTCGATGGCCAGTGAGATGGTTTCCAGGTCCCGCATCTCGCCCACCAGAATAATATCCGGATCCTCCCGGAGCGCCCCCCGAAGCGCAGCACTGAAGGATTTTGTATGAAGGCCGATTTCCCGCTGATTGATAATGCAGCCCCGGCTTTCATGCACAAATTCGATGGGATCCTCCACGGTAATCACATGATCCTTGCGAAGCCGATTGGCCTCATCGATGATTGCCGCCAGGGTCGTTGATTTGCCGCTGCCGGTGGGACCGGTCACCACCACAAGTCCCCGGGGAAGGGAAGCGAGCTTGGCCACCACCGAGGGAAGGCCGAGCTGCTCGCAGGTCATGATATTGTTGGGGATTTGCCGGAAAACCGCCCCAACCCCGTTTCGCTGCATAAAAAAGTTGGCCCGGTATCTGGCCAGCCCCGGGATCTCATAGCCGAAATCCACATCCCCGGTTTCTTCGAAAACCTTGATTTTATCCTCGGGCGCAATCTCATAGAGCATCGCTCGCAGCTGATCATTGTCCATCTGCTGGTACTTAACCCGCTCGACTTCCCCCCGGATGCGCAGGGCTGGCTGCTGGCCGGCGATCAGATGAAGATCGGATGCACCTTGATCATTCATCAGTTTAAAAAACGCATCAATTTTCGCCATGGGCTACTCCTGCCAAAATATTAAGAATTAAACAACATATTAAGCAATTATCATTGCCAGATGCCTGAGGCTTGCCACCAGAAAACTCTGTAAAAAAATGATGGCCAAAAGAACTATAATGGGAGAAATATCAATTCCCCCGAATACGGTGGGGATTCGTTTTCTTATCTGAAACAACAGCGGATCGACCATCTGACGGATGAACCGAACAATGGGATTATAAGGGTCCGGGTTGACCCATGACAAGACGGCATGGGCGATAACAATAAACATGTATAGCGTCAAAACCGCGTCAAGCACGCGCGCAATGCCTTCAAGAAAATGAGAAAAGATAAACATCGATATAAACTTTCTTTTTTTTAGCGCTCATTGGTAACTCAATTAATGCCCTATAAATAAATTATATATTGATTCGAAGTCAAGCCTTTCCCTTAAATCAACACGGTGAATTTGTTCTGGCGAGAAACCCCATAACCATGGGGTTTCTCGCATGTGAGGTCGGCACGGTGGCCGACCCTACAAAATGTCGACACAGCCCGCGCAGGGCGGGCCACCGTGCCCGCCTGAAAAATAGATAGAACAAATTTACCGTGCTTAAATCAATTGACAAGCCCGGGCTAAAGAAGCTATGACTCACAGGACAATAAGCCCCAACAACATCAATTGGTTAGGGGCAAACCAATTACCCCCGGGAGGCATCATGGCCGAATTGACTGAAAAAATCGGCTTTATCGGCGCCGGAAATATGGCTGAGGCAATTATCGGCGCGATTATTGCGGCTGATCTCGCGCCGGCAGAAAACATTTTTGTCAGCGATATTGACCCGGAACGGATCCAATCGCTAAAAAACGCCTATCAGGTGCTTTCGGCAGATTCCAATAAAGAAGTGATCGGCTCTTGCGATATCATCTTTTTTGCCGTAAAACCCCAGCAGATGCAAGGGGTTCTGAAAAATCTGGCCGCAGAGACCGCTTTTATTCCCCGCAGCCCCAAAAAACGGCTTGTTTCCATTGCTGCAGGTATCCGGATCGCCGCGCTTGAAAAAATTATCTATGATCAGCTCACGGAATCCGATAAGCATCAGATGCCGATCCTGCGGGTGATGCCGAACACCCCGGCCCTGGTCCGGGCCGGCACGTCGGCAATCTGCGCCAATGAATATGCCGCACCGGCGGATATTGAGGCTATAAAAACCCTGCTTTCGGCAATGGGGACCGTTTTTGACTGCCGAGAAACTGATATGAATGCGTTTACCGCGCTGGCTGGTTCCGGGCCGGCGTATGGATTCTATCTGATTGAGGCAATGGCTGAAGCCGGAACTGAATTGGGACTCTCAAAAACAGAGGCCCTGAAAATGACGGTTTCAACGCTTTCCGGCGCACTGAAGCTTCTTGAGGCATCATCGTCCGAGCCCGAAGCCCTGCGCCAGAAGGTGACCTCCCCGGGCGGCACCACGGAAGCCGCCTTATCGGTGATGGAAAACCATGATGTTAAGTCCCATATCATCGCGGCAGTGACCGCCGCGGCCCAACGGGCGGCGGAATTAAGCGAGTAGCAATTTAACGGAAGTTCCCGGTTATACCCTATGTTTACACAAACCGTATCCATCTCTGCGGCATTTCTGGCGGGCCTGTCCTCTTTTTTTACCCCATGTGTCCTGCCGCTGATCCCGGCCTATTTTACCTTTATCACCGGATTTTCAATTGAAGAATTGACCGCTGGCCAAAATGGGCAAATTCGCCGTAAAGTGATTCTTTCCACCCTTTCCTTTGTCTGCGGGTTTTCCCTGCTCTTTATCCTTATGGGGGCATTTGCATCTTTTATCGGGGCCTTCATTTTCCGTTATAGTTCGATTATTGAAATCGGCATTGGATTGATTTTGCTTTTTTTCGGCCTTCACCTTATCGGCTGGCTTCGCATCAATTGGCTGCAAATGGAAAAACGGGTTCACATAAGGGAAAAGCCACTTCATATCATGGGCACTTTTCTTGTCGGGATGGCGTTTGGGGCCGGGTGGAGCCCCTGCACCGGCCCTTTCCTTGGATCCATACTGGCCATAGCAGCCAGCAAAGAAACAATTTGGCAAGGCGTTGGCCTATTATCTGTTTATGCCCTCGGTTTAGCCATTCCCTTTATTCTGATATCAATCTTTATTGATTTTCTTATGATCATCATACAGCGGGCCAAACCGGCTATGCGCTACATCAATACGATTGCCGGCTGCCTTCTCATCCTGATGGGGATTTTTTTATTGACGCGCAACCTCGCCATACTTACTCTTTTTTAAAATTTATTTTTTCATATGGAGATACTCATGCGTATTAAAAACTGGGCCGGTTGCATACTTTTTGGGGTCCTGATATTCGCCTGTTCGCCGCTACTGGCTGCAAACTCTCAAATTAACTGGACATCCTATGAATCGGGGATGGAAAAAATCGCCGATGAGAACAAAAAGGGATTTATCCATTTTTATACGGACTGGTGCACCTACTGCAAGCTGATGGATCGGAAAACCTTTTCCGATGATTCGGTGATCGCCTTTTTAAATGAAAATTTTGTGCCGATCCGGGTGGATGCCGAAGCGCAGCGGGACGTGGCAAGAAAATACGGCGTAAGCAGCTTTCCGACCAACGGGTTTATTGCCGAAGATCAATCCGAAATCGGCAAGCGGCCGGGTTTTATTCCGCCGGATCTTTTTTTGAAAATGCTTGAGTATATTGACTCGGAAAGTTTTAAGACCATGAGTTTCAAGGAATTTATGGATCAATAGGCTTAAACATCTTTTAAATATACGCAAACACGCCTGCTAATGCCGTTTCCGTTTAATGCCGGACTGCTCCAGCACATCATTTCCGATACAGCCCATCCCGGCCCGCCGGATGGGGACCGGTTTATTCCCACCAGCGTTTTCATGCTGGTATTTAACAAAGACCAAACCCCTTTTCTGCTGGCCGTATTAAAGGCAGACAACAAGGGGTATCCATGGCGCAATCAGGTGGCCCTGCCGGGCGGGCATGTGGATGAAACCGACAGCTCTTCGCTGGCGGCCGCCTTTCGGGAAACCGAAGAGGAACTCCATATTACGCCCGGCGCGATTGAGTTTGTGGGGTCGCTGGGGCATTTTCAAACCATTCAGCAAAAAGATATTGAGGTCTTCCTGGGGTTTTTTCAAGGAGATGAAAGCGATATTTACTTTGACCCCAGCGAAATCGCCCGGGTATTAACCCCCTCGGTTCCCGTGCTATTCAAGCAGCATCTGGACCAGCGGTTTAACGGCCGCGTCCCAGGGGTGGGGGAACTGGTATACCCGGTCGGGGACATCGTAATTTGGGGGGTAACCGCTCGAATCGTCCATTATTTTCTGGAATGCATGCGGATTCGACTGTCCGAGGAGGCGATAGAGGCCCTGCTTGCGGAAGGGCTATAGGGGGCTTGGTATAAAAAGCCCGATCACAGCGAAAATCGGTTCCGATATCGCCTGATCATTCGAAAAAGTATCGACGCACAGACGCAACTGCTTAATATAACTATCAATATCGGCACCCAAGCATGGCTTTGATATGTTTCAATGGTTCCCGCAACCCGGATGCCTTCGATGCCAAGCACCAATACCGCGGCCATCAGGACCAACACGCCGATGCATACGGCATTCGTATCATACCAGGGTACGATGGCCTTCCGAAATACAGGGGTTCGGTTCATGGCGCAATCCAAAACAGATAGAGGTTAATATGGGCCGCACGTTGATTTTCTTTATATCAAACCCTGGCCCAAGTGTCCAGACTGGCCTGGCATCCCAAACCGGGCGGGCCTTTTTTAAGTATATTTCTGCGTTCCTGCTTTTGGGCCTCTGCCTGGGATGTGCGGCAACCCCAAAGGATCTTCAGATCGAGGGCCACCAGCAATCCTATCCCCCGGAAACCATTGTTCAGACCGCTTCCGGATTGCCGGTCACTTTAGATCAAATGATTGAAGATCTCTGTTCCGTTCGTGTCATACCGGAATTCACTTGCCTATCGCACGGTAATACCGGTGTCTGCGGGCCAGACGGTCAAACCGGATATCGCCGACTACATCTGGGTCACCGGCGACAAGCCTGCCAGGCCCCCGCACCCGATGCCTAACCAAGACCAAAGAACACAATATATTGATTTTTTTGTTGACTTAACCCCATATATTGTGATATATATATTATAACAATTAATTACCCCATACCCGTATACAATATCTAAAAATCCTATTTCAGCCTAGAGGGGAATGGACATGTTTGACAGCATCAAAAAACGAAACGGCCGGATTGTTAAGTTTGATTCCGCAAAAATCACCGCCGCCATCGCCAAAGCCGGCAAAGCCACCGACGAGTTCAGTGAAAAGGAGGCGAAAAACCTGACGCTGCGGGTCCTGACCCTGGCCCACGAGATGCCGTTAAACCATCCGCCGGAGGTCGAAGAGATTCAGGATATCGTGGAGCGGGTGCTTTTGAATTCCCCGTTTCACAAGACCGCCAAGGCCTATATCCTGTACCGGGAACAGCACGCCCAGCTCAGAAACATCGCCACCAAAGCCCATGTGGAGCTGGTGGAAAACTATGTCCAAAAGCTGGATTGGAAAATCCGCGAAAACAGTAACATGAGTTATTCCCTGCAGGGCCTGAACAATTATATCTCTTCGGATATTACCTCGGAATACTGGCTAAACCGCATCTACCCGCCGGAAATCCGAAATGCCCATAAAAGCGGGGATATTCATATCCATGACTTAAGCCTGCTCTCGGTTTACTGCGTGGGGTGGGATCTGCAGGATTTACTGACCGTGGGCTTCAAGGGCGTTCCGGGCAAAGTGGAAAGCGCTCCGCCCAAGCACCTGCGCTCCGCCCTGGGGCAGGTGGTCAATTTCTTCTATACCCTCCAGGGCGAGGCGGCCGGCGCCCAGGCGGTTTCCAATTTTGACACACTGCTCGCCCCATTCGTGCGCTATGACAATTTAAGCTTTAAAGAGGTCAAACAGGCGCTGCAGGAATTTGTTTTCAATATCAACATCCCCACCCGCGTCGGTTTTCAGACGCCGTTTACAAACATCACCATGGATTTAACCGTTCCCAGCACCTTAAAGGACATGCCGGTGATTATCGGCGGCGTCCATCAAAAAGAGACCTACAGTGAATTCCAGCATGAAATGGATGTTTTAAACAGCGCCTTTGCCGAAGTCATGATGGAAGGCGATGCCAAAGGCCGCGTCTTTACCTTCCCGATCCCCACCTATAACATCACTGAAGACTTTAACTGGGACAACCCCACCCTTGAAAACCTCTGGAAGATGACCGGCAAATACGGAATTCCATATTTCTCAAACTTTGTTAATTCGGATATGTCCCCGGAGGATGCCCGCTCCATGTGCTGCCGCCTGCGGCTGGACAACCGGGAGCTGATGAAGCGCGGCGGCGGCCTTTTCGGCGCCAATCCGCTCACCGGCTCCATCGGGGTGGTGACCCTCAATCTGCCCCGCATCGGGTATCTGGCTGAAAGCCGGGAGGACTTTTTCAACCGCCTGCACCGGCTTGCCCACATCGCCAAGGACAGTCTTTCGGTGAAGCGGAAAGTGCTTGAAAAATTCACCGAACAGAACCTCTATCCCTATTCCAGATTTTATCTTCGCGCCATCAAGGAACGGACCAATACCTATTGGAGCAACCATTTCTCCACCATCGGCATCATCGGCATGAATGAAGCCTGCCTCAATCTGCTGGGCGAGGATATCGGCACTGACGAAGGCCACGCATTCTCCGTTGAAGTACTCGATTATCTGCGGACAATAATGGAGAGCATCCAGGAAGAAACCGGTGAAATTTTTAATCTGGAGGCAACGCCCGGGGAAGGAACAGCCTACCGGCTGGCGCTCATCGATAAGAACCAGTATCAGGACATCCAGTGCGCCAACGAGCCCCAATATCGGAGCGGTTCGGAGCCCTTTTACACCAATTCGACCCAGCTGCCGGTCAATTACACGGATGACATTTTCGAGGCCCTGGAGCTTCAGGATGATCTGCAGACCCGGTATACCGGCGGGACGGTATTTCATATCTTCCTGGGCGAACAGGTAACCGATCTGGATGCCACGAAATCGCTGATAAAGCGGGTTACGGATAATTTTCGGCTGCCGTATTTTACCCTGTCCCCCACCTTCAGCATCTGTGACAGCCACGGCTATATCACCGGCTATCATGAAACCTGTCCGACCTGCCATGAAAAAACCGAAATTTATTCGCGGATCGTCGGCTATCTCCGGCCGATCAACCAGTGGAACAATGGCAAGCAGTCTGAATTCGAAATCCGGGAGACATTTGATCTGGAGCAAGTCGAAGCGCTTGAATTTTCATGAAAATCGGCGGCATCCAGAAGACGTCCCTGATTGACTATCCCGGCAAGGTCAGCTGCGTTCTTTTTCTCGCCGGATGCAATTTCAACTGCCCGTACTGCCATAACCCTGAGTTGGTCCGGGGAAAAAACGGCCGTCCGGCCATTGACCCGGATCAACTGACCGCATTTCTTTTAAAACGGCGGCGGTTTCTGGAAGGGGTGGTTATTACCGGGGGCGAACCCACCCTGCACGCCGATCTTCCGGAATTGTGCCGCCGCATAAAGCAAATGGGATTTTCCGTAAAGCTTGACACCAACGGCTCCCATCCGGCCATGATCAAACAACTGATCACCGATCAACTGATCGACTTTGTGGCCATGGACATTAAAACCGATCCGGATCGCTATGATCCGCTCATTTGCCGCACGTGTGAGCCATCAGATATTATCGTCGCCGTCCAGTCCATTCTGGACTCCCAGCTGCCCCATGAATTCCGGACCACCTGTGTACTGCCCATTGTGGATCAGGCGGCCATTGAGGTGATGGCCGAACTGATTCACGGGGCCACGCGCCACGCGCTTCAACGGGTGCAGCATGAATCCGTGAACGTGCTTTGTCCTGAATTTTTTAAAACCCGCGACTGGTATATTAATGATGCCGTTATGACGCATTACCAGTCTGTTATGGCCGCGCACGTTGGAACCTGTGTCATCCGATAACCCGCCCCCTTCAGGCGGTTTTCCCGTTGACAGCGCCCTTTTCCTTCAGTATCTTTCCGTTAACGTAAAGTTTCAATTCTTCTCAAACAAAAAAAGGAAATGCCAATGTTTGACCATCTTTTGCCTGAGGCATCAAAAAAAATTCGGGATGAAGCCCGCGACCTGGTAAACTGGATTCCCCGCCAAATGATTATTGATATGGATCAGGACAAAATCAAATTTCCCAAGGAATTTCTCCAGGAAGCCGGCCGGCGCAACCTCATGGGCTGCCGCTACCCCAAAGAATGGGGCGGGCGGGATTTGGACTGGGTGAGCACGGTGACGGTGATGGAGGAAATCGGGACCCTCGGCTATATATTCGCCTGTACCTTTGGGGTTGGGGCGGAGCTCGTCTGCGACGCCATCATTCAGCACGGCACGGACGCCCTAAAAGAAAAGTATGTAAAGCCGCTGCTTAAAGGGGAGATGTTTGCTGCCGAATGCCTGACCGAACCCCGGGGCGGATCGGATTTTTTCGGCACCACGACCACTGCTGACGATAAAGGCGATTATTTTCTGGTAAATGGCCAGAAACGATTTATTGTGGGTGCAGAAGGGGCGGACTATTTTCTGGTTTACGCCAAGACCGCTCCGGACGCCAAACCCCACGAGGCCTTGACCTGCCTGATTGTCGATCGGGGCCCGGGGGTTGAGACCAAGTATCTTTACGGCCTGATGGGCTGCCGGGGCGGCGGTGCCGGCCGGGTGGTATTCAAGGACGCGAAGGTACCCAAAGAAAACGTGGTCGGCCAAGTCAACGGGGCCTATAAGGTGTTTAAGACCATGATGATTCCGGAACGGCTGGGAACCGCGGCCATGACCATTGGCAGCGCCCGACCCGCACTGGATGTGGCCACCGGCTACACCACCCGGCGCAAGGCCTTCGGCACCACGATCAATAATTTTCAGGGGGTAAGCTTTCAGGTGGCCGAAAGCGCCATGCTGCTGGATGCCAGCCGATCCATCATTTATACCACCGCCCGGGCCGTTGATGAAAAGGTCGAAGAGCGTCGGCTTCGCCGCATGATCTCCGAGGCCAAAAAATTTGTCACCGAATCCTGCCAGAAAGCCGCCAATAATGCTATGCAGGTGATGGGCGGCATCGGATACACCAACATCTTCCCCATTGAACGCATTGTCCGGGACCTGCGGCTGGCGTCCATATGGACCGGCTCCAATGAGGTGATGGCCATGATTATCGCCCACGAATGGTACCGGGAGTACTTCAATACCATGAAAGGCCCCGGCCAGATCAGGGATTACGAAAACGATGCGGCAGAGGCGGATGCGCCGGATGAAAAAATCTATGAATAATCAGAAACGGAGGCTATGTGCACTGGCTGTTAGAGATCGCTAAAATCGTCGCCATACTGGCGGCCGCAGGAATTCTGGGAAACTGGTTTTTAAAAGAGGTCAAACAGGCAAAAAAAATGGGCCGGCCCTGGTACACCCCGTACTTTTCGGTACCGGGCGCTCTGATCTTCATCGCCCTGCTGCTGCCAATTCTGGCATGGCTGACCCGACAATAAAATACATCGGCGGGCGGGACTTAACGATCCCCGCCCGCCGAAAATGTTTACTGAACCTAAATTGAAAATCGCTCAATTTAGATGAAATCAGCTCAGCGTATCCTCTCCGAGCTCTTTTTCCAGAAGCTCGCGGTACCAGCAGGCGAACTCAAACATACCCACATACCGTTCGTCCTCATTTACGATGCCAAGACACAATTCGAACGCCCCCCGGCCATACTCATTGGAATAGGTGCTCTGATTCCGGGATCTCAAAAACTGTTGTACCAGCATCTGCGTTGTCCGTCGGGTGCGATCGCGCCGGATATCAATGGGATCTTTCGGTTTTAGAAACGGATCCCATTGTTCATACCCGCGCTTTAACACCTGCTTCTGCCGGCGGGGCGACATCCGGTCAAAAATCGCCTGTTTCAAACGTTCAATTTCTTTCGGATCCTCACTCATTTTTTCCCTCTTCGCGCTTTTCATCTGATGGGGGCGTTCCGATACCGAGATATTGCTCATCATAATCGGTCAGCAACGCCATGGACAGCGGCACCAAAACATCCGCCATTTTGACATGCCGGGATTCAATCTCCTGGACGAACTCCGCAGAGATCGCCATTAGTTGATCATGAATCACATCCTGATTAAATGTGGGGTACCGCTTGCCCTCGACAAACCCGGAATGGCCGCAGGTATGCCCTTTGCCGCCGATTGCCAGGGGAATTCCGTAAACCCGGCAGGCAATGGGGCGATACGCATACAGGTCGCATCGCTTCTCCTCATTTAAGAGCGGGCATCGAATCCGTTCCTGACCTACATCCGTTAACACCTTTTCCTCATCCGTACCGTTTTGCGCTGATTTAAAGGCACTTTTTTTTATCTTATATATCTTTCGGTCTGCCGCATTGGCCTTTTCAAGAAGCGTCTCCCGGGCGGCGCCGGTATACTCCCGTTTAAAATGATAGTTGATATACAACGCTTCGATCAGGGTTAAATCAAACAATGCATAGCAGCAATCCGCGCAGCCGGGCGTACACTTTACCTCCTCGGGAAACTGGGCCTTAACCTGGGCAAAGGCCTTATCCGCCTTTTCCACGAGCGCCTCATACCGTTTAAAAAAGGGGGTAAAATCAATATTCATCATCTGTCTCCCTCCAAACAATTTATTGAATCAGCAGCCATATCCTGCCGATCGGGTATTTTGAATCGCTGTAATGTTTCACGTGAAACATTAGCCGTTACTGGCTATTTACCGATACAAAACTGCTCAAATATCCGGTCCAAAATATCCGGCCGAACATTTTCACCGGTAATCTCCTGAAGCCCTGCCAGGGCTTCCTGTAAATCTATAACGATAAGTTCTATGGTTTGGTTTTCAAGCAGCCCTTTCCGGGCGCTACTTAATGCGGCAAAACTTTTCTCTATGGCCTGCTTTTGGCGTAAATTAGGAACAATTTCATTAACACCCGGGGCTTGCTGATCACCGGCATAGGATGCCAGAAAAGCCTTCAGCCGGTCAATCCCCTGGCTGTACTTGGCAGATATCCGGACCGTGGGATACCCCTTCCATTCTTCCGGAAGGACTGATCGCTCGGGCAAATCAATTTTATTTAGCACAAGCAGCTTATGTTTGTGCATGAATCGTGTCATAAAGCTGTGATGGACCGATTCAATCGGCTGATGGGAATCCAGCACAAATAAAATCAGATCCGCCGCCTCGATGTTGGCATAGGCCTTATCGATGCCCGCCGCCTCAATCGGCTCCGGCTTGTCGCGAATGCCGGCGGTATCGGTAATTACCACAGGGATGCCGCCGATTATAAAACCATCCTCAACCAGATCCCGGGTGGTGCCGGGATACTCCGTCACGATGGCGCGCTCCCGGTCTAGCAGTTGGTTCAAAAGGCTTGATTTCCCGGCATTCGGTGTCCCCGCGATTACCACCCTAAGCCCCTCCCGCAGAAAGCTACGGTCTTCGTATTGCCGGAGCAACCGTTCGATAGGCGCAAGTATTTGTTGATCCAGTCGCTCAGCTATTTCTTGAGCAGCAGGCCCTTCGGGCACATCTTCCGGAAAGTCAATGCTTGCCTCAAGCTCGGCTAACATATCCAAAAGGGCATTCCTGAGCAATTCAACTTCAGACCGTAAATGCCCGTCCAGATGCTGAACAGCCAGATCTAGGCCGGTTGCGGACCGGGCATGGATCAGGTCAATTACGGCCTCTGCCTGGGTTAAGTCCATACGCCCGTTCAAAAACGCTCTTCGGGTAAACTCCCCGGGACCTGCGAGCCGAACACCACGGGAGAGAAGCAGCTCCAGGATGGATCTTAATACCAGCGGCCCGGCATGCGCCTGGATTTCGGCCACATCTTCACCGGTATAAGAGGCGGGCCCGCGCATCACCACAAACATGGCCGAATCAATGTAACGGTTCGTCTCCGGGTCTATGATATGGCCGTAATACATGCGGCGGGATTCCGGGGTCCAGGCGTCGGCGGAGGCGCGACTGGACGGCGGCTCTCTTTGGAATATGGACAGCGCGGCAGGGATGGCCGCCGGGCCACTGACTTTGATAATCCCGATGCCGCCATATCCGGCAGGCGTAGCGATTGCGGCAATGGTGGCGGTGTCCATAAAACCACCCTGTCGGCTCTGTAAAAACCGAATTCTATTGATTTTGCCGGGCTCGGGGCCCGGTTTTTGAAGGGCCTTTCCGGCGCTTGGGCATGATCATCAGTTTTCGATAGTAGCCTTCGCCCACGCTTTGCGTTCGGACCGCCTTATTGTTTTTCAGGGCCAGATGCACAATGCGGCGGTCATGGGCGTTCATCTGGTTCATGGTCGATGGCTTGCCGGTGCGGCGGGCCTTATCCGCCAGTCGATTGGCGGCTTCGGTTAATTCCTTGCGACGGGTCTCGAGGTAGCCCTCCACATCCACCACAATCCGATACCCTTTTCCGCACTGCTTGTTTACCGTCTTATCCACAAGGTATTGCATCGCCTCCAGGGTCTGTCCTTTTCGGCCGATCAGAATGGCGGGCTCCCCGCCGCCAATATGGATGCGGTGCTGATCATTGTCCTGATGAATGGATACCTGGGCTTCAGGCGAGAGCAGACTCAAAATCTGCTTTAACATGTCTTCCGCAACAGCAATCGCCTCATCGGTGGCCATAGCCGCAGGTTCAGGTTCAGGCTCCCCCTCGGCTTGGGCCTCCGCCGTCTCCGGGGGCTCAACGGTATCGGGCGCCTCGCCAAAGGCCTCATTGATCAATGCATTGATGGCCGACCGGCTTTCTTTTTCCTCGGCCGCTGTCTGGGATGAGGCGCCTTCATAAACGCCATCCGTTGGTTCTGCGGGCGTTGTTTTCGGCGGTGTCACCCGTATCAAGGCTTTTTTGGTGCGAACCAGCCCGAAAATGCCGGTTGAGCCGTAAGAGATAATGTCGTAAATCAAGTTGTCCTTGGAAACCTTTAATTCCTGGCATGCTTTTTCAACCGCTTGCTCGACACTTTTGCCCTCAAAATCCAAAAAATCACTCATGAAAACGCCTCCATCTACACATGCTTTTTCGTGATATAGTATTGTTGGGCGATGGAAATAACATTGTTGACCAGCCAATACAGAACCAACCCGGCCGGGAAATTGACAAAAATAACGGTTAATACCAGGGGCATCATCATCATGAATTTGGCCTGCGCCGGATCCCCGGGCGGCGGGGAAAGTTTCTGCTGAAGAAACATGGTCGCGCCCATGATAATGGTCAGCACCGGTATCCCGTAAGGCGGCAGCATCAGCGGTATATTGATATCAAAGTGAAACAGGCGATCCGGCGCAGACAGATCGTTGATCCACAGCATAAACGGGGCATGACGCAGTTCAATGGCCTCATAGAGCATCCGGTAGAAAGCAATAAACACCGGAATTTGGACCACCATCGGCAGACACCCGCTCATCGGGTTAACCTTATAGGTCTTATAAAGCCGCATGACCTCTTCGTTCATCCGCTTTTTGTCATCCTTGTACTTCTTGCGGATATCAGCCATTAACGGCTGCAGCTTCTTCATTTCGGCCATGGATCTATAGCTTTTGGACCCCAAGGGCCAGAAGATGATCTTAAACAGGATGGTCAGCAGAATAATCGCCACGCCATAGTTGGCAAACAGATGGTCATGGATAAAATTCATCAGCCACAGGCAGGGTTTGGCAATAATATCGAAAAATCCAAAATTCAGGGCCGCCTGCAGGTTATCGTCATATTCGCGCAGGGTGGACATCCGCTTGGGGCCGAAATAAAGCGAAAAATCGGCTGCATCCTGGGTATTGGCCAAAATTTTTTCAATCGGCTGGATATAGTTGACACTGACCATATCTGTTTCCGGTTCATGCGCCAGCGTGAACCGGGATTCGCCATCATATGCGGGCACAGCCACGGTCATGAAGTAGCGATCGCACATGCCCGCCCATCCAATGCGGCCGGTATACGTATCCTTGTCTTCGATGTCGCTGACATCGATTTCTTCCAATTCCTGGTTGATATAGGCAAACGGACCCTCAAAAGCAAAGCGGGAGCGATCCGGGTCCATCGGGTTTTGCAGCGTCAGGATCAAATCCCCGGTAATCGGCTGATCCGACAGGTTTCTAATCAGGACTTTCAAGGAAACCCGGTAACTTTCTGGAAAAAAGGTATATTGCTTTTCAACTACAATGCCCTCCGGGGACTCCCAGAAAAACGAAAGAGACTCCCGGGAATTGCCAATCTCCAGCCTATCTCCGCTGTAATTCGTAGTAAACCGGGCATTCGCCCAGCTTTTCCGATCATGGCCGGCCAAATGAACCAATGCGGTGCCGGCATGATTTTCCCCGGGGATCAACTGCTTCAGGGGCGCATTTAGCGCCGCATCCTTTCGATAATTTTGAAGCACAAAACTGGTTAAAGCCGCCCCCCTTTCAGAGATTTCCGCTGTATAGAGCGAAGAGCGAACGGTGACGGATTTAAACGCCTTTTCCGGAATCTTTTGATCCGCCTGAGTGAGTTCGGCGCCGGAAGTCCCGGGCTTTGCCGCGGAGGCCGGCTCATCAGGCCTTTTCTGCGTCTCGGCCGGTTTATCAGGCGCCTGCGGGGGGGGCGGCGGATGGCTTGCAAAAAAGACCTCCCACAGAAAAAAAACAAAAATTGATAGCACAATTGCCAAAAATAAACGCCATTGTTCCATAAATTACTCCTGCCCGAATATCATTTGCCTGCTGTCCTGATCCCGCCTTATATAACGCGATCAAATGTGTTCAGATCGAAAAATGCCAAGTTTGACGGCTTCGCAAAAAGTCCAATATCTTTGTTGCGCTGCATCCCTCGGAATTTCACGTACGATTAAGTACCCTGCATTCCTCGGGATTCGCGCGGCGCGATCTTGAACTTTTTTCTTTGCCGTCCCAGAATCGACTTTTTACGAGGCCATCAAGTTTGGACAAAGGAAAACACACACGATCGATGAAGGCTGCGAATATGATCGCTCCCGCAAAAGCCAATGGGTTTAACGCCGGCCAATAGCAGGGCGGTTACACACCCGGCTGCCGGAATCGGCTTTCCGCAAAACGGGTTTTTTCCTGTAAACCGGCAGGATACAGCCGGCCCCGGCCAATCGTCAGCCACATCTTTTGAAAAAACCATCACCGGTTTCGCCATTTACAGCTTGCTGGGGGAAGTCGGAAAACACTGCGCAGATCGGATCATGGGACAGGATCCACCCCGCCGGGGTGAAACGGATGGCACTTAAGAATCCGCTTGACGGCCAGAATTGAACCCTTAATGGCGCCGTGGCGGATAACCGCTTCACAGGCGTACTGGGAGCAGGAGGGATAAAAGCGGCAAGCCCCTCCCAACACAGGCGACAACGTCACCTGATATAGCCTTATTATGAATAATACAAAAAACTTAATTGTGAACCCGCCTTATTCTGGAAAAAAGCCCGGCCAGAGCGTCTTGCACTCCGCGCGCGGTTAAACTGGCGGCTGCCGGCTTGGCAATAATATTAATGTCCCAGTTGGTTTCAAGCGCAAATCGATTTTTCCGAAAAAATTCACGGATCATTCGCTTCAGCCGATTTCGGGTGACCGCTTTTCCCACGCGTTTGGATACCGTAACGCCCAAGCGGGGGCGATCTGTCCGGCCCCTCTGATAAATAATGATAAAATAGGGGTCTTGTAGCTTTTTGCCCGATTTCGATACAGATAAAAATTCGGCCCGTCTTAACAGCCGATCCGATGGTTGAAACCCCTCGGTCCTATCCGATTGCCCCTGGTTTTGAGAAAAGCTCAACATAGAATCCGACAACACCCGTTGGATCGCTTAAAGCGTTATATCCGTTTAGCCCCCATCTAAGCGATGAGCCGTTTCCTTCCTTTGGCCCGCCGGCGATTCAGCACCCGTCGGCCCTGTTTGGTGGACATCCGTTTTAAAAATCCGTGTCTTCGTGCCCGTCTTAGTCGGCTGGGTTGATATGTCCGTTTCATGCCTTTACATTTCCTTTATGATATATTTTGCCACATACTCTTTTTTGATATAAATTTGTAAAAAGAGCATATTTTGCTTAATTTTGTCAAGCATTAATTCATGTCGTCAAAATCAGCCCGCCCCTTTATAAACCTCAATGATGTTATACTCTTCCAGGTGATAGCCCTCCATGGGGTAGATGATCACCTGCCGCTCCAATTTCTTTTCAAGCATATTGATGATGTTGCTGGCTTCACCCAGCAGCAGGTCCGCAATTTCCGGGTGCACCCGCAGACTGATGCGGTCCCCCGCAACGTCCTGGGAGAGCCGGATCACCTCCCGGTAAATATTGTTGCATATGGTCTGCCGGGACAGGAGCGCGCCCTCGCCGTCACAGTAAAAACAGGGTTCGCAAAGCATCCGGTTTAGGGACTGGACGATCCGCTTGCGGGTCATCTGGATTAAGCCCATGTCCGACATGGGCAGGACATGGGTTTTGGCCTTGTCCTTTCTAAGGGATTCCTTCAAGGCATTAAAGACCTTTTCCTGGTTGGATTTGCGCTCCATATCGATAAAATCGATGATGATAATCCCCCCGAGATTCCGCAGGCGGATCTGATAGGCGATCTCCTTGACCGCCTCAAGGTTGGTCTTTAAAACCGTTTCCTCAAAATTATGCTTGCCCACGTACCGGCCGGTATTGACATCAATGGCCACCAGCGCTTCGGTCATCTCAATCACGATATAACCACCGCACTTGAGCCAAACCTTTTTCTTCAATGCCCGGACAATATCGCCTTCCAGATTGTAGGCGTCGAATATGGGTTCCGTGCCGGTATACAGGGCCACCGCACCTTTTAACCGGGGCATGAATTTTTCAATAAACGACAGCACGGAAGTATACACATTCGGCGAATCAATGGTCACCCGGTCCGCATCATGGGTCAGGAGATCCCGTACGCTTCGCAGGGTGACGGTCAGCTCTTCATGTAACAGGGCGGGCGCGCCCATGGTCCGGTACTTCTGCTGGATATCGGCCCAGAGATTGACCAGAAACTCCATTTCCTGGGCCATTTTTTCCTCAGAAATGCCTTCTCCGGCCGTTCTCACGATATAGCCGAAGCTGCCGATCCGCAAGGATTCGGCCAAAGCCTTTAACCGCAAGCGCTCGGCCTCCTCGTTGATCCGCCGGGATATGCCGACATGATCCACCGTGGGCATGAACACCAGAAAACGGCCGGGCAGGGAAATAAATGTGGTAAGCCGGGCCCCCTTGCTCCCGATCGGCGAGCGGGCGACCTGAACCAGAATTTCTTCACCTTCTGAAATCAGCTCTTCGATGGGCGGCCTGGCGGGCGGCAGCGCTTTTTCAGGCCGTTCTTCACCCGCGTCATCGCCTTTCTCCTCGTCTGCGGCCAGATCCACCAAATCGTTAAAATCGTCATTCTCGGCGCGACGACCGCTAATGATATCATCCACATAGATAAACGCCGCCTGCTGGAGGCCGATATCCACGAATGCCGCCTGCATGCCCGGAAGAACGCGCTGAATGCGGCCTTTGTAGACATTTCCGGCGATATTATGTCCATCGCTTCGCTCCACGAAAAGCTCCACAATCACCCCATCTTCCAGCAAGGCAACCCGAACCTCCGGCCCGACCGAGTTTATGACGATCTCTTTTTCCATATCAGACAATCTGCTCCTCCTGACTAGATTGGGGATGATTCCTTTTCTGCCGGCAGTTTTATCACCTTCAGCCGCAAGACGGATTCCGTGGACAGGCCGAATACGACCTGAAGCGCCTCCCCCGGCCTGACGGTCTGGCCCGGCAGGTGGTTGAGGCTTAGCAACAGCTGCGCCCCGTTTTCAAGGCGGATATCCCGTACCACCTTTGCCAGATCGATATCCAGGGTGCGCCCCTTTTGGGTCCGCCGTTTTATCCGGAAGGTATCGGCC
Source organism: Desulfobacterales bacterium (assembly GCA_034520365.1). Taxonomy (NCBI): domain Bacteria; kingdom Pseudomonadati; phylum Thermodesulfobacteriota; class Desulfobacteria; order Desulfobacterales; species Desulfobacterales bacterium. The sequence continues at coordinate 482,621 of JAXHNP010000007.1, forward strand.
GCCTTAAACCGATCAAGCGCGGCCGCATCAAATGCCCCGTCTTTTTGATAAATCTCATACACCCGGATCGCCTCGGGCTCGGGGCCGGATTTTGGCGGCACTTTCCGGCAGTCAATCAGCGTCAACCCCGGCGGCAGCTCTCGATTTACGGCCCGGACAGCCTGGTCACAGTCAATTTCCCCGGCCACGGTCAAATAAAACGTCTCGCATCGGCTTTCCACGCCCACCGGGATGGCCTCATGGAAAGAGCATTTGGGCTTTGGATGAAACCCCTGGGTGTATTTCATGCCGATGCCCGCCCGCCGCAGGGCGCGCTGAAAAATGTGGATCAACTCCAAATGACCGAAATACTTGGCTGATTCAAGCTTTGCATACCGCATTCGCAAACGATTTTCAACGCTTGATTCGTTACCGGCCTCTGATTCTGCCGGCAAAATTTCGCCAAAATCGGTTTTATTCACCGCCAGGCGCGGGCGGACGGTTTCAAAGTCGCACGCCCCACAGCCGCTGCATGCATCCAGCCGGCAATCCCCGGTAGCGGCCTCGCCAATTGCCTTTTCGTTTTCTTCCCGCAAAAAGGCCTTATCGATACGGCAGTCAATCCCATCCCAGGGCAGCGGCTCATCAAAGGCTCTGGTGCGGCTGATAAAAAAATCGATGTCAACGCCGGTATCCCGGCAGGCGGCAAGCCACGCGTCATAATCAAATGTATCCGACCAGCCGTCAAACTGACATCCCTTCTGGTAAGCCGCTTCCAGCAAATCGGCCAGCCGTCGGTCCCCCCGGGCCCACAGGCCCTCCAATCGGCTGACCTCCGGGTTCTGCCATTTAAAATGAACGCCCGGGAGATTTAAGCGATGGTGCAGGGCCCCTATAATCTTTTTTGCCCTCTCAACCGGGAGCTGTGCCTGCCATTGAAAGGGGGTGTGCGGCTTGGGGATAAAGGTTGCCACACTGACGTTAATCGTTGCCTTGCGGCCGGCAATCCCTTTTTTCCGGCGGATCTTATGGACCAGATCCACGATGGCGTCAATATCGGCCTCGGTTTCTGAGGGCAGCCCGATCATAAAATAGAGCTTAATCGTCCGCCAGCCCAGGGAAAACGCCTGGGTGACGGTTTCCAGGATTTCGGCCTCGGAGATATTTTTATTAATGACCCGCCGGAGGCGCTCGCTGCCCGCCTCCGGGGCAATGGTAAAGCCGGTTTTCCGCACCTTTTTGACCAGTTCCATCATCTCCGGCGCAAGCGTCCCGGCCCGGAAGGATGGCAGGGAGATGGCCACCGGATCCGAAGAATGCCTGAGGATCAGTTCCTTCATAAGCGGGCTGAGACAACTGTAATCCCCGGTGCTCAGAGACAGAAGCGAAATATCCTCATACCCGGTCCGGTTAAGGGCCGTCTCGGCCAGATCCCGAAGGTTTGAAAGCGAGCGTTCGCGCACCGGCCGATAGATCATGCCCGCCTGGCAGAAGCGGCATCCCCGGGTACAGCCCCGGGCCAGCTCGACCCGCAGCCGGTCGTGAATCGGTTTGCCGAAAGGAACAATGGGGTGATCCGGAAAAGAAACGCCATCCAAATCCGGCACAATGGCGCGGGAAACCGACGTATAGCCCTCAAGTTTAGGCGTAAGCCTTTGAAATCCATCCTCATCCCAATACGGCTCGAAAAAAGCGGGGATATAGACCCCCTCGATCCGGGACCAGGCATAAAGCAGCGTACCTCTGTCGCCCTGACCGGATTTTGCCCATTCTCGCCAGGCCCGGACCATCTCAAGAATCACCGATTCGCCGTCGCCCACCACCATGGCATCAAAAAACTCGGCCATGGGCTCCGGGTTGCACGTACAGGGGCCGCCCGCGATAACCAGGGGATGCGAAGCATTGCGCTGGCTTTGCCGAAAGGGGATGCCGGCCAGCTCCAGCATGGCCAGAACATTGGTGAAATTCAGCTCATAGAGGAGCGAGAACCCGATAATGTCAAAATCAGCCAGCGGGGTCTGGGTTTCCAGGGAAAAAAGCGGCAGGTTCGCCCGGCGGAGGCAGGCGGCCATGTCCAGTCCCGGGGTAAACACCCGTTCAGCCGAGATATCCGGCTCGTTATTTAAAATCTGGTATAGAATCTGGAGGCCGAAATGGGAAGTCCCGATATCATAGAGATCGGGAAACGCCAGCGCCATCCGGAGATTTACCGTATCCGGCGGTTTTTTCACCGTATTGATTTCAGAGCCGAGATACCGGCTGGGCTTGGAAACCAGCGGCCGGATATCATCAATCGTAGAGTTATCCATCGGCTACTGCATGCTGGCCTGGACAAACTCCAGGGTCTGGCGGACATCCTCCTGGAAGAAACAATTAAGCCCCGCATGCCAGTTTTCCGTTTCAAGCTTCTGTCGGATACGGCGGGCGGTGTCCATTTTCAAAAGCTCCTTCATCCGGATAAACGGCCGGTTGGGGGTATCTATCCATTGGGCGACCACCTGCTTGGCCCGATCCAGAAGCTCCGCCTCTGCCACCACCTCATCGACCAGGGCCATTTCTTTGGCTTTGTGGACATCCACCATTTGACCGTTAAACATGACATCGCGAAACTTAAGGCTGCCGTCAAAGCCAAACCGCATCACCTCGTGCTGGCAGATGGTCAGGGGAAGTCCGATCTTGATCTCGCTCATGCCGATCTTAATTTTGGGGTGATCCTTGACGATCCGGTAATCCGCGGCCATGGAATAGATCAGGCCGGCAGCGGCGGCATGGCCGTTTATGGCAGAGACCACCGGTTTGCTGCAGGTAAAAAGGGATAGCAGCACTTCCTCTTCAAAGGCAAAAAACGCGACCGCTTCCTCGAGATCCTTGAAATTGATGAAGATCGGCAGATCAAAGCCGCTGGAGAAAAAGCGGCCTTCGCCGGTCAGAATCAGTCCCTTGGGGGAGGGATTGTCATTGACCGTCCGGATAATTTCATTAAGCTCTTCGAGCATCGGCCGGTTAATTGGATTGGTTTTCGGGTTGTTTAGCTTAACAATCTGAATGTCGTCTTCGATATATGGCTCAAGCATGGCAGATCCCCTCTGTTTTGGAAATTTCTGTTTTTAAATAAAAAATTCTATTTATGGGAAACTGCTTTCCCCTGTCAAGGAAGAATAAGCACGGTAAATTTGTTCTATCTATTTTTCAGGCGGGCACGGTGGCCCGCCCTTCTACGCGACAATGTCGACATTTTGTAGGGTCGGCCACCGTGCCGACCTCACATACGAGAAACCCCATGGTTATGGGGTTTCTCGCCAGAACAAATTCACCGTGGAAGAATAAGGCTTGCAATTGACAGGGCCAATACATTTCTATTATAACCAAAAGCCACTTTGCCATTGATATGAAACCAAAAAAAGGATCGGGTATGATTCAAATTAATGAGAATTATTTAAAACTGCAGGCCTCCTATCTGTTTTCCAATATCGCCAATAAAATAAATGACTACCAAAAGGCCCACCCGGATACGGAAATCATCAAACTGGGCATTGGCGATGCCACGCGGGCGCTGCCGCCGGCCTGTGTTGCGGCCTTTCACCGGGCCGTGGACGAGATGGCTGAAGACGCCACATTCCGGGGATATGGGCCGGAACAGGGCTACCCTTTTTTGCGGGAAAAAATTGCGGCCGAGGATTTTCAGGCCCGGGGCGCGGATATTTCCGCAGATGAAATCTTTGTCAGCGACGGGGCCAAATGCGATACCGGTAATTTTCAGGAGATTCTGGCCAATGATATCCATGTAGCCCTGCCGGATCCGGTCTATCCGGTCTACCTGGACACCAATGTGATGGCCGGCCGAAGCGGGGAGAGGCAAAACGGCCGGTATGAAAACATCCATTATATGGAATGCACCCCGGAAAACGAATTTATCCCGGACCTGCCGCCGGCGGCCATTGATCTCATCTACCTGTGTTTTCCCAATAACCCCACGGGCGCCATGATTTCCAAATCAGCGCTTTCCCGGTGGGTCCAGTTTGCCAAGGAAAACAAGGCGTTAATCTTATACGATGCGGCGTATGAGGCCTTTATCACCGATCATGCCCTGCCGCACTCCATTTATGAAATCGAAGGCGCCCGGGAAGTGGCGGTTGAATTCCGAAGCTTTTCCAAAACCGCCGGATTTACCGGCACGCGGTGCGCGTTTACAGTGGTGCCCAAGGACTGCATGGCCTATGATTCCAAAGGTGACGCGCATTCTTTGCATGCCCTATGGAACCGCCGCCACTCCACCAAATTCAACGGGGTTTCCTACCCGGTCCAGCGGGCCGCGGAAGCGGTTTACAGCCCGGAAGGCAAACAGCAGGTCAGAGAAACAATTGATTTCTACATGAATAATGCCGCCCGTATCCGGGAGGAAATCGATGCCCTGGGCTATGACTATGTGGGCGGCACCCATTCGCCCTACATCTGGATAAACACCAGGGCCGATTCCTGGGATTTTTTTGACATGCTGCTGAACAAGGCGGGGGTCGTCTGCACCCCGGGCCTTGGCTTCGGCACCTGCGGGGAAAAATTTATCCGGCTGTCCGCATTTAACAGCTACGAAAACATCGAAGCGGCCATGAACCGGATACGCGAGGCGGTGCGGAGCTGATAAACCTTTGCCAATACGCGCTATCGCCTGTTTTATGCAGAAATTCAGATTTCAGGTTTCAATGTTCAGCAGTCAGGGATATCCTGACTGCTGATCTGCCGGCAAATTTGCCGGCACAATTCCGGATTAAAGCCAAGCGGTTTGCCGTCCAGTGAAGTGGCCGGCACCGCCCTGATCAGGGAATTGGTAAGGACTAAGGTATCAGCGGATAAGAGATCAGCGGGATACACCGGCTGGTCTTTTATTAAATACCCCATTTGCGCAAAGCTGTCGCGGACCTGTTTCTGCATCACGCCTTCTAACACATGGGAAGAGACCGGGCAATAAACAGTCTCTCCCTTAATTACGAAAATATTGGCCGTATTCGTCTCCGAGACGCTGCCGTCCGGGTTCATGATCAGGGCCTCATCCGCCCCGTTTTCCGCCGCCCATTTTCCCGCCAGATAATAATACAGGTAGTTCATGGTCTTAAAATCCGCCAGGGGCGTTTGCCGGGGATATGGATAGGCGGCGAGGGAGAGCCCCCCATTTTCTGAAATGGCTGGCCGCCGGACGTAAGGGCGGGCGGTGACCACCAGTTGATGATCATACGGCGGATGCGACCGGGTGCCGCGGGTCGCCATGAGTTTTACCGCCGCAGTGATTTCAGACAGCCGGTTTTTCCGGATTACCCGGGCAATGATATCAGCCCAGGTGACATCCGGCACCCGCGTTTGAAACAGGTGTTTCCAGGCATGGTTGAACCGCCGGACATGTTCCGTTAAAAACTCGGGCCGGCCCTCTGCCACCCGAATGGTCTCAAAAAAACCAAACCCGTATTGCAGGCCGAGGTCGGATATCGGTACGGCGGCCGCATCGAATGGCTCCAGCCTTCCGTTTCGCCAAACGTGCATCTTTGCCGGCTGCTTTTGGTTCTCAGCGGCCAGGGCGGTGATAAGCGAGCGGCCCTTATGCAGGGTCTCCTGATATTCATCTTCTGCATCCGAATCATGGACAATGCCGCCGCCGACGGAAAAAATCAGCTTTTCCCCGGTAATGGTGGCGGTGCGGATGGCAATGGAGAGGTCCATGGTTTGATGAAAGCTGATATAGCCGATGGCGCCGGTATAGATATGCCGCTGGCAGGGCTCCATCTCATCGATTATTTCCATGGCCCGGATGCGGGGGCATCCGGTAATTGAGCCGCCGGGGAAAACCGCTTTTATCAAATCCACCGTTTTCATGTCATCCCGCAGTTCCCCGGTTACAATAGAAATCAGGTGAAACACGTTCACATAGGATTCAACCCGCTTGTGTTCGGCCACTAGGACGCTCTCGGCCCGGCAGACCCGCCCGAAATCGTTTCGCAGGAGGTCAACGATCATGGAAAGCTCGGCTTCGTCCTTGGCGCTTTCAACCAGGGCCTTACGCATGGCCTGATCTTCATGGGCGCTCCGGCCGCGGGGCCGGGTGCCCTTGATGGGCCGGGTTTCAACCTGTTTTCGGGCCTGCCGGACAAAGCGTTCCGGCGAAGTGGAGACGACATGGTGGTCCCCCGCATGGATATAGGCATAAAACGGCGCAGGCGCGGCTTCAAACAGGGTTTTAAAAAAACCAAAAGGGCTGCCGTGAAAATCGGTCTCAAACCGCTGGGCCAGATTGGCCTGATAAATATGGCCGGAGACAATATATTCCTTGATCGCGGCCACAGCCGCCAGATATGCCGGCTTGACCATTCCCGCATGCAAATCGCCGGTGCTGGCAAAGGATAGTTCTGTTTTTCGCCGCCCCGCATCGGCTCCTTTGCTTAGCTCCCGGCCGGAAGCCGCCGGCCGGCCGTTTATTTCCGGAATACACTGCCAGGTGCACTTTTCCTGACGGTCGTAAATGACGATAACGGATGGGGCATACAGACACAGGTGGGGCAGGGAGAGATCATTTACCGCGGTCCGGGGCAGTTTTTCGATAAAATCCTTCAGATCGTAGGAGAAATAGCCAAAAAGTCCGGATGTCACAGGAAGATGGGGGGTTTTCGGGGTTATGGCGAAATAGTCGAGAAGGCGCTCAATTGCTTCAAACGGATCTGCCTCAAAAACCGCAGAGGCCTTTCCGGCAGACAGAAAAATCTCGCGGCCATGGGCTTTAACCGTAAGCCAGGGCTTGGCGGCCAGCAAATGAAACCGCGCGCTGTCGGATTCCCCGCCGCTCATCAGGGCCACCGTACCGCAGGTATCGGCTGCCTGTACCGCCAAATCCATGAATGCATCCACCGGGCGAATTTGTTTCGTATGCACGCCGGTAATCCGTCCGATGTGATGATTTAACCAGTTTTCGATCGTTTGTGCCATCTATGCCGCGCTGTAAGCATATTCCGGGGTTTCTGCCCCATAGGAAAGAAAATTCCGGGCAAGCCCCTGACCGTATTCGGTCATAAAACTTTCCGGATGAAACTGCACCCCGAACACAGGATAACGGGGGTGCGAAAGGCCCATGATAATATGATCGGATGTCCATGCATGGATTTCTAGTTCGCCGCCGAGGGGTTTTACCATCAGGGAATGGTACCGGGCGGCGGTGAATGGGGATGGCAGCCCCCTGAAAATGCCGCTCCGATTATGCAGAATGCGGCTTTTTTTGCCGTGCACCGGCACCGGGGCCGGAACCGTCTCACCGCCCATGACCTCATTAATACACTGCATGCCCAGACATACCCCCAAAATCGGTGTGTTTCCGGTAAAACACCGAATCAATGGCATTGACATCCCCGCATTTTCAGGATCCTTTGGCCCCGGGCTGATTAACAGATACGACGGATTTATTTCAAGCGCCTGCGCAATGGTGATCCCATCATTTCGAAAAACCCGGATATCAAGCCGATACCCCATAAACATCTGGACCAGGTTATGGGTAAAGGAGTCATAGTTGTCAATTACCAGCAGGGTTTGCATACTTTGGACGGCCCTTTTGGTTTGAATTGGTTTAAAACGGCCCAAAAATAAAAAACGCCACCCAAGATGAGCCTGGGTGGCGTCTGCCTATTACATAACTCATTGACTAACAGTTTATTTTAATACATATTAATCTTATTACAATACAGACTGCAGGAAAGCAATGGCTTTTTACACCCAATTTTAAGGATTCATGAATGAAATTCTTTTTCATCACCTTATCCATCGGATGCCTTTTTTTAGCCGCTGGCTGTAATTCATTTCGAACCGGCTACTTCGGTGTTGAAGACAAGGCCATTCATTCCCCGGGCGATTTTGGCAAAACCCAAAAACTTATCGAAAAGGCCAAACGTCACGGGGACTCTTTGTATGCGGAAAAACAGATTGATAAAGCGATGGAACTCGGTAAAACCGCCGCCATTACGTATTGGGAGGGCTATGACCAGGAAGCGAAAAACATTCTGGCCCTGGCACGGGAAGCCGCGTTGAATTCGGAATTATATCACCCGCAGCCAATGCCCCCGGATTCAAAACGAGCGGAATCTATTGCCGGGATACTGGATTCACCGGAGAGAATCGATGCCGGCGAAACAGATCCGATTGCGCCCAACGATTCGAGCCGGGGCAGAGGCTTTAACCGGCGCGCTGAGCTGCGGATCACCCAAAAAACCCAAACAGAACCCCGAGCCCAAGCCCCCCAACCGGATCAAAGTCCGGCCCGATACGGGGTACAGGTTGCAGCCCTGAAGCAACCGGATAATGCGGATTTCGTTAAAGAAAAGTTTACCGCCAAAGGCTATCCGGTCTACCGGCAAAAAGCCGAAGTGGACGGGGAGACCTGGTACCGGGTCCGCTTGGGGCCTTACGCAAACGCGGAAAAGGCCCAAGAAACCCTGGAGCAGATCAAATCCAGCGGTTTGGCAAAAGGCGGCTTCGTGGTAAAAACGCCATAGCCATCCGGCCGGCCGGTTCAAGAAGCCGCCTTCTGCAAAAGGGCTGACGTGCCCCCATCTAAAGGCGAAACGTATACATGCCGTTTACCCCCCTCGACAATCGCCGATAAATGATAATATTCTAAAAATTTCGGCGACAGACCATTGGTTTTTTCATTGACATTAAACCGGATACGGGCTTATCGCTTAAATTTTACTTATATGTTTATTCAGCCGGTTTTTTATTAAACGATAAGAATAAAAACAGGGCGTAAGAAATTCTCTGTTACCAATAAGGAGTGGTGCGGGTTTGGTCGAGACAAACCTTGATAAACTCAATCAATTTTATGACCAGTTCACGGGGGCTGATCACGTCCTGATCGTGATCAATGCCGATCCGGATGCCATTGCCAGTGCCATGGCTATCAACCGGCTGCTGTGGCGGCGGGTGACCAACGTGACCATATCCAACATCAACACCATCACGCGGCCGGATAACATGGCCATGATCCGCCTGCTGGATGTGACCCTGATCCACCTGTCCAAAATTGATTTCCATTTTTATAACAAATTCGTCATCGTGGATTCTCAGCCGGTGCATAACGAGAGCTTTGCCGATATTGCCTTTACAGCGGTGATTGATCATCATGAGGATTCCGGCTGCCAGCTGCCGTTCAAGGATATCCGGCCGGATTACGGGGCTACGGCCACGATTATGACCGAATACCTGCGGGCGGCAAAGATCAAGCCCTCCAGGCTGCTGGCCACCGGCCTTTTCCATGCCATCAAAACCGATACCGGCAATTTCGAGCGAAACGCCACAAACGCGGATATCCGTGCCTTTCAGTATCTGTTTACCCATGCCAATATCCATCTGGCCCGGCGTATGGAGCAGGTGGATCTGCGGATCGAATTTCTGGAGTATTTCAAAAAAGCCCTGAACAGCTATGTATTAAGCCAAAACCGGATTTTCGCCCATTTGGGTGATGTGAAAAACCCGGATGTCTGTGTTTTAATAGCCGATTTTTTCATGCGAGTGAATATGGTCACCTGGAGCCTGGTCTCCGGTGTATTTGAAAACCGGCTGATTATCGTCATCAGAAATGACGGGCTTCGAAAAGACGCCGGAAGCGTGTCCAGCCAGCTGTTTGGGCGGTTTGGCCCGGCCGGGGGGCATAAAAACATGGCCCGGGCGGAAATCCCGTTTGAGAACCTGAAAACCGAACTCAAGGAATCCGCCCCCGACGCCATTAACAGCTGGATAATAGATAAATTCAGCGAAATCGATTGATATGCGGCCAAACCAGAAGCCTTTACAGGTAACGATCCTTGGCTCCGGGACTTGTGTACCCTCCCTGGAAAGAAGCGCCTGTTCTGTGCTGATCACTTTTGATGACACGGTTTTTCTGCTCGATAGCGGCCCCGGCACCATGCGGCGGCTGCTTGAAGCGGGGGTTTCGATATTTGACGTGACCCATTTGGGGATCAGCCATTTCCATCCCGATCATACCGGCGAACTGGTGCCGTTTCTCTTTGCCAACAAATATCCGGATGGCAGCCGGCGAAAAGCCCCTTTGACGCTGATCGGCGGGCCCGGGTTTAAAAATTTTTTCAACCAGCTCGGCGGGGTTTACGGCCAGTGGATCGACGGGGCGGGAAAACTCCATCTCATTGAAATGGGGGAGTCCACAAAAAGTGAAAAAAGCTTCCCCGGCTTTTTGCTTCAAACCGCGCCTGTGGCTCATCAGCCGGAAAGCATCGCCTTTCGGATCGAGGGGCCGGAAAATAATAGCATCGTCTACTCCGGCGACACGGATGAAAGCGAAAACCTGGTGGCTTTAGCCGCCGGGGCAGATTTATTGATTTGCGAGGCCGCCCTGCCGGACGGGCGCAAAGTGCCCGGCCACCTTACCCCGTCGCTGGCCGGACAGATGGCCGCCCGGGCAGGGGTTAAAAAACTGGTGCTCACCCATTTTTATCCGGAATGCGAAACAGCCGATATTAAAGACCAGTGCCGCAGCACCTATGCCGGCGCGCTGGAACTGGCCCGGGATCATTTATGCATCAGCCTTTTAGGACCCGAATGAAATATTATCCGGTAAATCTAAATATCAGCGGCCGCAAATGCCTGGTGGTGGGCGGCGGGGGTGTGGCCTCCAGAAAAGTCGGATCACTTCTGGATTGCGGGGCAGCGGTCACTGTGGTCAGCCCGGCCTTTTCCGAGACGATCCAAAACATGGCGGATCATCCCCGGGTTCAATTGGTAGAGCGCCCCTATGAGTCCCGTGATCTTAACGGCATGTTCCTTGTCATCGGCGCCACAGACGACATGGCCTTAAACCGCCGTATCCACGCGGATGCCGAAAACCGGCAGATGCTCTGCAATATTGCGGATGTGCCCGAGGTCTGCAACTTTATTCTGCCCTCCGTGATCCGGCAGGGGGATTTCATACTCACCATTTCCACATCCGGCAAAAGCCCGGCGTTTGCCAGGCACCTGCGCCGCCAGCTGCAGGATGCCTACGGCCCGGAATACGACCGGTTTCTCAAGCTAATGGGCGCCGTCCGAAAGCGCCTGCTGGCCGAAGCCCATGCCCCGGAAGCCCATAAACATTTGTTTAACCGATTGATTGAAAAAAACCTTTTGGATCTTATCCGGCAAAACGATACCGCCGCCATCAACCGGATTCTTTTTGAGGTCCTGGGCGAGGGCTTTGACTACATCGAATTGATGCAGGAAATAGAAGTCTCGGAGGGGGCCGGTTCATGACAGCGGTGTTCGGCTTTATTATTCTCCTTTATATGTTGAGTTCCGCTTCATATATTGGATATTTCAGCGTCCAGCGGAATGTTTTCCACCGGATCGCCTATGGGGTGCTGATGGCCGGATTTATTCTGCATACCGGGCTGATCGGCTACCAATACGTCCATTGGGGCCAGATTCCGGTCCAGAATCTGCATCAGACCCTTTCATTTGCCGCCTGGGCGCTTGCCGGGGTCTACCTGCTGCTTAAGTATCGATTCCGCATTAAAATTCTGGGCGCCTACACCGCGCCCCTGGCCACGCTGATCATGGTCGTGGCCTTCTGTCTTCCGCAGCACGCCCCGGCAGAGCCCAACACCCTGTTTAACAGCCTCTGGCTGGTCAGCCACATTATTATTATTTTTATCGGCGAGGCGTCTCTGGCCCTGGCCGGCGGGACCGGGGTTCTTTATCTGATCCAGGAGCGGGCCATTAAAACCAAAAACCCCCGCTTCTTTTTCAAGCGGCTGCCTTCCCTGGCGGTTTTGGACAGCACGGGCTATGCATTTGTCATTACCGGCTTTACCCTGCTCACCATCGGACTGATCACCGGGTTTATCTATGCAGAAAAGGTGTGGGGCACGTTGTGGAGCTGGGACCCCAAAGAAATCTGGTCGGTGATTACCTGGCTCATCTATGCGGCGCTGCTCCACGAACGGCTGGTAGCCGGATGGCGCGGGCGGCGGGCGGCGATTCTGGCGATTATCGGATTCGGGGCGCTGATATTTACCTTTATCGGCGTCAATTTTTTTCTGGAGGGGCACCACAATGAATTTACCCGATGGTAGCCGAAAATCCGCCGCTGCCCCCCAGACGGTCTCCCCGGAAGCGCTCAAAATCGTTTTAATCGGGGTAAACCACCGGACCGCGCCCGTGGAGCTCCGCGAAAAATTAGGCTTTTCCGCTGAAGAAACCGAATCCGCCCTGATTACCTTAAGAAAACTTCCCTTTGTCCGGGAGGCGCTTTTGATTTCCACCTGCAACCGGGTGGAAGTACTGGTCACCACGGATCAGCCGGAAACCGCCAGGGAGATGATCCCGGCCCACATCGCCGAGTGGAAATCCATGCCGCTTGCCCGGTTTGTGCCGGCGGTCTATGTTTATGCCGGCGACCAGGCGGTCCGCCATCTCTTCCGGGTTTCCGCCAGTCTCGATTCCATGATGCTGGGCGAGCCCCAGATCCTGGGCCAGGTAAAGGCGGCCTACAAGCACGCGGTGGACACCAAAACCACCGGGGTGATTTTGAACCGGCTCATGCACAAGGCCTTCTCCATAGCCAAGCGGGTCAGAAGCGAGACCGGCATCGGCGGCCATGCGGTGTCCATCAGCTATGCGGCCATTGAGCTGGCCAAAAAAATATTCGACTCCCTGGCGGACAAATCCATCCTCATGGTGGGCGCCGGCGAAATGGCGGAGCTGGCGGTCGCCCATTTGCTGCGAAGCCGTCACTCCGGCCGCATTTTCGTTGCCAACCGGACCTTTTCCGTGGGGGTAGAGCTGGCCGGCCGGTTTAACGGCACCCCGATCCGGATCGAAGAGATCCCGGAGACCCTGAAATCCGTGGATATTATCGTCAGCTCCACCGGCTCCCCGGATTTTGTTATCGCCCGCGATCATGTGAAGCCGATCATGCGCCGGCGGAAAAACCGGCCGCTGTTTTTTATTGATATCGCCGTGCCCAGAGACATTGACCCGGCCATTAACCGGATTCCCAACGCGTATGTGTATGATATCGATGATCTGCAGGGCGTCATCAATGAAAACATCCAGATCCGGCATCAGGAATCCATGATGGCCGAGCGCATTGTAGATGAGGGGGTGGTCCGGTTCCGCCAATGGTATGACAGCCTGGATGTGGTGCCAACGATCGTGGCGCTGCGGGATAAGCTGCAGCAGATTGCCACGGCGGAATTGAATAAGACCATTCACACCCTGGATGTACCGCCTGAGGCCGCAGATGCACTGAAAAAGATGACCGATGCCATGGTGAAAAAAATGCTTCATGATCCCACCCTGTTTCTCAAAAACCCCGGCACCCACCGGAATAAATCCATTTACATTGATATGACCCGCAAACTGTTTAACCTCGATGATGACATCGAATAAGGGCTGCCCCGGTTTTTCACACGCCGAATCCGTGTCCGCCAAGGGTTGCGCGTTTTAATTTTTGCTTTACTTTTTAATTTTGACCATGATAATGAAAAGCCTCCGATAATTTGTACATGGGTTGCGGACAATTCGCATCAATGCCTCAACCCGCTGGAAAACCATGGAGAGGGAAAGGGGACGTTTGATTATGAAACAAGAAGATCTCGATTATTTTAAAGACCTTCTCACCCAACGACTGGATGAACTGCTCAGTCAGGCCGATGATACGGTTTCGGACATGAATGATCCGAAGGACAATTTTCCGGATCCCACCGACCGGGCCGCCTATGAAGCGGACCGGAATTTTGAGCTTAGAATCCGGGATCGGGAACACAAACTGATCAAAAAGGTCAAAAAAGCGATGGATCGCATTGAAAACGGCACGTTCGGCATATGCGAAAAATGCGGGGATGATATAGCCATTGAGCGCCTGAAAGCCCGGCCGGTGACCACCCAATGCATTGAGTGCAAGACAAAGGAAGAGGCTTTAGAGAAAGCCCTTGGATTATAAATCTGGAAAAATTGATTTACATATCCATTCCACCGCATCGGACGGATCACTCTCCCCGGACGCCATCCTGGCCCTGGCAGCCGAGCAGGATTTATGCGCCATTGCGCTCACCGATCATGATTCCGTCGAAGGGGTGAAAACACTTTTAAATGCGCAACCTCCCACTCAATTAGACCTCCTCACAGGGGTGGAAATCAGCGCCGCCCCGCCGCCCGCTTTCCGCCTTCACGGCAGTATACACCTCCTGGGATACGGGATGGATGTATACCATTCGGGGTTCAATGAAATTCTGAACAAGCAGCAGCAGGCCCGCATAAACCGGACACCACAGATTATCGAGCGCCTGAACCATTTCGGCATCAGGGTAGCGCTTGCGGATATCCGGGCGGAAACCGGAAGTCCACAGGTCGGGCGCCCCCATATCGCCCAATGGCTGGTGAAAAAAGGCTTGGCAGCCTCCGTTGATGAGGCCTTTGACAGCTATCTCGGCAAAGGGCGGCCGGGGTATGTTGAAAAATTTCGGATTCCAGCGGATGAGGCGATTCAGCAAATCCTAAAAGCCGGCGGCCTGGCCGTGCTGGCCCATCCCGGTCTACTTGATCTGGGGGATGCAGAAACCTATGAACGGCTTCTGCTTGAGCTCATGGCCATGGGCCTTCAGGGCATCGAGGTTTATTACCCGGGGCATTCAGCCGGCCAGCAGTCCTTTTTTACGGATCTGGCTGCAAAACTGGCCCTTCTTATCACCGGGGGCACGGATTTTCACGGGGACATCAATCCGGAAATCCGGCTGGGTATCGGCCGGGGAGATCTCTATATCCCCTACACCATCTATGAATCCATCATGACCGTCTTAAAGAAAAACCGATCTAACTCAATCGCCTATGGAAAATGACAGACTCAAAGATTTGGAAGCCCGCCTGGGGTATACCTTTTCCGATAAAGCGCACCTGCAAACCGCCCTGCGGCATAGCTCCTTTGTCAATGAGCACCCGGAAGCCGGGCTGGCGGATAATGAACGCTATGAATTTCTGGGCGATGCGGTTTTGAACATGATCATCAGCCACCTGCTCATGGAACGCTACCCCCGCTTGTCTGAAGGTGATCTGTCCCGGACCCGTTCCTACCTGGTGAACGAAATTCAACTTTCTGAAATTGCAAAAAAAATTGATTTGGGCGGAGAAATCGAACTGGGCAAGGGCGAAATCCAGACCAAGGGACAGAAAAAAAGATCCATCCTGGCGGATGCATTTGAGGCACTGACTGCGGCGGTCTACCTGGATAGTGGATTTGACCGGACGTTTCAGATGATTGCCAACCTGTTTGACCCGCTTCTGGATCAGATTGAGATGCCTGAGCAGTTCCGGGATTTTAAAAGCCGCCTCCAGGAGATGGTCCAGACCAAACTCAAAGAAACCCCGGTCTATTTTGTTATCGAAGAATCCGGGCCGGATCATGACAAGACCTTCAAGGTGGAGCTCTCCATCGGGGCGACGCGAACCCAGGGCACGGGCAAAAGCAAAAAAAGCGCTGAGCAGGCCGCCGCCCGAAAGGCGCTGGACCGGCTTGAAGCCAAAGAATGAGCAAACCCTTTATCATCCCGATTTTTCTCCCTCACGCGGGCTGCCCCCACAGATGCGTATTCTGCAATCAAACCGCCATCACCGGAAATAACGAGCCCTTTCCCTCGGCCGAGGGGCTGCGTGGTGAGATCGACCGGCTGATGCCGTATAAAGGCAAAAACCGGGGAAAAACCGAAATCTCCTTTTTCGGGGGAAATTTTCTGGGCCTGCCGCCGGAAAAAATCCGGATGTGTCTGGATGTTGCGGCAGCATATGCAGACTCGCAGATGATCGACAGCATCCGCTGCTCCACCCGGCCGGATACGATCACCCCGGAGACGCTCAAACAGATTGCGCCTTTCCCGGTCAGAACGATCGAAATCGGGGTCCAGTCCATGGCCGAAAATGTGCTCGCGCTTTCACGGCGGGGCCATGACGCAGCGGCCGTTCGGCAGGCCATGGCCTTGTTAAAGCAAGCGGGCTACCAAACCGGCATTCAAGTGATGATCGGCCTTCCCGGTGATAATGCCGTGGCCGCCGCCTTAACCGCCCGGGAAATTGTGGAAATGGCGCCGGATTTTGTCCGGATCTATCCCACCCTGGTGATTAAAGGCAGTCCCCTTGCCCGCTGGTACCGGGAAAAGCGCTATACACCGCTATCCCTTGCCGCCTGTGTCGCCCGCCTTAAACAGTTATATCATCTGTTTACAAAAAATCAGATCAAGGTGATCCGGATGGGACTTCAGGCAACAGAAGGGCTGTCTGCAGACAACGTGATTGCCGGTCCCTATCACCCGGCCCTGGGCCATATGGTGCTCTCAACGATCATGCTGGATCAGGCCACGCACCAGCTGCAGCATATTTCCCTGCCCCGGCACCACATAAACCTCCGGATCCACCCGAAAAGCATCTCCCGGATGCAGGGTTTAAACAAGCAAAACCTCACGGTTTTAAAAGACGCCTTTGATCTCACCCGCATCTGCCTGCTGCCTGATCCGGAAATGCCGGAACTATCCGTAATTGCTGAATAAGCAACACCTTATTGGCACCGGCGGTCCTCGCGCTGACAAAACCGCTGGTATTCGTACATTTTGGCCAGGGATTTCACCGCCTGCTCCGGCGCGGGAAAGAAAAGCCCTTTGTATTTGCGGTCTTCAAGGGTATAGACCGTCCGGTCGGTTTCATCCTTTACCATGCTCACCCCGAGCACCGGTTTCGGATGCTGCTCCATTAAGGACACGATGTGCGCAATGTATTGATCCTCAAATTCAGCATGGGACCGATTGATTTTTTCAAGAAAATCCGCCGGGCATGCGGGATCGGCCTGGCGCACCGAATCGGCCAGCCGGGAGACCATATGCCGTCTGCCCATGATGCCTAAGTTGATCACCGCATCACAGCCGTCCCATTTCATTAATGCCTCAAGAACAGTTATCGGAATACTTGGATCATTCTCCCCCACCAGATCAATGGGGTTTGACCGGCTCCAGTACGGGGGCAGGATCTGATTGACGGCCTCGATAATATTCGGATCGAGCTCCGGTACCGTCAGGCCGTAGGCCTCGCACAGGTCTGCGGCCACCACACCCCAGCCGCCGCCCAGGGTCATAATCGCCACCCGGCTGCCGGCGGGCAGGGGCAGGGATGAGAACGCGGCTGACAAATCCAAAAGATCCATGGGTTTTTCCACCTTCACGATCCCGGCCTGCCGGCAGACCGCATTAAACACCCGGTTGTTTGAGGCCAGCGCGCCGGTATGGCTGGCGGCTGCCTTGATCCCGGCCTTTGTCTGGCCGCCCTTGAGCAGCACGATGGGTTTTTTCCGGCCCACCCGGCGGGCGCTTTCAAAAAACCGGCGGCCGTTTTTCACGCTTTCGATATAGAGCATCACGGTTTCAGTCAGTTCATCCACCTCAAATGCGTCAAGATAATCCTCTATGGTGATCATGGCCTCGTTGCCGGAACCGCAAAAACCACGGATGCCGATTCCCTGGAGTTCGGCAAAGGCTAAGAGCTGCTGGCCCATGTTGCCGGACTGGGCCACAACACTGGTCGCCCCGGGTTTGGGCCGCACATGGCTGCCGGTGCAATAAAAATTGATATGCGGATTGGATATGCCCATGGTATTTGGCCCGATAATATGAATTCCGGCGGCCCGGGCCGCATCCACCAGTTCCTGCTCCTGTTGCGCCCCCTCCGCACCGGTTTCAGAAAAGCCCGAGGCAATAAGAAGCATATTGCGGATTCCCTTTTCCTTAAACTGCGGAATCAAACCCTTAACCTTGGCCGCGGGAATGGTCACCACTCCCACATCCACCGGGCCGGGGATATCTTCGATGGACGGGTAAACCGGCCGGCCGGCGATGGTGCCGCCCTTGGGGTTGACCAGATAAATATCGCCTTCGAATCCGCCGCTGATGGTGTTGGTTAAAAGGTTGTATCCCCACTTGCCGATCTGGCTTGAAGCCCCCACAAAGGCCACGGACCGGGGATAAAACAATCCGCCCACGTGTCGGGGATCGACCGGCGGCGGAAATTGTTTTGCGCTTTGCCCGCCGCCCTTAATCACCAGGGCATCCACGGCCACTGGACTTCCGTCCGGGTCAATCAGCAGCGGGTTTATATCAACTTCCCGGATATCGGGATTTTCTTCGGCAAGCCGGGACAATCCCGTCAGGGTTTGAATCAACCGGTCCCGGTTGACCGGCGCTTCCCCCCGGACCGCGCCCAGCATAGACGAGGCGCGCAGTTCGGTGATCATTTCAGCCGCATCCGCCTGGGATATGGGCGCCAGCCGAAAGGTCACATCAGAGAGCACTTCGGTAAAAATCCCCCCTAAACCGAACATCACCACCGGACCGTATTGGGCGTCATTAAAGAGCCCGGCCACAAATTCCCGTTTGCCTGAGATTTGGGGCTGAATGAGGTAGGCCGCCAGGCGGTCGCCCGCAGATTTATAAACCGCTTTGGCCGCGGCTTCTACGGACGCCTCGCTTTCCAGATTCAAGTGGACCAGTTGATTTTCTGTTTTATGCAGCAGTTCTGGGCCGAGCCCCTTAAGCACCACCGGAAAACCGATTTCTCTGGCGGCGGCCACCGCTTCCGGAATATCTGCGGCTTTTTTCTCCGAAACCACCGGCACCCCGTAGCCGGCAAGAAACGCCTTGGCATCGTATTCGGACAGGACCGTGCGGCGCTCCGACTGGACCGGCTGTGTATCTTTATTCGTTGCATCCATATTTAAATTCCTTAACCCTAAACTTCCTGAAGTTAATTAAAAATACCCCCAGATTTGCTTTGTCCCCCTTTTAGTTCAGGCCTTTTTTATAAAATTCCTCCGAATCAACGGCATCCGGGGCCTGGGTCTTCTGTTTGGGCGCCGTGCCCTCTTTGAAACATTCATAGGCGGTATGCCTGGACTCAGGGATGGGCAAAAGCCCGGTCTTCAGATCAATCTTGCTAAATACCACGCTGTCCGGAACCGGAAAAATCTTCTCCGGTTTATCCGCCAGGGCCTGTTTCATAAAATCAAGCCATATCGGGCTGGCCGCCCGGGAGCCGGTCTCTTTTCTGCCAAGGGGGGCTTCCTCATCAAACCCCACCCATACAGCGGTCACGTATCTGGGGGTATACCCCACAAACCAGGCATCATAGAGGTTATTGGTGGTGCCGGTTTTACCGGCCACCGGCCGCTCCAGCGCCCTGACCCGCCAACCCGTCCCGTGTTCGACGACCTCCTTCAACAAATGCGTAATAATGTAGGCGGTGCTTTTTTCGATGACCTGTTCGGGCGCTTGATCCGGTTCATAAATCACATTGCCCTGGCGGTCCTCGATACGGGTGATAAATTGCGGTTCAATCATCGACCCCTGGTTGGCAAACACGGAATAGGCCCGCCCTATCTCCAGCAGGGAGATGCCGGATGAGCCCAGCGCCAGGGACAGATCCCGGCTGAGATGACTCTTTATCCCCAGTTTCCGGGCGTACTCGATGGTATAGTCGATTCCGATATCCCGTAAAATCTTAACTGTAATGATGTTCCGGGATTTGATCAAGCCGGTGCGGAAAAGGGTGCGGCCGTGAAAGGTCTGGTCATAATTTTTCGGCTTCCAGGTAAAATCATGCCGGGTATCCTTGAATACGATGGGCGAGTCAAAAATAACCGTGGCCGGGGTATACCCCTTATCAAGGGCGGCGGCATAGATAATCGGCTTAAATGCGGAGCCGGGCTGCCGGCGGGATTGAATCGCCCGGTTAAACTGGCTGTCTGAAAAATCCCGGCCGCCGATCATGGTTTTGACATGACCAGTCCCAGTTTCAATACACATAAGGGCCGCCTGAACCTTGGGCGTCTGGGACAGGGCAAGCTGCCAAAGCCCGTTTTCCGATGGTTTCTCTTTAATCCGCACCTGGATCACATCACCCACCGATAATACACTGCCCGGATTTTTAACCCGGTCCTGGGTATATAATGTGTCCGTATCCGGCGGTCTGGCCCATCGCATATCCGCCAGGGCGATAACCCCCCGTTCATTACCCATGCGCACGGTTACGGTGTCTGCCGCATCGTCGACCTCGATAACCACCCCTTTTACGCGATCTCCCGGTTTCAGGGGATTCTCCGCTATTTCAGCCTGAAGATCTTTGGAAAAGGATTCAAAGGCTTCAGGGGATAACTCCTTGATCGGCCCGCGAAACCCCTGGCGCTTGTCCAGGGCATACAAGGCTTTTTGTACCGAATCTCTGGCCATCTCCTGCATTTTCTCATCCACCGCTGTATAGACTTTCAACCCATCGGTATAGACTTTTTTCTTGCCGTATTTTTCAACCAGGGTCTGGCGGATGTGCTCGGTATAATAGGGCACATTCTCCATATACCAGTTTTTCCGGCCCTTGATGTCATGTTCCCTATCAATGGCCTGATCCGCAGCGGTCCGGGATACCATGCCCTCCTGCACCATCCGGTTTAGCACATAGATCTGGCGCTGCTTGGCAAGCTCCGGGTGCCGGTAAGGGGAATACCGGCTGGGCGCCTGGGGGAGACCGGCGAGCATGGCGCATTCTGCAAGATATAGATTATCCGCGGATTTGCCGAAATAGTTTTGCGCGGCCGCCTCAATGCCATAGGCGCCATGGCCTAGATATATCTGATTGAGGTATAAAAAAAGGATCTGTTTTTTGGAAAAACGCTTATCAATGCGGTAGGCCAGAATGGCCTCCTTGATTTTTCGCGAATAACTTCGCTCGGGGGTTAAAAAGAAAGATTTGGCGACCTGCTGGGTGATGGTGCTGCCGCCCTGAACAATCCGGCCGGCCTCGAGATTTTTAAAAAACGCCCGGATGATACTGTGGAGATCAATGCCCTCGTGTTCGTAAAATCTGGCATCCTCAGCTGCGACAAACGCATTGAGCAAATCCTCAGGCATCTCTTCCAATGCAATAACAATGCGGCGCTGATTATAAAATTCAGCGATTTTTTTATTGTTTTGGGAATAAACCGTGGTGATGACCGGCGGCTGATAGTCATTCAAATTGACAATTTTGGGCAGATCCGCCGCAAAATAGACATATAATCCCCCTATTCCGGCCGCAGCCATCATTATCCCGATGATCAGCAGGATGCCGATCCATTTAAAAAACCTTCGCATAAAACCTGTTAACTCCTGAACGATGCCATGAAAAGCCGGTTTTTAGCAAACCCGCCGGTTTTTATCAAGCCGGAGTTATCCGGCGCTAAGCTTTATATTGTAAATTATCGAACATTGACGGCAGGGGGCTATTCAAGATATAGTTTTAAATTATTCTTGGCAATTATCCGAATGACGGCGCTTTTGCGAAATCAACCGGTATACGCCAAACATGCGGTAAATAAACCCCACGAGCAGGACCAGGCTGATTAAAATCATCAGATTGGAGGCAAAAAAGGAGAGGATGAAATCAAACGGATCATTTAAGCGGTAGGCAAATATCAATACCTGAATGCCCAAAATCATGAAAAATACGGCTAAAATAATTAACACCACCTGCCAGAACCACCATAAGTATCTGAAATATATTTTTTTTAAAAAATCAATCATCGCCGGGCGACCACGGATTTCCTTGTTTGGTTTTAAATAAATTTGTGTTGATATTTTGTCGACAACTTAATAGTTTTGAACAGCTCTTACCCCGGTTCTTTAAAACCGGTTCAGTTATTGAATCGATTTCATCAATTTTATGAACAAGCCGGCACAATAAAATTAAAAATATTTATAGTCTATTATACCGTTTTTAAATATTTCAACAACCATATATAATAATAATAAATTTAACAAAGATTAATTATTATCAGGATTATTGTATGAAAATGATCTTACCCAAATCCGGCCTGCTGGATGTATTAACTAAAGTCCAGGGCGTAACCGGCCGGAAAACGAGTCTGGCGATTACGGAAAATGTATTGATTCAAACGGCAGACGAAGAGGTTATCATTGCGGCCACGGACCTGGAGACCGGATTTGAGGGAACATATCCCGCAACTGTGGAATCTGAGGGCGTAATGGCGATTAATGCCCGAAAGCTCTATGATATCGTCAAAATGTTTCCGGCGGATCAGATTCACATTGAAGAACTGGAAAACCGATGGATTGCTATTACCTCCGATACGGTGGAGTATCACCTGGTCGCCATGAACCCGGAGGACTTTCCGGATATTCCAAAAGCAGAGGGGGTTGAGTTTTTTGAAATGGAGGCCGGCGCCCTTAAGGCGATGATTGAAAAATCCATTGCCATCGGCGTTGCCGGGGATGAGAAACGGGCGCACATGATCGGGGTGAGCTTTGAAAAAATTGCCGAAAATCCCGAAAACTGTGTTCGCATGGTCTCCACCGATATCAAACGGCTGGCCAAAACAGACTATATCTGTGATGAATCCGCCGGTTTTACATCGGATGAATCCGTGATCATTCCCAAAAAGGGCCTGGCTGAGGTAAATAAGTTTTTAAGCCAGGACGGTACGGTGGAGGTGGGGATCCAGTCCAACCATTTCATCGTCCGGAAAGCCAATGAAACCATCATTATCAATCTACTGGACGGGGAATTTCCGGCCTATAAGGATCTTTTAAATATTCAGACCGACTATGATATCCTGTTTCCCCGCGAGCCACTCTTGATGATGCTAAAACGCATGACCATTGTCACCTCAGAGGAGTACAAGGCGGTTATTTTTAGCTATAACAACCACGAACTCCAGATCCGGGCGGTTAACCCCAATGTCGGTGAGTCCAAAGAGAAAATGACCATTGACTATGACCGCGATCCCCTTGAGATCGCTTTTAACCCCAGATATTTTATTGAAGCCTTAAATTTTATCGAAAGCGATAATGTGCGCTTAAATGTTGTGGACGGCGAACGGCCCTGCATTGTGCGGGCTGAAAATTCCGATAACTATCTAAACATAATCATGCCGATGAAAATATGACTGAAGAAGCCAAACATACCTATGATGAATTAAGCATTAACGTTTTAAAGGGCCTGGAGGCTGTCCGGATGCGGCCCGCCATGTATATCGGCAATGTCGATGTGGAGGGGCTGCATCACCTGATCTACGAAATCGTGGACAACAGTATTGACGAGGCCATGGCCGGCTACTGCGATCTGATAACAGTGAGGATCCATACCGATAAGTCGGTCAGCATTGAGGACAACGGCCGGGGCATTCCGGTGGGCATGCATAAAAGCGAAAACATGCCCGCCCTTGAGGTGGTGCTCACCAAACTGCATGCCGGCGGGAAATTCGACCACGAGTCCTATAAGGTCTCCGGCGGCCTCCACGGCGTAGGGGTTTCGGTGGTCAATGCCTTGTCCGCCTTTCTTGAGGTGGAAGTGTATCTGAACGGCAAGATTTATTACCAGTCCTATGAAAAGGGGCATAAGAGCTCTGAACTCAAGGTAATCGGGGAAACCGAGAAACGGGGCACCAAGATCCGCTTTAAACCGGATATGGAAATCCTCACCACCGATGAATTCAACTATGAGACCCTTAACCGAAGACTCCGGGAACTGGCGTTTTTAAACAAGGGCTTAAATATCACCATTGAAGACGAGCGCTCGGATCAGAAAGAGGCGTTCTGTTATGAGGGCGGGCTTGCCCAGTTCGTCAAATACTTAAACCGCCGCCACACCCCCATTCATGAACCGGTTTTAATCGAAGGTGAGAAAAACGACATCCAGGCTGAAATCGCCATTCAGTACAATGATACCTATAAAGAAAAGATTTTTTCTTTTGCCAATAATATCAATACCGCCGAAGGGGGGTTCCACTTAATCGGATTTAAGACCGGGCTTACCCGAACACTTAACCAGTACGCGGTGGGCGCGGAGCTTCTGAAAAACGTTAAATCCAAAATCTCCGGCGATGACGTGCGGGAGGGGCTGACCGCGATCATCAGCATCCGGATCAAATCCCCCCAGTTTGAGGGGCAGACCAAAACCAAATTGGGAAACTCCGAGGTCAAGGGGGTTGTCGAATCCCTGCTTAATGAAAAGCTAAGCGTTTTTTTGGAAGAAAATCCGGCGATTGCCAAAAAAATCGTGGCCAAGGCCGTGGATGCGGCCCGGGCCAGGGATGCGGCCAAGCGGGCAAGGGATCTGGCCCGGAGCAAAGGGGCGCTGGCAGATACCACGCTGCCTGGAAAACTGGCGGATTGTCAGTATTCCGAACCCGAGTTCCGGGAATTGTTTATTGTGGAGGGAGACTCCGCCGGCGGCTCCGCCAAGCTCGGCCGGGATCGTAAATCCCAGGCCATTCTGCCGCTCAAAGGAAAAATTTTAAACGTTGAAAAAGCCCGGTTTGACAAGCTTTTGCGCAGCGAGGAGATCAAGAATATGATCACCGCCCTGGGCACCGGTATCGGCAGTGAGGAATATGATATTGATAAAATCAAATACCACAAGGTGATCATCATGACGGACGCGGATGTGGACGGCTCCCACATCCGGACTCTCCTGCTGACCTTTTTCTATCGCCAGATGCCGGAGATCATTGACCGGGGGTATCTCTATATTGCGCAGCCGCCGCTTTTCCGGGTGGGCAAGGGCAAAAATGCCATTTATCTCAAAGATGAACATGAATACATGGATTACCTCCTGGAGCGGGTCTGCGACAATGTGCGGCTTACGTTAGACGACGGGGCGGAGGATCTTAGCGGCCGGGAATTATACATGTTTATTTCCAATCTGGCCGAATATTTCACGGTTTTAACCCGGCTGGAAAAACACGGGATTTACTCCGAACTGGTGGAGTTGATGATCAAAAGCGGGGTGGAAGACAAGGAATTTCTGCAGAGCGAAGAGCGAATGGCGGCGCTGCGTGAAATAATGATGGAAAACGGCTATGAGGCCAGTGATTACCAATGGAATCCGGAGCGAAATGTTTATGAAATGATGGTTACTTCCACCCAGCAGGACATTCTAAATCAGCTGTTCAAAGACCAGACCGCCAAAAACCGGATTCCGGTAAAAATCGGCCGCGGCCTGGTTTATTCCACGGATTTTCAGACTGCGCTGGTATTGTATAAGAAAATCCTCAAATATGACCGCCCGCCCTTTTCCATCCACAAAACCGACAAGGAATCCAAGCCCATCCAGGTGGAGAGCAAGGAAACACTGATCAATCAGATGTTAGAGGACGGCAAGAAGGGCTTAAGCATTCAGCGCTACAAAGGCTTGGGAGAGATGAACCCGGATCAGCTGTGGGAGACCACAATGGCCCCGGAAACCCGGACCCTGCTTCAGGTACGGGTGGAAAATATTGTGGATACCGATGATACGTTTACCATCCTGATGGGCGATGAGGTGGAGCCGCGCCGGAACTTCATCCAGAGCAATGCCTTAGAGGTCAACACCCTGGATATTTAAAATTCAAGATTTCCCGGAGTTCGCGGGAAGGGGATCACATCCCGGATATTGCTGATACCGGTCAACAACATCATCAACCGCTCAAACCCCACCCCGTAGCCGCTGTGATAGACGCTGCCGTAGCGTCTTGAATCCAGATACCACCAGTAGTCCGCCGGATTAATGCCGGTTTCGGTCATCCGCTCTTCAAGCACATCCATACGTTCCTCCCGCTGACTGCCGCCGATGATCTCCCCGATCCGGGGAACGATCACATCCATGGCCGCCACGGTTTCGCCGTCCGCATTGACCCGCATGTAAAATGGTTTGATCGTTTTAGGATAATCATAGATGATCACGGGCTGTTTGAAATGGGTTTCAGCCAGAAACCGCTCATGCTCGGTCTGAAGATCGCTTCCGAAGTGGACCGGATAGGTAAACCGGTTTTTAGCATGGGATAAAATTTGGACAGCTTCCGTATAGGGAAGCCGGATAAACTTGTTGGCATTTATATTTTCGAGGGCCGCCATCAGGGTCTTATCCACAAACCGGGCAAACAGGGAAAGATCCGAGGGGCAGTGGCGTATGATATATTCGGTGACATACTTGATAAAAGCCTCGGCATTATCCATATCTCCAGTAAGATCGCAGAAGGCCATCTCAGGCTCCACCATCCAGAATTCCGCCATGTGCCGGCTGGTGTTGGAATTCTCCGCCCGGAACGTGGGGCCGAAGGTATATACATCGCCTAAGGCCAGGGCCATCATTTCGGCCTCCAGTTGGCCGGAAACCGTGAGATTGGCGGGTTTTTCAAAGAAATCCCGGGTATAATCGATGCGGCCGTCGGTTTTTGGCGGATCATTCAGATCCAGGGCCGTGACCTGGAATAATTCACCAGCCCCCTCACAGTCCGATCCGGTAATAATGGGGGTATGGATATAGATAAAGCCCCGTTCGTGAAAGAATTGATGGATGGCAAATGAGAGTTCAGAGCGAATGCGGAAGGCCGCCCCGTATTTATTGGTGCGCGGCCGCAGATGCCCGATAGTGCGTAAAAATTCATCCGAATGGCGTTTTTTCTGAAGCGGAAAATCCGTCGGTGCGAGGCTATGGATGTCGATATGCGCCGCATGGATTTCCCAGGCCTGTTCCCTGCCTGGCGAAGGTTTCATTTTCCCTGTCACCGATACAGCGGAGCCGGTGGAGAGGCGTTTTACATCTTCGTATCCCGCCATGTTCGCATCCGCAATCACCTGGAGGTTTTCCCGGCAGGAGCCGTCATTTAGCTCGATAAATGAAAAATCTTTGGCATCCCGCCGTGTCCGGACCCAGCCTTTGACTAAGACGGCGTCCCATGCGGATGCCGCAGCCAGCAGCGTGTTAATCTTTATGCGATTCATGATCTTCCATGTGTTTGTTTAAAGGGGTTTCGCCTCAGTAACTTTGGTTTGGGCCCATAATATACAACCTTTTTTAAATATATACAAATAATCTTGACATACCCGGGAAAATTGAATATATATTCAACCTTTTGTAAACCTATCCCAAACGTTTCATCTGATCATG
Source organism: Desulfobacterales bacterium (assembly GCA_034520365.1). Taxonomy (NCBI): domain Bacteria; kingdom Pseudomonadati; phylum Thermodesulfobacteriota; class Desulfobacteria; order Desulfobacterales; species Desulfobacterales bacterium. The sequence continues at coordinate 509,564 of JAXHNP010000007.1, forward strand.
AAATGTTTAATTATGTCAAATAGTAACAGGTAACTGAGCATGAATCCGGAAACCCTATTATCGCAAAAGCGGAAAAAAATTATCAACCAATGGTTTGATGCGGTCATTGCCGCTTATCCGGACGACTCCACCCAATTTTTCAAAAAAACCGCCGATCCGTTTGCCAACCCGGTGGGCAGCACCATCGAGCGTTCCTTAAATGAGTTGTTCGATGAATTAATCAAATCCGAATGGGATCAGGAAGCGGTTAAAAACGCTATTGACGGAATTATCCGGATTCAATCTGTGCAGGAGTTCCAACCGTCGGATGCCATCGGGTTTATCTTCTCCATTAAGCCATCGATTCGAAAACGCCTGACAAAATATGAGAATGAAAAAGCGGTTAAAGCCTATCTGGACGCGCTGGATGCCAATATCGAACAGTTGCTGCGCATTGCGTTTGATCTCTACATGGAGTGCCGCCAGAAGGTTTTTTTGATGCGCGCCAATCAGTCACGGGACCGGGTGCGCCAACTGTTGATCAAAAAGGGATATATCGAGGAGATTCCCGAAAAAGGAAACAACCTTGAAGATATTATTGCATAGCCGGACCATTAACAAACAGGTTAAACTGTAAAGCGAGGTAATGTCAATGAATGTCAGTTATTTGTATTCGCTTCTGGCGGTGATCGTACTGGGATTAATCGCTTATGCGGGAGCGGCCATCGGACTGGAAGCCCTCTTTGGTATTGTAATCCCCTACCTGGCGGTTCTGGTATTTTTTCTGGGGTTTATCAACAAGGTGCTTGACTGGGCCAAATCCCCGGTGCCGTTCAGGATTACCACCACCTGCGGGCAGCAGACGTCCCAAGACTGGATCAAACAATCAAAAATCGACAATCCAAGTACCACCACCGGCGTCATTATCCGGATGCTGCTTGAGATCCTGCTGTTCCGCTCCCTGTTCAGAAATACCCGGGTGGAAATTAAAGGGAAAACGGTTGCCTACAAATGGGTGGTCTGGCTCTGGCTGTTTGCCATTATGTTTCACTATTCCTTTCTGGTTGTGGTGATTCGCCATTTGCGCTTCTTTGTGGAGCCGGTGCCCTTTTTCGTCTCTTCGCTGGAGGCTGTTGACGGCATGCTGCAGATCGGGCTGCCGGGGCTTTTCCTCTCCGGCGTGGTGCTGGTGGGGGCGGCCACCCTGCTCCTGCTCCGCCGGATACTTCTGCCGAAAATGAATTATTTCTCCCGGCCGGCGGATTACTTCCCCTTGTTTCTGATCATCGGCATCGCCCTGACCGGGATTCTGATGCGCCATTTTACCAAGGTGGACGTAGTGAAGGTCAAGGAGCTTACCCTGGGGCTTGCCTCTTTTCATCCCGGTATACCGGAAGGTGGGGTGGGCGCCCTGTTTTACGTGCATATCTTTTTTGTAAGCCTCTTGGTCGCCTATATCCCGTTCAGTAAAATCATGCACATGGGCGGGGTTTTCCTGAGCCCCACCCGGAACCTGGCCAACAACAATCGCATGAAGCGGCACATCAACCCGTGGAATCCGAGTGTTAAAATCCATACCTATGAAGAATATGAAGAACATTTCAGGGATAAACTCAAAGAAGCGGGCATCCCGGTGGAAAAGGAGTAGATATGTCAGAAGTCCCAAAACCCGATGAGTTGATTGAGAACATAGATCATACCCCCCCGGAGGAGGAGTGGGAGAAGATTGAGTCCCCCATTACCGAGGGCCGGTTTTCCTATCCGGCCAAAGGCAAGAACTTAGAGGTCATGGAGTTTCGCGCGCCGGGGGAGTGGTCGCCGAAGGATGAAGAGTGGCCCTTGCCGGACAACTGGCAGGAAATTATCCATGAGGGTTTCAAGGAGCGGCTGGAGAAATACCGCTCCCTGAAGGTCTTTATGGATATCTGCGTCCGGTGCGGGGCCTGCGCGGACAAATGCCATTACTTTATCGGCACCGGCGACCCCAAGAATATGCCGGTGGTGCGGGCCGAGCTTTTGCGCTCCATCTATCGCAAGGATTTTACCACCGCCGGCAAGATCCTGGGCTCCATTGCGGGCGGCCGGAGTCTCACCAAGGATACAATCAAGGAATGGTTCTCCTACTTCTATCAATGCTCGGAATGCCGGCGCTGCTCGGTCTTCTGCCCCTATGGGATTGATACGGCGGAAGTGACCATGATGGGCCGCGAGCTTTTAAATCTTCTGGGGCTTAACATCAACTGGATCATGGAGCCGGTGGCCAACTGCTTCCGCACCGGAAACCATCTGGGCATCCAACCCCAGGCGTTTAAGGAAATAGTGGATTTCTTGACCGATGATATCGAGGAGATCACCGGTATCAAGATAAACCCGAGTTTTAACCGGAAAGGCGCCGAAATCCTGTTTATCACGCCCTCCGGCGACTACTTTGCCGATCCCGGAACATATACGTTCATGGGATATCTGATGCTGTTTGAGGCGCTGGGCCTGGATTACACTTTGAGCACCTATGCCTCGGAAGGCGGCAACTTCGGCCTGTTTACATCATCGGATACCATGAAAAAGCTAAACTCCAAAATGTATGCCGAAGCCCGCCGCCTGGGCGTTAAATGGATTCTGGGCGGGGAGTGCGGCCATATGTGGCGGGTGATCAACCAGTATATGGATACCATGAACGGCCCGGCCGATTTTATGGAAGTGCCGAAATCGCCGATCACCGGCACGGTGTTCAACAACGCGGCCTCCACTAAAATGGTGCACATCACCGAGTTTACGGCGGATCTGATCCGGCACAACAAGCTAAAGCTTGATCCAAGCAGAAACGACAGCTACAAGGTCACCTTCCACGACTCCTGCAACCCGTCCCGGGCCATGGGGCTTCTGGATGAGCCCCGTTATGTCATCCAGAACGTATGCAACAATTTCTATGAAATGCCGGAAAACACGATCCGGGAGCAGACCTTCTGCTGCGGCAGCGGTTCCGGCTTAAATAACGAAGAAGTGATGGACCTGCGGTTAAGAGGCGGGCTGCCCCGGGCCAATGCCGTCAAGCATGTGTATGAGAAATACGGGGTCAATATGCTGGCCTGCATCTGCGCCATCGACCGGGCGGCCTTTCCGCCGCTTATGGAATACTGGGTGCCTGAGGTGGGAACCACGGGTGTCCATGAACTGGTGGCCAATGCCCTGGTAATGGACGGGGAAATCGAGCGAACCACGAACCTGCGGTTCGAACCCCTGAAGGAAGAGGAGGACGAATCGGATGAATGATAAGGGAAAAATCATCGTCGGACTGATTATCTTCGTTGCCGTGTTTACATTTCCCTTCTGGTACAATCACGGGTCTGCAACACAGCCGCCGGAGCCGAAGCTGACCGATAAGGCCAAGAAGGCTGAAAAATGCGTTGAAGATACCACCTACATGCGCACCGAACATATGCAGATTCTTGATGAATGGCGGGATACGGTAACCCGCGAGGACAAACGGGTATACGTAAACAAAAGCGGCAAGGAATATATGGCAAGTCTTTCAAACACATGTATGGATTGCCATTCCAACAAGGAAGACTTCTGTGACAAGTGTCACACCTATACATCGGTCGATCCTTACTGCTGGGACTGCCATACCTATCCGGAGGAGAAGAAGTGATGGATGATTCAAGACGAAGCTTTTTAAAATTCGCAGGAATTTCAGCATTGGGGCTGGGTGGGGTATCAATCCTGACGGGTTTGAAGCCGGGAGCGGTCACTGCGGCGGACACCGCGTCCGAGCCTCTCTATAAGAATACGGAAAAGGCGCTGACCGCCGAACGCTGGGGCATGGTGGTGGATACCCGCAAACTGACCCGGAGTCTGTGTGATAAAATGGTGGCTGCCTGCCACAAGACGCATAACGTCCCGGATCTTGACAATGACCGCCATACCATCAAATGGCTCTGGACAGACGGTTTTGAGCACATCTTTCCCATGAAGCATGATCAATATCTGGCCGAGCGGCTGCACGGGCTGCCGATCCTTTCCCTTTGCAACCAGTGCAACAACCCGCCCTGTGTGCAGGCATGTCCAACTCAGGCGACTTTCCAGCGTGAAGACGGCATCGTGATGATGGATTTTCATCGGTGCATCGGCTGCCGGTTCTGCATGGCCGCCTGCCCCTATGGGTCCAGGAGTTTTAACTTCCGGGATCCGCGGCCGGCGATTAAAGAGGAAAATCCGGATTTTCCCACGCGGATGAAAGGCGTGGTGGAAAAATGCAATTTCTGCGCGGAGCGGTTGGCTGAGGGCAAAATGCCGGCCTGTGTTGAGGTGTCAGAGGGTGCTCTGGTATTCGGCGATCTCGAAGATCCGAACTCTGAGATCCGGAAGGTGCTGCGGGAGAACTACGCGATCCGCCGCAAGCAGAGCCTGGGCACGAACCCTTCGGTATATTACATTATATGAGGTAGATTATGCTTGAAAAGGCGCTAAGAGGAAGTAAAGGCTATTGGGTGTGGCTGCTGGCCCTGCTTGCGGTCATCGGGGTTGGCTTCGGGGTGTATCTGCGCCAGCTCAACTTCGGGCTGGGCATTACCGGCATGAGCCGCGATGTATCCTGGGGGTTCTATATCGCCCAGTTTACATTTCTGGTCGGGGTGGCAGCCTCGGCCGTGATGCTGGTGATTCCCTATTACCTGCATGATTACAAGAAATTCGGCAAGATCACGGTGCTGGGCGAGTTTCTGGCCGTCTCCTCGGTGATCATGTGTCTGCTGTTTATTATTGCCGATCTCGGGCAGCCCATGCGGCTGTTCAATGTCTTGATCCATCCCACGCCCTATTCCATGCTCTTCTGGGACATGATCGTCTTGAACGGGTATCTGCTTTTAAATATTGTGATCGGCTGGAACGTGCTGGATGCGGAACGAAATGATGTGCCGCCCCCCCAATGGGTCAAACCGCTTATCTACTTGTCAATTCCCTGGGCCATCAGTATCCATACGGTCACCGCATTTCTTTACTGCGGTCTGCCCGGCCGGGGCTTCTGGCTGACGGCCGTACTGGCCCCCCGCTTTTTGGCCTCCGCGTTTGCCGCGGGTCCGGCATTTCTTATTCTGCTGGCTTTTATCGTTCGAAAGTTTGCCAACTACGATGTGGGGCGCGAGCAGATTCAGACCCTGGCCAAAATCGTCACCTACGGCGCCATTGCCAACATCTTCTTCTTTCTCTGTGAAGTCTTTGTTGCCGTATACAGTCAGATTCCGGAACACACCGCCCATCTTCAGTACCTGTTCTTCGGCCTCGAGGGCCATGGCGTGCTGGTGCCCTGGATGTGGACCTCGATATTTCTGATGATTACGGCCATCATATTGCTGGTAATCCCTGCGGCCCGAAAAAATGAGGCGGTCCTGGGAGTGGCCTGTGTGGCCATATTCGTGGGCATCTGGATTGATAAGGGGCTGGGGATGATTTCCGGCGGATTTATTCCCAATCCGCTTCACCATGTCCGCGAATATGTGCCCACGGTGCCGGAAATCATGATCACCATTGCGATCTATGCCACCGGATTTCTTATCCTCACGATTCTCTACAAGGTTGTTGTGGGGGTTAAGCAGGAAACCGGCGAGTAAGAAAGCTTCGAAACATAGTTAAAGGGTTCATTCTTTGGGATGAACCCTTTTTTTATTGACAAAATAAAAGTTTACTTTATACTTTTCCAGTTTATAATATAAAAGATAATTTTGATTGGAGGATACGATATTATGTATGCGGTGATTGCCACAGGCGGCAAACAATACCGGGTGAAAGAGGGCGACGTTCTCCGCATTGAGAAAATGCCGGGCAACGTGGGTGAGTCACTGGCGTTTGACAAAGTACTTCTTTTGTCAGACGGCAATGAATTAAACATCGGTGAGCCCACAGTGCCGAACGCCTCAGTCAATGCCCGGATTGTGGAGCAGGGAAAAGGAAAAAAGGTCCTGGTGTTCAAATATAAGCGGCGGAAACGGTATCGCCGCAAGCAGGGCCATCGACAGCCGTTTACCGCGGTTCAAATCGACAGTATCGGTCAATAAGGAGTACAACCATGTCACATAAAAAAGCAGGCGGCAGTTCAAAGAACGGTCGGGACAGCAACGCCCAGCATCGCGGGGTCAAGCGCTATGGCGGCCAGAGTGTCAGGGCCGGCAACGTGCTCGTGCGTCAGGTGGGCACCAAAATTCACCCGGGCCAGAATGTCGGGATGGGAAAGGATTATACCCTGTTTTCAAAGATCGACGGCCGGGTTTCCTATGAACGCATGGGCCGGTCCAAAAAGCGGGTGAGCGTCTACGCCGTGTGAAATTCATTGATGAAGCCGTAATTCGTGTCAGCGCCGGAAACGGCGGCCCGGGCTGTGTAAGCTTCAGGCGGGAAAAGTATGTTCCCAAGGGCGGCCCGGACGGCGGCGACGGCGGCAAAGGGGGGGATATCATTATCCAAACCTCGGCGCGCCGGCGAACCCTATATCAATTTCGTTATAAAAAACACTTCAAAGCAGCCAACGGCAGCCCGGGGCAGGGCAAACAGAAGACCGGCAAAAACGGGGAAAATGTCATCATCGAAGTTCCGCCGGGAACCATTGTCCGGGATGCGCAAACCGGCGATTTGATCAAGGATTTTACCCAAGCGGGCGAATCCTTAGTGCTCGCAAAAGGCGGAGTCGGGGGTCGGGGCAACCGGCGCTTTGTCAGTTCCACCAACCGGGCTCCGCGCCATGCCCAACCCGGCCTTGCCGGAGAGACCCATTCCCTTCAACTAGAATTAAAGCTCCTGGCCGATATCGGTATTATCGGCTATCCCAATGCGGGCAAATCAACCTTGATTAGTCGAATTTCTTCGGCCCAGCCCAAGATCGCCGATTACCCGTTCACCACCCTTACCCCTGCTCTGGGCGTTGTGACCCCAAAAAGCGGGGAACCCTTTGCTGTTGCCGATATTCCCGGATTGATCGAAGGCGCCCACCACGGCGCCGGACTGGGCGATAAATTCTTAAAGCACGTGGAACGTACCCGGGTGCTTTTGCATTTAATCGACGCGGCGGCCATAGACCCCGCTGATCCGCTGCATGCATACAACGCCATCAACCGCGAGCTTGACGGGTATCAGCCGGGGCTTTTGGATAAGCCCCAATGTGTGGTATTAAATAAAATGGATCTGCCAAAGGCACAGGATAATGCCGACCGATTTCAGGCGGCCTTTTCCGGCTCCCGGCTTATGTACATTTCGGCTTACACCGGTTACAATGTGTCTGCATTAATTGATCACTTAAACGAATTCATCAATGCGCATGCAGAAAAGCAATAGCCGATCCGCGTATTTCCAAACAGCCCGGCGGGTTGTGGTCAAGGTGGGCAGCAATGTGCTGACCGGACCGGAGGGCCTGGAGCTTTCGGTGATCGCCGCCCTGTCCGATCAAATCAACGGATTGATCCAAAAAGGCATTGAGGTAATCCTGGTCTCCTCCGGCGCCATGGCCGCGGGCCAGAAAAAGATCGGACTTTCCCGCCGGCCGGATGAGATTCCCAAACGCCAGGCCATTGCCGCCGTGGGTCAGGCCGGGTTGATACTGGCCTATGACAACGCGTTTTCCAGGTATAACCGAAAAGTGGCCCAGGTGCTTTTGACCAGCGATGACTTAAGCGGAAGCCGCCGCCGCTATCTAAATGCCCGGAACACCCTGTACACGCTGCTTTCCTGGCAGGTGCTGCCGATTGTCAATGAAAATGACACCGTGGTGGTCGAGGAGATTAAGTTCGGCGATAATGACAATCTGTCCGCGCTGATTACCCTGATGATGAATGCGGACATGCTGATTAATCTGACCGATATTGACGGCCTGTTCACCGCGGATCCGCGAACCCGGCCGGATGCGGAGTTGATCAGCGAGGTCACCGCCATTAACAAATCCATTGAAAAAATCGCCGGCGATATCCCCGGCGCCCTGGGCACCGGGGGCATGATGACCAAAATCCAGGCCGCCCGGAAGGTCACGACGGCCGGTGTTCCCATGGTGATTGCCAACGGCCGGCGGCCGGATGTTCTGGAAAGCCTCTTCAGCGACCCGGCCCGGGGTACGTTTTTTGTGCCGGCCAAGGGTAAGCTCTCCAATCGCAAATGCTGGATCGGCTTTACGGTCAAGCCCAAAGGGGCGATAAAAATTGACGACGGAGCGGTGCTGGCTATCCGGGAAAAAGGCAAGAGCCTTTTGGCCGGCGGGATCATCGATGTTGTCGGGGATTTCGGCGTGGGGGCGCCGGTGGAATTAACCGGTCGGGACGACCAACGGCTGGCCGTTGGCCTGGTCAACTACAGCGCCGGGGATATTAAAAAAATCAAAGGGTTAAATACCTCGCAGATCAAGGCGCGGCTCGGCCACAACCCCTATGACGAGGTCATCCATCGGGACAACCTGACTGTGCTGGATCAGTGTCATATATAAAAGGCCAAGGGAGAGGTAAATGTCAGTAGAAGCGACGATAGTGGAAATGGCTGCATCGGCAAAAGCGGCCGCCGGGGAGCTTGCCCGGTGCCCAGCGGATAAAAAAAATGCCGCGCTCTTAAAGATTGCTGACCAATTGGAAGCCGATGCGGAACGTATCAAGGCGGAGAACGCCAAAGATGTGGCCGCAGCCAGGGAAAACGGGCTGTCCGCGGCCATGATCGACCGCCTGACGGTGACGGATGCGACCGTTTCGGATATGGCCATGGGCTTGCGCGATGTGGTGAAGCTAACCGACCCCGTGGGTACCACGAGTGAGACCTGGATACGGCCGAACGGCCTGGAGGTCTGCCGCATGCGGATTCCGCTGGGCGTAATCGGTATTATCTACGAATCCCGGCCCAATGTAACCGTTGATGCCGCCGGACTATGTCTCAAAGCCGGTAATGCGGTGATTCTGCGGGGCGGCTCCGAGGCCATACATTCCAACCAGGCCCTGGCCCGGACCATCGCCACGGCCCTATCCGATGTCGGGCTCCCGGAAAATTCCGTTCAGATCGTACCGGTCCGGGACCGGGAGGCAGTCAATATACTGCTTCAACAGGAGGCATGTGTCGATCTCATTATCCCCCGGGGCGGGGAGGGGTTGATCCGGTTTGTGGTGGAAAATTCAAAGATCCCGGTACTAAAACATTATAAAGGGGTCTGCCACGTGTATGTGGACAAATCCGCGGACCTTTCAATGGCCGAGGAAATCTGTTTTAATGCCAAGGTCCAGCGGCCCGGGGTCTGTAATGCCATGGAAACCCTTTTGGTTCACCAGGCCGCTGCACCGGATTTTCTCCCCAAAATGGCGGGGCGGTTTGCGCAAGCCGGCGTGGAAATCCGGGGCTGCCCCAAGACCTGTGAGCTGGTTGATCAGGCCAAATCCGCCGAAGAAGCGGACTGGTATGCGGAGTTTCTGGACCTGATCCTGGCGGTCCGGGTGGTGGATGACATGGACGCGGCCATGGCCCATATCGCTGCATACGGCTCCAACCACACGGAGGCGATCGTCACTTCGGATTACAATCGGGCCAGACGTTTTCTCCGGGAAGTGGATGCCTCTCTGGTTTTGGTAAACGCCTCCACCCGGTTCAATGACGGCGGTCAGCTGGGCCTGGGCGCGGAAATGGGGATCAGCACCTCCAAGCTTCATGCCTATGGGCCCATGGGTGTGGATGAGCTGACCACCACCAAATTTGTTGCCCGGGGCAGCGGGCAGCTGCGATCCTGATGGGGACCCTGGTGAAACGGGCCGGCCTGTTCGGCGGAACCTTTAATCCTGTCCATGTGGGCCATCTCCGGGCGGCGGAGGAAGTAAAAAATGGATTTGGACTGGATTATGTCTATTTCGTTCCGGCGGCCCTGCCGCCGCACAAGGATGCGGCGGGCCTGGCCGATGCCCGGGACCGGCAGGCGATGATCGATAAAGCGATCGCCGCCAATCCGGGGTTTTCCCTTTCCAACGTGGAAATCCGGCGCCAGGGCCGATCCTATACCATTGATACGGTAAGGGCCTTTCAGCATGATTCAGCCGGAGATACGGATTATTACCTGATCATCGGCATGGATCAATTTTTTGAAATCAATACCTGGAAAGCATTTGAAGCCCTGTTTGAAGAAATTCCCTTTATCGTCATAACCCGGCCGCCTGAAGCCGGGATTGATCCCTTAAAAAAGTTTGACGCGATGGCCGAACACGCGAGGCACCATGTGGATGGGGGATATCAGCCCAGGGCGGACAGGCTGTGCCTTATCCATGAGACCAAGCAGCCGATCTGGTTCTTCGAGGTCACCCCTCTGGCCATTTCATCCAGTAAAATCCGGGAACTTTCGAGGAACCGGCAATCAATCAAGTATCTTGTAACAGACACAGTGGAGGCATATATTATAGCAAAGGATCTCTATGGATAGGGTACATGAAGACCTGGGCGGGCAATTAAAGCTCTATGTTCAGGCCGCTATGGGAAGAAAAGCCAGGGATTTGCTGCTTTTGGATGTTCGGGAGCTGACCACGCTGGCGGATGTATTCATGCTCTGTACCGGCCGGTCCAACCGGCAGGTCTCCGCGATTGCCGACCATATCCGTCGATTTTTAAAAGAGCACGGCATCCGGCCGCTTTATGTGGAAGGCATGAAGGAGGGCCACTGGGTGCTTCTGGATTACGGCCAGGTGGTCATCCATGTATTTTATGAACCGGTCCGGCAGTTTTATGATCTGGAAAGCCTGTGGGCGGATGCCCGGCCGCTTCCGATTGATGAGATTGTTGAGCAATTGCCGGACGATGATCAAGCCGATGGAGCAGTAATCTAAATGACGTGCATGCTGATGATACTCGATGGATGGGGTCTTGATGCGCCGGGGGAAGGAAATGCCGTGTACATGGCCAACACGCCCTTTCTGGACCGGCTTGCGGCCAACTATCCCCAAACCCGGCTCGCCTGTTCGGGCGAGGCTGTGGGGCTGCCCGAGGGCATTATGGGAAATTCCGAGGTGGGGCATTTAAACCTGGGCGCCGGCCGGGTGGTCTACCAGGTGCTTTTGCGCATTGATATGGCCATCAAAGACGGCTCGTTTTTTGAGAATGAGGCGTTAAACGGGGTCATGGACAAGGTCGCGGCCAATCAGTCCGCGCTCCATCTCATGGGCCTGCTATCAGACGGCGGGGTGCACAGCCAGCTGAACCACTTGTTCGCCTTAATCGATATGGCGGCCGAAAAAGGCCTATCCCATGTCTATATCCACCCGATTTTAGACGGCCGGGATACCCCGCCGGACAGCGGGGTGACCTATATGGAACAGCTGCAACAGCATATCAAAGACAAATCCAATGCCCAAATCGTCACCATCTGCGGCCGCTTCTATGCCATGGACCGGGACACCCGCTGGGAGCGGACGGAAAAAGCCTATCGGCTTTATACCGAGGCGGCCGGGATTTTTGAAACCGATCCGGTGGAGGCGGTGAAAAATGCCTACAGCCGCGGAGAGACGGATGAGTTCGTCGAACCCGTTGCTCTCACCCTGGCTGATGGCACGCCGGTGGCCGCGGTGGGGGATGGCGACGGGGTCCTTTTTTTTAATTTCCGCCCCGATCGGGCGCGGCAGATCACGCGGGCATTTACCGAAGCGGATTTCAAGGAATTTGACCGCAATGTATGGCCGGATCTTTGCGATTATGTCTGCATGGCCCAGTATGATGAAAATTTTACACTGCCGGTGGCATTTCCACCGGTTCATCTGGATCAGATCCTGGGCGAAGTGTTGAGCTATCAGGGCTTTACACAACTGCGGATCGCGGAGACGGAAAAATACGCCCATGTGACCTATTTTTTTAACGGCGGCGAGGAAACCCCGTTTGCCAATGAGGACCGCCACCTGGTGCCGTCCCCGCGGGAGGTGGGCACCTATGATGAAAAGCCGGAAATGAGCGCTTATGAGGTGGCGGATCAGGTGGTTTCCTATCTAAAGATGGAAAAATATGATCTCATCGTCCTAAATTTTGCCAACTTGGATATGGTGGGCCATACCGGTGTTATGAAAGCAGCGGTTAAGGCATGTGAAACGGTGGATCAATGCGTGGAAAAGGTGGTGACCGCCGCCCTTGAGAAGGACGCGACGATACTGGTCACGGCAGATCACGGCAATTCAGAGAAGATGAAAGATGAAAACGGCCAGCCGTATACCGCCCACACCTTAAATCCCGTGCCCTTCATTCTGGTGGCAAATGAGGAAAGCCGGTTCCGGAGCACCCGCCTTAGGCCCGGGGTGCTGGGCGATGTAGCGCCTACCATTTTGGGGATCATAGGCATTGAAAAGCCTGAGAAAATGACCGGCAAAAGTCTGATTGAGAGCTGAAAACAATCCATTAAAGGGGTGCCATGATATCAGATGTGCAAAAACCCTATGAGATGATCACCGATTATGCCACCGGCCGAAAAATTCCGGATATCGGGGCGGAAACGCATCGGCAGACGGTGGAGCGATACCTGCACGAAAAATTAAATTATCCCCTGTCAAGCATCGGGGTGGACGTGCCGCTATCTCTGTCTGTGGCCGGAGAGACGTATGAGACCCAGCTGGATCTTGTGGTAATGGTTTCAGATCAGCCGGTTATGGTGATTAAATGTGCGGCCGGCTCCCTTGAGTCCAGGGAAAAGGAGGTCCTCGCGGCCGCGCGCGTCATGGGATCCGTGCCCGTGCCCTATGCGGTGGTCTCGGACGGGAAAACCGCCATCATATATGATGCGGGCAGCCGGAAAAAAATCGCCGAGGGCCTCGATCAAATCCCGACCTATGAAGCGGCCCGGGAATTTATAAAAACTTACGCACCCGCGCCCATAGCCGAGGACCGGCAGGAGCGGGAGAAAATAATATTTAAATCCTATGACAGCATGAATATGAATGTGCAGCGATTTTTGAAAAAATAACCCCTACCCGCGCCGATGGACCGGCGAAGGTTTCTATCCATTGGACAAGCCCCAACTTCATTTTTAAAACCTTTCTCTTGTAATCCCCTTATCCTTTTGGCATTGCTTTTTGTAGGGGATTAACCGACGGAATTATAAGTCATTGATTAAAATTTATTCCGAATTTTGATTCATTATGCCGGATGCGCAGATACAAAATAAGGCGATTGAGCTAATCAATCATTTAAACGGCGCAATTACCAATGTGCGCCTTTATCCGCCGCAAAGCGCCATGATCGTCCGCTCCGTTGACCGTTTAAACGCCACGCTGGAGGCCCTCCTGGCGGATACGCCGGCCATTATTTATGCAGAATCCGAAAAAAACCTCCTGATCCAGGGGGCGCCGCTGCCTGAAAAAGAGCAGAAAAAGCCACAGATTCAATCCTTTTTGACCATGCTGTTAACCATGGGAATCAGAAGTTTAAGCTTTGAGCGGGGGGTGAGCGGAACGGAACTTAATGAATTTGTACAGCTGCTCGGTAACCCGCCGGCGGACCGGGAAATCGCCGGTGAGTTAAAAGAATTGCTCGCCCAGCGCCAGATCAAGCATATCCTGATCGATGAAAAGATTTATGTGGAGCGGGGTGCCGGCCAGAGCATCCTCTCTGAAATGGATATCTCGGATGAGGATATTGCCCGGGCAGTTTTCGGTGAGGAATCGGTCTCCGAGGAGGCCATGGATACCCTGCGCGAACTGGCCAGGCAGCCTGAATGGCTCTCCCGGGTCTTTCAGAGTGGTGTCAAACAGGCCGTGGCATCCGAAGAGCAGATGCGATCCGACCTTTCAGAGCGGTTTTCCCAAATGATCGATGAGCTGGAGGCCTTCTCACCGGTGGATCGGCAGGACATTTCCCAGGCCATTATCGAGGCCATGGCGGAAATGGATGACAGTGTGCTCCAGTCCCTCTTAACCCAGAATTTAAATACCATATTCGGCAAGCAATTTTTTGAAGAGATTGCCCGGAGCCTGGATCAGGACACATTTAACCGGCTTATGGAAAGGGTTGAGGAGATGATCCAAACCGCACCGGCAGATGCGGAAAAAAGCCTTAAAAAAGCACTGCAGGAATTAAAGGCCGCGGATCATGCCGGAGACAGCCAATATAGCGAGGCGCTTGAAAAAGAACCCCGTCCCGACTCAGAAGAAGCTTCCAGGCCCGGCCCGCAGCCAGCCGCTGAAGCCGGGGTCGAGTCCGCCAAAGAAAACGTCAAAACCGCTTTAAATCAGCTTTTAAAAGGCGATGTCGAGGTCCTGCCCCGGCTTACGCTGATGGCCGGAATCAACCAGGCGGTTGAAAAGCTTGCCGCAGGCGGCCGGGCGGAAACGATCAACGCGCTTTTTGATCGGCTCATGCAGGGCCTTGAAAGCAGCCACCCAGATGTTAAAGCTGGCGCCGCGGAGATGATCGCCAATATGGATGAGCAGCTGGCGGCAAATGATCGGCTGGCGGAGCGAATCGAATGGTCTAAAAAACTTTCGGAATGGATCAAGCAAGAGGCCGAGATTAGCGCGGCATTTGAAACCGTGAGCCGTGAGCTTCAGGAGATATCCGAAACCCTGATCCGGGAAAACCGGGCAGAAGACGCCGCCCATATTCTGGAGGCTTACCAGTTTTTAGCATCCGGGAATTTATCCAGGGATCAGGCGATTCAGGCGCTGGCTGCGAATATGTTGCAAAATATCGCTACAGACGATATACTTGATCTGTTATTAAAAGAAAAGGTCAAGGAAGGCCAAAAGGATGGCGAGGCGGATATTTATAGCCTGGTGATCCTGGGCACCACGACCATTGAACGCCTGTTGGATCGGCTGCGGGACAGCCATAACCGGCAGGAGCGTAACCGGATCGTCCAGGTAATTTCCCGGATCGGCGAACCGGCGGTACAATCCGTGGTGGAACGCCTTTATCAGGAAGGCCCGTGGTATTACATCCGCAACCTGGTTTTGCTGCTCGGGCGTATCGGCGATGCAAGCCACCTGGAGCTCCTGGAGAGTTTTTTATCTGCCTCGGATTTCCGGATACAGCGGGAAGCGGTGCTGGCCATTCAGAATCTTGGCGGGGAAAGGGCCGGCAAGATTCTGTTAAATCGACTGGATGCCGTCTCTGACAGCGTAAAGAGTGTAATCGTTTCGGTTTTGGGGCTTATGAATTATCGGGAAGCCCTGCCGTATTTGACAATGTCATTGGAAAACCGGAGTCTGGGGCAAACCAGAGAGGCCACAGCGGCAATAAATGCCAAAATCTGTGAAGCCTTGGGCCAGATGGGGGATGCCAGGGCCATACCAGTGCTTGAAAAGGTAATTCAAGCCCGGAGTTTTTTGGGGCTCAAGACCTATGATCCAAAAGTTAAGGCAGCGGCGGAAAAGGCCCTGGCCAAAATCAGCCGCAAATGATTGGCCGTTGACAGCCAAACAGATTTTTAACAGGAGGGTTTGAATGCAGTCAAGCGAGCGATCGCAGCAGGAAGCCAAGGTGGATCAGTATGTGGCGCAAAACGATACAGCCTCCGCGATAAAGCTGTTATATGATTTGATTACCGAATATGCCAAGGAAAAGAATTTCGAAAAAGCCGAAGCCCTGCATAATAAAATGTATGAAGTCGATCCCATGGCACTGACTGAAATTGTGCGCTCCAGCGATATCATTGAAGCGGAAAAAAGTGAAACGCTGGACCCGGAGCATCTGGAGCTGTGGTCGGATTTATATAGTCGGCTAAACACATCGGAAGCCAATGCCCTGTATTATTCCATGAAACCGAAGACATTTGAGTCCGGCGAGACGATTATGGAGCAGGGTCAGTTAAACAGCCGTTTGTACTTTATCCTAAGCGGGGAAGTCAACGCGCTCTATACCCGCGGGGATACCGAGGTGTTGTTTAAAACCCTTTATTCCGGAGAGCTCCTCGGACAGTCCCCGTTTTTTTCTGCCACGGTCTGCACGGTCACCATGAATGCATTTACAAGGGTTAAGGCAAGCTTTCTGGAAAACAGTGTATTGAAACAATGGAAAGCCGATGTGCCGGCGCTTGAGGCCAAACTCTATGACTACTGCGTAAAAAAAGACAGGGTCAAACAGGAGCTGGAAAACAAAAAGATGGAGCGCCGTACGGACAAACGCCTGGAATTGACCGGCCGGCTCTCCTTGCAGTTGCTTGATAAAAGCGGAAATCCTATGGGCAAAGCTTATAAAGGCGAAATTGCCGATATTTCCGTCGGCGGCCTCTCTTTTGTGGTGAAAAGCTCCAAGGAAGAAACCCTTCGCCTGCTTCTGGGCCGCCCGATTCTGGTGAGTTTCGATCTGCCGCTTAATTCGGGAGGCGCCCGCCCGGTCAGTGAAAAGACGACCATTATCGCGATCCAATCCATGATTTTTGACGATTATTCCATTCACGTCAAGTTTCAGAGCAAAAAACCGCAATCATTTATTGACGATATTGACCGAAGCCGGGCGGTGCAGCCGGCTTAATCCCTATTTGCCGGCCACCTCCTTGCTGCAGTGCTTGCAGACCTTGGCCCGCTTTTTGATGATCTCGGCACAGAACGGGCATTCCCGGGTGAAATGGCGCTGGTGGATTTTATCCACCGTCTCATCCACTTTCTCCTGCAGAACGGGGTTGCCGAATTTGTGATTGGTGATCAGTTCAATGGCGTCCAGACCGCCCACATCCGCCGCTATTTCAGCTGCCTTCAGCCGCACCCGGGCCGGCTGCGTCGCATCCATCAGCATTTGCATGACAGTGACTTCATCTTTTGATACATAGCATTCCGCCAGAATGGAAAACCCTTTCTTGGTGCTCTCTTTCAGGGCCTCCCGCTCCGCCATCACCTGTTCATCGATGACCTGCCCCTGCCCGCCCATGGAGCTGAAAACCGGCATGGCTTCAAAATTTTTGTCATTGGGGCTTTTAATGCATCTGTAGGATGCCCGCTGGGCAAAGTTTTCCCACAGATTTTGCCATCCGTTGATATATAAGGGGCATTCATCATTAAAACAGACATACATATACGGTGAATCCCAGCCCAGTCCGTCACTGAAAGCCACGGGCGGCACTTCCCAGACCTCCATTTCCTTCCCGCAGTGGGGGCAGATCGGCTTTACCTGGTCAATGATTCGTTCCAGAACCTGCTCTTTTGTCTCAAAATTCATTTGAATTCTCCTTTATTGGCCACCTGATGGACAAAATCCTCAGGGTTTCGGGTTATTTAGTGCTGTCTTTGTCTTCGTCATCATCCTCATCGCTTTCTTCACTGTCAAACAAATCCAGCGACCCCTCCTCGATTTCAGAGACATCGCTGCTGTCCTCATCATCGGCACTGTCAACTTTTTTGTCTTCCGCGCTATCCGAGTCTTCGGCGTCCTCGTCGTCTATATCATCATTTAAGAGCTCATCCAGGGCCACAGACTCATCTTCCTCCGCCGCTGACCGGGCTGCTTTTTCCTTCTTAAGGGCATCAATGTCATCGAATGCGATTTCAATGGATTCCTGATCCCCCTGGTTGAACAGCTCAATCACGGAATCGGCAATTTTGTCGGCATATTCGGCCACCGGATACAGATTCGGCGTGCGCAGGGTTTCGATCAGTTCATCTTTTCCCTCGGATACCGCAGTCTTGATTTTGTTGCCGTCATAGGCTTCTTCGCAGACCAGGGAAAACACGTCTTTGTCAAGTTCCGCAAATTCCTGAATGGTCACCTGCTGCGTTTTTGGGTCTTTGGTGACTAAGTACTTCTGCTTCATCCGGGGTCTCCTTCAAAAAATATGCCGTATTGGTTGCAATACGGCGAATTGATTGTTAATTTTAAATTCACATAAATCCTTTAATATCGATATAATAAGGCAAAATCAGGAGATGTCAACATCTCTGTCGATCACCGGGAATGGGTGAAACCGGAGGCCGAAAAACCTTTCCCGCTGATTTGAGAAACGGCAAAACCGGATAAAATAAAATATTGACGTGGATTTTCGCCTTTTGTTATATCAGCTTTGACAATCGGAGGGATGGCCGAGTGGCTTAAGGCGGCGGTCTTGAAAACCGTTGAGCGAAAGCTCCGTGGGTTCGAATCCTACTCCCTCCGCCATATTATGCATGCGGAGAGATGGCCGAGCTGGCTGAAGGCGCTCGCCTGCTAAGCGAGTATGGGGGGAAACCTCCATCGAGGGTTCGAATCCCTCTCTCTCCGCCATATCAAATACTTGGCCGGGTTTTTAAAGCTCGGCTTTTTTATTTTCCGGATTGCTGATGCCCCTCCTGATACCCTTTTGTCTTTTCTCGACGCTTATGCATTTTAGGTTGTGTTGAATCCGCCTTCAGCCCCGCCCTTTAAAAATCGCCCATTATTTGTTATATGGTAAACTTATAAACATAGTTTTGATTTTAATACAATTTTCAGGCAGGGCATAATGACCTCAAAATCAGCTAATGAAGATTTCTTGAAAAAAATTAAGGCTCTGGAAAAGGAAAACGGGGAGCTGAAGGGTCGGGAAGCGGATTTGGAGGAGAGGTATTCAAAGTGCCTGCAGCTGATGGCGGATTTAAATGAAGTCATTTATACCCTGGATCAAAATGCAAAGGTAACCTTTGTTTCTCCTAATGTGGAAAAAATTGGCGGATATACCCCTGAGGAAATCATCGGCCGGTCTTTTACCGATTTTGTTTATCCAGATGACATTGAGGGTCGTTTTGAGAATTTTCAGAAGATTCTGAATGGAGAGCAAATAGCCACCGAGTATCGATACGTCAAAAAGGATGGATCGCTGGTATGGGTGTTGACGAATGCCGCGCCGATCTTTCGGGAAGGGGAGTTGCTCGGAATACAGGGCATGCTGGTAAACATAGATGAGCGTAAACGTGCCGAAGAGAGTTTGCGTGAAAGTGAATATCGATACCGGACCCTGTTTGAAAAAAATTTGAATCCGATAGCCATTATTGACAAGCAGGGGCGATACCTTGATGCGAATCCGGCGTTTCTCCGATTTGTTGAAACTTCAAAAGAGATCCTTTTGAAAAAAAACGTATTCGATTTCTCGCCTTTTGAGAACAAGGATCAGATGATATCAGAGCATCAGGCTTTATGGCAGACAGGCGGCACGGTGGAGACTGAATATTTAGTTAACGGTAAAAGCAAAATTCTTGAGCTCACTGTTTCTCCAATAGATTTTAAGGGGTGTGAGGCCGTTATTGGGGTTGGAAAGGATGTGACCGAGCATAAAAAAGCGCAAGAGGCGTTGATCCGTGCTGAAAGCAAATGGCGGCAAATCCTTGTTCAGACACCGCAGATCGGTGTCTCCATAAACCCTGATGGAAAAATTTCCTTTGCCAATGAGTATTTTTTGCGCCTTACAGGCTGGGACGAACAGGAGGTAATGGGGCAAAACTGGTTTGATTGTTTTATCCCGGAATATATCAGGGAAGCGGTCAGGGGCGTGTTCCAGAATGTTATCAGGGATCGTGATATAAAGGAGTTTTCAAGCTATGAAAACGAAATTGTGACCAAATACGGAGAATTGAGAAACGTCTCCTGGTCTAACGTGATCACCAGGGATGCCCGGGGCGATGTCATTGATGTGACCTGCCTCGGCCTGGATCTGACGGAGCGGAAAAAGGCTGAGGAAGCGATTCGAAAAAGCGAAGAAAGGTTCCGGACCATTCTTGAGAGCATGGAAGACGGATACTTTGAAGTTGATCTTGCCGGCAATTTTACCTTTTTTAACGAAGCCATGCGCAGAATGCTCGGTTTTACCGAAGACGAGATGATGGGCATGAATAACAGGAAGTTTATGGACAAGGCGAACGCCAAAAAGGTTTTTGAGACGTTCAATCGGGTATACCGCATGGGTGAGCCTTACAGGGCATTTGACTGGGAGCTGATAAGAAAGGACGGCGCAATTTCAAATATTGACACGTCTGTCTCTCTTGTAAGGGATGAAGCAGGGCAGGCAGTGGGGTTCAGGGGCATTGCAAGAGATGTTACCGAGAAAAAAAGGGCTGAAAAGGCGTTGCAGCAGAGCGAAAGGCAGAAAAATTTAATCCTGAATTCCACCTCGGAAAAAGTGATTTATTACAGCCCTGACCTGCGGGTTATCTGGGCTAATCGGGCTGCCGGTCAATCAGCTGGAAAAAGCGAGAAAGAACTGGTGGACTTGAGCTGCAGGGAGATGTGGTGTCAGGAGAATGCGCCATGCGCATTCTGTGCCGTTCAGAGGGCAAAGGACACGAAGGCGCCGCAGTTTTCAGAAAAGCATACCCCAGACGGAAGAATATGGGACATCCGGGCCTATCCGATCCTTGATGATGACGGAATGGTTGAAGCACTGGCTGTTTTTGGCCAGGAGATCACCGAGAAAAAAAGGGCCGAGCAAGAAAGGGCCCGGTTGGAGGAGCAGATTAATCAGGCCCAAAAACTAGAATCAATCGGACGCCTTGCCGGCGGCGTGGCCCATGATTTAAATAACCTGCTCTCTCCGATCCTCGGCTACAGCGAGATGCTTCTGCAAGCCCGCGGGCCGGCGGATTCCTGGAGGGGAAATTTAAAGGAGATACTTAAGGCGGGAGAGCGCGCACGAGACCTGGTTCAGCAGCTGCTCGCTTTCGGCCGCAAGCAGATGCTTGAGTTTAAAAGCCTTGATCTGAACGATTTATTAAAAAATTTTGATAAATTCCTCCGTCGCACCATTCGGGAAAATGTTGACATAAATATACAATTGGCCCCGTCCCTGCCGCCTGTAAAAGGCGACCCCGGTCAACTGGAACAGGTTATTATGAATCTGGCCATTAATGCCCAGGACGCCATGCCGGACGGCGGGAAAATGAGCATTGAAACCGCCGTTGTTGAGCTGGATCAAAGCTACGCCGCAGAGCATCCGGATGTTACACCGGGCCCCCATGTCAGGCTGACGGTTATGGATACAGGGTATGGAATGGATGAGGAGACCCTGGAGGCAATTTTCGAGCCGTTTTATACAACAAAAGAGCTCGGCAAGGGCACAGGGCTGGGCCTGGCTACTGTTTACGGCATTGTCAAACAGCACGGCGGCAACATATGGGCCTACAGCGAGCCCGGCAGGGGAACGACTTTCAGGGTATATCTGCCGGAATCAGCGGATCGTTTAGAGGAAACGGAGGCGGGCAGCCAGTCAAAGCTATTAGGCAGGGGAGGGGCGGAAACCATATTGCTTGTGGAAGACAACCATCAGGTCAGGGACTTATCGCGCAGCGTGCTTGAAGAAAAGGGATATAAGGTCTTGGCGGCGGAGACCGGTGAGGTTGCAATAGAATTATTGGAAAGCCACAAGGGGTCGATAGACCTTCTTCTTACCGACGTGGTCATGCCGGAAATGGACGGAAAGCAATTGTTTGAGCGGGTATCCGGCTTATACCCCGGGATCAGGGTAGTGTATATGTCCGGGTATACGGTGGACGTAATTGCCCATCATGGAGTAATCGATACCGGCGTCAATTTTTTACAAAAGCCGTTTGCCATTAAAGACCTGGCCGCCAAAGTTCGGGAGGCGCTGGATAGCTAAATGAAAAAAAACATGCTCCCATCAGGCGTTTTTGTGGCGTTTGCAGCCCTGGTAGAGATTGCGCTCGGCCAGCGCCCGGCGAATCCGGTTGAGGGTATCGGCTTTTTGAAGCGCCCATTCCGGGGCCGCAAGTTCTTTGGGATGGGGGTCGCCGGTAAGGCGCTGGATTACCATGTTCTCCGGCAGGTGCGCCAGAAACTCGCAGACAATATCCACATATTCCGCCTGGGAAAGGCATTGATAATCCCCGTTTAAATACAGCCGCTCAAGCGCGGTGCCTTTCACCACATAGAGCAGGTGGAGCTTTATCCCGTCAATTCCCAGATCCGCCAGGTAATCAGCGGTCTCAAGCATTTTCTCCCGGGGTTCATCGGGCAGTCCCAGGATCACATGGGCACAAATGTTTATTCCGCGGTTGCGCGCGGCTGTTACCGCCTGTTCAAACGCCTTGACCTCATGGCCCCGGTTGATTAAAGCAAGCGTTTCATCATGGGCGGACTGCAGGCCTAATTCTATCCAAACCAGATAATTTCTGGTATATTCTTCAATAAGCGACAGGGTGGGCTCGTTGACGCAGTCCGGCCGGGTGCCGATGGAAAGGCCGACCATGTCGTCTGCGGCCAGGGCCTCGTCATAGAGGCGCCGTAGCGTTTCAACCGGCGCATAGGTGTTTGTAAAAGATTGAAAATAGGCGATAAATTTTTTGGCCTTGTATCGCCTGGAAAGCGCCTGTTTGCTGTTTCGCACCTGCTGGGTGATTGAAAGCCCTTTTTCATGGGCGCCGGTGCCGGAACCGGCGGCGTTGCAGAAAATACAGCCGTCTTTTGAAAGGGTACCGTCCCGGTTGGGGCATGACATGCCCGCATCAATCGAGATTTTCTGCACCCGGCAGCCGCAGCGTTTCCGCAGGTAGGTGGCTAGATCATAATATCTTTGAATCATAGAAAAAAGTTGAAAAATGCCTATTTTATATATGCTTAACAATATCATAAGCGATACTAAACCGCAATCAATTGGAGTTTGAACACACGCAATGGGCACTCATCCGAAAATATATGATGTGATCGTTGTCGGCGCCGGCCATGCCGGCTGCGAGGCGGCCCTGGCCGGCGCCCGCATGGGATGCCGGGTGCTTTTAATGGCGATTGATCTGGATAAAATCGCCGCCATGCCCTGCAGCCCTTCCATCGGCGGTATGGCCAAGGGTCAGCTGGTCAAGGAAATCGACGCCCTGGGCGGTGAGATGGCCCGGATCACCGATCAGACCGCCATCCATTACCGGAAGTTAAATACCCGAAAAGGCCCGGCGGTTCAGTCCTCCCGCACTCAGAACGACAAGATCCGCTACCATATGGCCATGAAATCCGTGCTGGAAAAAACCGCGGGCCTGGATGTCAAACAGGGGCTGGTGGAGCGCCTGATTGTTGAAAACGGCTGCGTTGTCGGGGTTTTGGATCAAACCGGGTATGGATTTGAGGCCCGGACGATAATCCTGGCCACCGGCACATTTTTAAGCGGGCTGGTGCATATCGGGGAAAATACGTTCCAGGCGGGCCGCGCCGGAGAATTTGCCGCATACGGCCTGGCTGAGGATTTGAAGGCCTGCGGGTTTAGCCTGGGCCGGATGAAAACCGGCACCCCCCCGCGGCTGCATCGGGCAAGCATTGATTTCAGCCGCATGACGCGACAAGACGGAGACGCAGCCGCCGAGCCGTTCTCCTATTTCTCCGAAGGGTTTGCCATGCCCCAGCTGCCCAGCTATATCGGGCATGCGGATGAGCGGACCATCCGTATTGCGGGAGAGAACTTGAAAAACTCAGCGTTATACAGCGGCCGGATCAGCGGGGTATCCGCCCGCTACTGCCCGTCTTTTGAGGACAAGGTGGTCAAATTTCCGGATCGTACCTCTCATCAGCTTATCTTCGAGCCCGAAGGTCTGGATACGGAGGAGATTTATGTGAGCGGCCTTGGCAACAGCCTGCCCATGGAGGTCCAGCTCCAGTTGGTCCAGTCCGTGGACGGCCTTGAATCGGCGGAAATCATGCGGCCGGGCTATGCCATTGAGTATGACTATGTCAACCCGGAACAGCTGCTTCCCACCCTGGAGACCAAGCGGGTTTCGGGGCTTTATCTTGCGGGCCAGATAAACGGGACCTCCGGCTATGAGGAGGCCGCCGGCCAGGGCCTTTGGGCGGGCATTAATGCCGCATGCCGGGTGCAGGGGCGGCCGCCGTTTGTTCTGGACCGGTCCCAGGCCTATATGGGTGTCATGGTTGACGATCTGGTGACCCGGGGGACAACCGAGCCCTACCGGATGTTTACCTCAAGGGCGGAGTATCGGCTGATGCTGCGCGAGGACAATGCGGATTTCCGCTTAATGGAGATCGGCCATGCCCTGGGCCTGATCGACAAGGACGCCCTGGCCGAAGTAAAAGATCGCAAAGCACAGGTGGCGGAAGAGATCCGACGCATCCAAAAAACGGTTATAAAACCTTCTGCCGGGGTGAATGAATATCTTAGGCGTCAAAATTCAGCCGAGATTGATAACGGGGTGCGTCTGGATCAGCTGCTCAAGCGAAGTGAGATTGATTATGACATCGTCCGCCAGTTTGGCGGCGGCCCGACGCCCACAGACCCGCGAGTGATCCGGCAGGTGGAGATTGAGACCAAGTATGAGGGCTATATCAATAAACAGTTGAAGGCGATAGCGGAGTTTCAGTCCCTGGAGCACCATAAAATTCCACCGGATTTTAATTATGCGGCCCTTCACGGCCTGTCCAATGAGCTGCGCGAGAAACTCTCAAGCATCAAGCCCTTGTCCCTGGGCCAGGCATCGCGAATTGACGGGATGACGCCGGCGGCTATTTCCATCCTTATGGTGGCGCTTAAATCCCGGGCCACGGGTTGACGGCTTCGCAAAAAGTCCAATATCTTTGTTGCGCTGCATCCCTCGGAATTTCACCTACGAGTCAGTACGCTGCATTCCTCGGGATTTGCGTGCCGCGAACTTGAACTTTTTTCTTTGCCGTCCCGGAAGCGACTGTTTACGAGTCCATCACGGGTTGACATTTCGCAAATGGGTATTAACTTATAAATAACTAAATTCCTTGATTTTATAGCAAATTTTGATTGTAAAGGGGTAGTTCTCTATGGCCCAAAAAGACTATTACGAGATTCTTGGCGTTAGCAAAAATGCGAGCCAGGATGAAATAAAAAAGGCATACCGGAAGCTGGCCCGGAAGTATCATCCGGATCATGCCGGCGGAGACAAGGCCAGTGAGGAGAAGTTTAAGGAGATCAGCGAGGCCTATGCGGTGTTAAGTGACGAGGAAAAGCGAAAACAGTATGACACCTATGGCTCCGAGGATTTCCAGCAGCGATATTCCCAGGAAGATATTTTCCGGGGCTCCAATGTCGAAGACATTCTCCGGGAGTTCGGCTTCGGCGGCGGAACATTTTTTACCAATTTCGGCCGCGGCAAAAAATCCGCCGGTATGGGCGGCGGCCGGTTTTCATTCGATCCGGAGTCGATCTTCGGTTTCGGCGGCGGCGGCCAGCAGGAAACCGCCCGGATGAAAGGCGGGGATGTCGAATCTGAGCTGCCGGTTACCATCCAGGATATTTTTCACGGGGCCACCAAGACGATTTCGCTCACGTCGCCGTCCGGCAGCACTGAGCAGTTGACGGTGAAAATTCCCAAGGGCTGGATTACCGGAAAAAAACTGCGGTTCTCCGGCCGCGGCCAGCCCAGCCCCTATGGCGGACCGGCAGGGGATTTGTACGTCCGGTCAAAGGTGGTCAATGACCCGGTTTATAAACAAAAAGACCATGATTTGTATATTGATCGCGAAATCAAGCTCACAGAGGCGCTTCTGGGAAGCAAAATATCTGTTCCCACGGTGGACGGCAAGCAATTATCCCTAACCATTCCGAAGGGAACACAGCATAAGCAGAAAATGCGGCTTTCCGGCCATGGCCTCCCCCATATGAAGGGGGGCAAGGCCGGTGATCTCTATGTGGTGATTAACATTAAAATGCCCAAACGCCTCACCGATAAGCAAAAGGAGTTGGTCCAGCAGCTGGCCGAAACCGGTCTTTAATCCGGCATAAACTATCATTTTTCCACTGATTATTGAATAATAACCGGCTGAAGGCGCAAAGGGTTCCAGCCGGTTTTTTTATGTCTCCTCAATTTAGGTGACTGTAGCCGGCGCGATGCCCCTGACCCCATTGACAGGATTGCGTCTGCGCCGGCCGGCCGTAAAGGGAAGTGCTTTAAATTCATTGACAATTTTATTTGATGGCGATATAGTTTGATACCTATCAGGCATACAAAATAAAATGAGTAAATTTCAGCGGTTATCGGTCCAGCAGTTGTTGGAATGCAGCGTAGGCAAATGGTTTTTTATCCACCAATCACCGGGTTGACGGAAGCCCGCAAATAAACACAGGCGATGGGCCGGTTGGATGCATTTTGCCCCGGCATCAGCCAAGTGACAAATTGCGGAATGCTTAATGAAGGAACGCCTTCAACAACCAATATTAAAAAAAACGCCGGATTTGGTGCCGGTGCTGAAAGCCGATGAAATCCATCAGAAGGTTGTTTCCCTTGCCCGCCGGATTTCAGCCGATTATCAACATGAGCACCTCCTGCTGCTTGGGGTTTTAAAAGGCGCATTTGTGTTTTTGAGCGATCTGGCCCGCCAGCTTACCATTCCTGTAGAAATCGATTTTATCCAGTTGTCCAGTTATGGGTGCAGTGATTCTTCCGGCGGCGAAATTGCTTTTCGCAGCGACATTTCCGTTGATGTGGCGAATAAACACATCCTGGTGGTCGAGGATATCATTGATACCGGGCTCACTATCACCCGGTTGATCGAATACTTGCAGCAACTGGGGGCAAGAAGCGTCAAAGTGTGCGCGTTAATCGATAAATATGAACGCCGTGAAATTGCGTTTCACGCTGATTATATCTGTCATACGGTCAAAAGCGGCTTTCTGGTTGGCTATGGACTGGACTATGCAGAGCAGTATAGAAATTTGCCGGCGATTTATGATCTAAAATTTTAATCAAAGAGGATTGAACAAAAATGATAATTACCTGCGCGACATGTGGCACAAGCTTTCGGTTAAAGTCAAGCATGGTCAGTGAATCGGGCTCAAAGGTCCGATGCTCCAAATGTCAGCATGTATTTATCGTCTATGCCCCGTCGGCAATGCCGGATAGCCGCTCTGCAGACCAGGCCGGAAAAGGCTATAAAGACGATGTCTCCCCGGGAATTTTCGGAGCGGACGAAGAATTTGCGCAAAGCAGGGAAGCCGGCCGCGATGCCACAATGGAGGGTGAAACCATCACCGATCTGGAGGCGCTGCGCGATACGGACAAACAGGCCGCCCGGATGAAGGAAGGCGACACTATCAGCGATCTGGAGGCCATGATCAACGAGGATGTCACGGAAGTTACCCGGGAGGTATCCGAAACCGAGACCCTTTTTGATGAGGAAAGCCCCGTTTTTGGGCCCTCTGATGAACCGGAAATCAGTTTCTCGGATCTTGAGGCCGGCCCGGCATCGGAGGAGATCGTTTCCTTAGAAGATTTGGAATCCGGAGCGGATTCAGGGGAACTGGTGGATCTCGATGAATTGACCGGCAAGTCAGAAGCCCCCGGCATGATGGATGAAACCGGGGAAATCGATTTTGCGGATCTCGGCAGAACCGCTGAGGATGAAGACCTTTTCGCTGAAACGGAAATCGAAGAGGCACCATTTGAAGAGAGTTCGGAGTTGTATCAGACTTCTGAAATTGACTTTGAGGATGTCGTCAAAACCACAGAGGATGAAGATGTTTTTGGCGAGTCGTCGGCTGATACGTCCGACTTTGAAGAAACCTCGGAAATGGATGCGGTTTCAGAGATTGATCTGGATGATATGACCCGGACGACCACCGAGGATGAAGCCCTTTTTGATGAAACGGACCTCGTGGCCGAAGAAACCGAACCCCCGGAACTTCAGCCCCAGTCCGAGGATGTATGGCTTGAGCCCGAAGAACCAGAAAAAGAAATGGAAGGAGGTTTTGATACTGAATTGGAAGATTTTGATTTAGACAAGGAACCAGAAGAAGAAAAATCCTCTGATTCAGCAGACAAAAAAAACGGCGGCAAAAAACCGGCAGAGCCTGAGAAAGAAGCTTCTGAAGAATCCCCGTCAATGGCCACCGAGGATTTTGAGCTCGATTTTGAGGACGAGCTCGAAAAGGCCCTGGGTGATGAAGAAGGCGGCGAGGAAGAGGCGCTTGATCTGGACCTGGACCTTGAACAAACCCCTGAGGCAGCGGAAGCCGAAAGCGATGAACTCGAGGAATTTGATTTAGAGTCCGAATCCGAATCCGAGTTCGATGAGGGGCCACCGAGTGCTGGCGATGCAGGCGATACAGAAGAAGCGTTTGACCTGGATCTCGATCTCGATGAAACCCCGGAAAAGGCGGAAGCCGAAAGCGATGAGCTTGAGGAGTTTGATTTAGACTTTGAGGCCGAACTGGATGAAGGCGAGCCTGCCACCGAAACTGCTGATGAAGAAGATTTTGGGCTGGATCTGGAATTGGATGAGTTTGACGATCTGGACCTGGAAACAGGAGATGAAGAAGGCACTGCGGAGCTCGAGGAAGAGGATTTTGATCTGGACCTGGATCTCAGACCGGAAAAAGAATCCGCGGAAACCGTCGATGAAGGCGAAGAAGAGTTTGATCTGGATTTGGATTTTGAATCCGAGGGTCAGGAGGCAGCGGCGTCCGCCGATGCTGAAGAAGACTTTGATCTGGACCTGGACCTGACGCCAGAGGGCGAAAAAGAGGCTGCCGGCGTCTCGGATGAAGCATTTGATCTGGATCTGGACCTTGAGCCTGAATCCGAAGAAGAGACTGCGGAATATGAACTGGATCTGGACTCCGAGGCTGAGCCCGAAAAAGCGGCATCAGACGAGGACTTTGACCTGGATCTGGACCTTGAGCCCGAGGGCGAAACGGCTGAGGGCCCCTCCGGCGACGAAACCGCCAAAACAGAAGAATTCGATCTTTCCGAGATCGAGGACTTTCTCGAGGAAGAAGCGCCGGCTGCCGAATCAACGGAAACCATGGAAGAGAGTGCGGAACTGGATTTGGATCTGGAGACAGCCTCAGAAGGCCAAACCGTGGAGACTGAATCCGAAGCCGCTGAATCCGATCTGGATCTTGAAACGATGCTGGACGAGGAGGAAGATGCCAGGTTCGGGGATGAAAAGGAAATCTCCCTGGAAACCGTTGATGAACAGGAAGCGCCAGAGGAAACCGAATATGCCCCGGAACAACCTGCTGCTGCTGCGGCTGACGAGGCTTTTGAGGCCTTTCCGGAAGAAGAAGCCGAGCCCGAGCCCGAGCCCGTGGCCCCGGTTTCTGAGCCCACGTTTGCCAGAGCCCGCAAAAGCCGGGTAAAACCCGTGCTGATTACAGCAATCATCCTGATCGTGCTCGGGGCGATTGCCGTAGGCGGTTATATGTTTTTCTTTGGCGGCGAAGAAGAACCGGCTGTCATCGACCAGGGGAATCTGCAGATCGAAATGATTCCGAATCCGGATTATCGTTTTGTGAATAATGAAACCGCCGGTGAACTGCTTGTGGTTACCGGCAATGTAACCAACCGATACGACCAGCCCCGCAGTTTTATTCAGGTGAAGGCGAACCTGTTTAACCCTGCGGGGCAGGTCCTTCGCTCCGAGACCGCTTTTGCCGGAAACATGGTTGAGGATCCGGAGCTTTCCAGCCAATCCCTTGAAACCCTTAAAACACAACTGGCCAACCGTAGAGGGGACGATGATGCCAATGTGGATGTGACCCCCGGGCAATCCGTCCCCTTTATGGTGGTCTTTGGCAGTCTTCCGGAAAATATGGCGGAATTTAATGTGGAGGTGATTGCCTCTGCCACAGAATAGCCGAGTGTTTTTGGCTTGACTAAGAATTCGGGAATTGCTAAAGAGCATTCTTTGCTCCGGTTGGGGCTTTCGTAATTGATCCAGGCATTGGGCGGGCAATACTGCCAATTAATGGTATTGTATCAATCTATTTACTTTGTTGGATTGCTTACGAAAACCCCAAACGGCTATCCGGTTGCGCTGAATTGAACTGATGGTTAATATTCGAATACGGCGATGTAGCTCAGTTGGTTAGAGCATGCGGCTCATATCCGCAGCGTCCGGGGTTCAAATCCCTGCATCGCCACCAAAAATGTTTTGATGCCTCTCTGCTTTTTCAGAGGGGCTTATTTTTTCGAAAATAAACAAGGAATGGCTTCCATCCATGTTTCCAGTATACACCGGGTTTGAAAAAATAGTGGAGGAGCGGATTGCCCAGGCGCAGAAACGCGGGGAATTCGAGAACCTGAAGGGAGCGGGCAAACCCCTGCCCAAAGAAGACTTAAGCCACATTCCGGAAGAACTCCGCCTGGCCTACCGCATATTGAAAAACGCCGATTGTCTGCCGCCGGAAATTGAGCTGAAAAAGGAGATCCGGCAAACCGAAGCCCTGCTGGAAGAGATCAGCGATGTCCGGCTGAAATATAAGACAATGAAGAAATTGAATTTTTTAATACTAAAGCTCAACACGCTGCGCCAGGGCGCGATCCAATTTGAAGTGCCCCAGCAGTATGAGGGCGCACTGCTGGACCGGCTGGCAACCAGCAAAAAATCGGATGATCCCGCCTAAAAAAATCCCTGCTTGTACCGGTCCATTGGGATTTAAAAATGGTGACATCGAACACTCATGTTTAAACGCAAACCCAGTGATAATCATTTAATCAGCAGTCTTTTCTTGGCTTTTGCCATACTGCTTTTTCACGTGCTCCTGCTGGCTGCCATCGGATTGCTGATCCTTATTTTCAGGGGCATTGTCAACTATCTGGTCTGGATTCTGCTGGGCGGCGGGCTGCTTGCGGGCGCAGGGCTATTTCTGCTTTACCGCTATATCCAGAAAGAAAAAACCATGGTCGCCAAATTGCTTGAATTGCCGGAATTAAAGGATCGGCGGGTGGAAGTCAATATCTTGGGCGGCCTGGCCTCGTTTAAAATAGATAACCAGAACAGCGATACTCATTGGCCGGCCATTGAGCAGGAGAGCCCGTCGTCCGTGTATCAGCTTGATGATCCGGAGCGCATGCGGGTTCGGGAGCTCTCGGAGCTTGCCCGGCTGCTTGAGAAGAACCTGATATCCTTTGAGGAATACGATCGCGCCAAAAATGCGCTGATGAAAGACGCCCCGCCCAGGCAGTAGGCCGGCCGGCGGCGCTTAAGCGGATTGAACCAAAAGAGGCATCTCAAAAAGGGGTTTATGGGAAAAAAGCTATCTGTTGCCCTGCTTGCCGGCGGCACTTCCTCTGAGCGCGACATTTCTTTAAAAGGCGGCGATCAGGTTTATGCCGCGCTTGATAAAGAAAAATACCACGTGCACCGCTATGATCCCCAAGCCGATATTCCGAGACTTTTTGCCGATGCCCCCGGTATCGATGTGGCCCTGGTAATTCTTCATGGTGCCAACGGGGAGGACGGGACAGTGCAAGGCCTCCTTGACCTCCTAAACATTCCATATCAGTGCTCCGGTCCTTTGGGCAGCGCCTTAGCCATGAACAAACTGGCCTCAAAAAAACTCTATGAAGCCGCCGGCATTCCGGTACCGGCCTATATGGGGGTGACCCGGAAGGCTGGAGTGGATGCAGCGGATTGTGCGGCGCGTATAGGGCTTCCCATGGTGGTAAAGCCCGTAAGCTCCGGTTCCAGTATCGGCATGAGCATTGTCCGGAAAGCGGATGCTTTGCCCGAGGCCCTGGAAATCGCATTTGCCGCAGATGAAACAGTCTTAATCGAGGAATATGTCTCCGGTATCGAAATCACCGGCGGCGTCCTCGGCAACGACACCCTGGAATCGCTCCCGATAGTTGAAATTGTGCCGGCCGCCCATCACGAATATTTCAATTTTACCGCCAAATATACGGCCGGCGAAACCCGGGAAATCTGCCCGGCCCGGATCAGCGGGGCGCTTACCCAACAGGCCCAAAATCTGGCCGTAAAAGCCCATCGCGCCCTTTTCTGCAAGGGCTGCAGCCGCACGGATATGATCCTGCGCAAGGACCGGATTTATGTGCTTGAGACCAATACAATCCCCGGCATGACCCCGGCAAGCCTACTGCCCCTGGCCGCAGGGACACTGGGAATGAGCTTCGGCCAGCTCCTGGACCGGCTGATCGAACTGGGGCTTGAACGCCGGCAACCAGATTTTGAGAAAGGACCGAATTTATGAAGATTTTGATCATTGGCAGCGGCGGCAGAGAGCATGCGCTGGCCTGGAAAATGGCAAAAAGTCCGAAAGCCCGAAAAATTTACTGTGCCCCCGGCAATGCCGGCATCGCCCAGGCGGCCGAGTGCGTGGCCATTGATTCGGGAGATATCCCCAAATTACTGGCTTTTGCCCGGGAAAAAGCCATGGATCTCACCGTGGTCGGCCCGGAGGCGCCCCTGGCGGATGGCATCGTGGATGAATTTGAAAAAGCGGGCCTGAAAATTTTCGGTCCCACCAAAAAAGCGGCCGAGATTGAGTCAAGCAAGTCCTTTGCCAAGCGGCTGATGCAGCGCTATAATATTCCGACAGCAGCGGGCCGGGCATTTACCGGATTTGAGAGCGCAAAAGAATACATCAATAAAATGCCCGCGCCCATCGTGGTTAAAGCCGACGGCCTGGCCGCCGGCAAAGGGGTTATGGTCTGCGAAACCCGGGAGGCAGCGCTTGATGCTTTAGACCGGATAATGAAAGAAGAAAGCTTTGGTGAGGCCGGCCGAAAGGTCGTGATCGAGGAATGCCTGACCGGCGAGGAAGCCTCTTTTATTGCGTTCACCGATGGCGAACATGTGGTGCCCCTGCCGGCGTCCCAGGATCATAAGGCGGTCTATGATAATGACCAGGGACCGAACACCGGCGGCATGGGCGCTTATTCCCCGGCGCCGCTGGTGGATGCGGCCATGCAGCAAAAGATCCTCTCAGAGATTATGATTCCCGCGGTCCGGGCCATGGCCGCGGAAGGCCGGCCCTACAAGGGCGTGCTTTATGCCGGGTTGATGATTGAGCGGGACCAGGTCAAAGTGGTTGAATTTAATGCACGCTTCGGAGATCCGGAAACCCAGCCGCTCTTGATGCGGGTAAAATCCGATATCGTCCCGATAATGGAAGCCGTGGTGGACGGAGGACTCGATAAATGCCGGATCGATGTGGATGAGCGGTTTGCCGTGTGCGTGATTATGGCAGCAGAAGGCTATCCGGGATCCTATAAAAAAGGCATGGAAATTGCCGGACTGGATGCGGCGCGGAGACTGAAAGATGTCGAAGTGTTCCATTCCGGAACTGCGGAGAAAAACGGCAAACCGGTCACCAGTGGCGGCCGGGTGCTTGGCGTGACCGCCCTTGGGGACACCATTTATAAGTCTATTGAAAAGGCCTATGAGGCGGCCGGCAAAATCAGCTGGAAAGGGGTTTACTATCGCTCGGACATCGGTCAAAAGGCGGTGAAACGGCTGGAAACCCCGCCCAGGGTGGGCATCGTCATGGGCAGCGACTCCGACTATAAGGTGATGCAGGCGGCCGGGGATGTTTTGAAAAGCTTCGGCATCCCCTATGAGATCACCGTGGCCTCCGCGCATCGCACCCCGGCCCGGGCCATGGAGTTCGCCGCATCTGCTCTGGATCGCGGCATGCGGGTCATTATTGCGGGCGCCGGCCATGCCGCGCATCTGGCCGGCGTATTGGCCGCCCACACGACACTGCCGGTAATCGGGGTCCCGATTGACTCCTCTGCCCTGTCCGGCTGGGATTCCCTGCTCTCAACCGTTCAGATGCCGCCGGGGGTGCCGGTGGCCACCATGGCCATTGGCAAGTCCGGGGCCAGAAACGCCGGAATACTGGCGGTTCAGATCCTCTCCGTTTCAGATCCTGATCTACAGCGTCAGCTCTCAGAGTTTAAGTCGGAAATGGCGGAAAAAGTTGAGCAAAAGGCAGCAGCCCTCAAATTTTAATTCCCGGTTTGCTTCAATTGACCCGGTTGCGCCGGACCAGATTTTAATCCGGCAGGCGGCGGAGCTGATAAAAACCGGCCGCCTGGTGGTATTTCCCACGCGCGCCCTCTATGGGATTGGTGCGGATATCTATAATCCGGATGCGGTCTCCCGGGTGTTTCAGGCCAAACGCCGGGCCGCGGATAAGCCCGTTTCCGTGCTGATCCGATCTGAAGCCCGGCTAAACGAGCTGGCCGACGACGTTCCGGAAACGGCAAGGCGGCTGATGCACCGATTCTGGCCGGGTCTTATCACCCTTGTCTTTGCCGCCGGACCCGATGTGCCGGCCGCACTTACCGGAAATACCGGCAAAATCGGTATCCGGATGCCCGCGCATCCCGTGGCTGATGCCCTGCTCGCGGAACTGCCCCATCCGATCACCGGCACCAGCGCCAATTTATCCGGTGAGCCGGGATGCGCGCAACTTTCGGAGCTTGCTTTAGATATTGCCAACAAGATGGCGATGATCCTTGATGCCGGACCCTTGGCAGGCGGCGCCGGATCGACCGTGGTGGATGTCACCACAGATCCGCCGGTTGTATTGCGCGAAGGCGGGGTGTCTGAGATTGATATTCTCAATAGCCTGAAATAAGCACTTCCGGCATGTGGCAATTCGGAAGCGATGCGAAAAGGCGGCCGGATCAGGCAAGCCGGGTTTTGGTTTCGATTAAGCCATCCCTATTGACAGGATGGCTTAATTCTCATATATAGAATGACGTTGTGCCGGAGTGGTGGAATTGGTAGACGCAGAGGACTCAAAATCCTCCGCCTTTCGGGGCATGCGAGTTCGAGTCTCGCCTCCGGCACCACCAGAGAAATCAATAGGTTACGTTGGTTTAACGGAAAAATAAAAAGGCTAAAAAAGGCCTGACTGTTGTGACTGCTGTTGGGACTTTGCAAAAGCACGGAGGATTTTTAAAGCAGATCTAAATCAAATTCTGTTAAATCATTAGCTTTCAATTGCTATTTAAAGCCCGTTTTCAGTTTGCTAAATTGATGAACTGAGGACGGGCTTTTTGTTTCTGGAGAAATTTCCGGCACACATTTGCCGACCACCTCAAGCAGAAACAGGTTGACCCTTACATGATATCTGAACTCCTGGGCCATTCTGTCGATTCCATTACGATGGGCCGATATGGGAAGCGGTATGGATTGCAAATGCTTCTGAAGAAAGCTATGATAAAGTTTGATTATGAAATTGATTTCTCTCTTTTAAAGCCCAATTAAGATCAAAACATCAAGCTTTTCCTTATTTCAGAACTATTGACCCAATTAGCAAGTCAACATTATTTTGCTGTTTATCATTGGCTGCTCCTGGCCATCATTGACCGGACATAGCAAAAGTCAGCGAAGGAGTCTTGACAAGTTATTATAAATTCCATGCAAATAAATACGAACACCTATAAATAAATACTTTTGGCAGAAAAAGGCGTGATATGAATTAGTTGTTATTTCCAAGCATCCCTTAAATACTTACTAACGGAGGAAGTGCCATGTCATCAGTTAAGCAGTTTGTCCCCCCCGGACACTTTTACTCACCTATCCCATCCCTGGATGAAGTCGACAGAGATGCTGAAAGGATCTTCAGCATGCCAAAGGTTCTTCATGGTATTGAGATGAATGATATGGAACAGATGTGTTTGTTGGACCAATCATTTCGGAAGTTCTATGAGGAAATGCCTTTTGAACCAAACCAGACGGAAGGCTTGCGGTATTATTTAGACAATCACTCTTATGTCTATGCTGACGGCATATTCCTTTACTGTATGTTGCGCTACCTGAAACCGAAGCGAGTCATTGAGATAGGTTCGGGTTCTCCTCATGTGTGACATTGGACACGAATGAAAGGTTTTTTAATTGGTCTATCGACACCACTCTCATTGAACCTTATCCGGATACTTTGTGGTCACTATTGAAAACTGAAGACAAACCAAATTTGGTACAGATGAGACTCCAGGATGTGCCTCTGGATCGATTTGAGCACCTGGAAGAGAACGATATTCTCTTTGTCGACTCGACTCATGTATCCAAAATAAACAGTGATGTGAATAAGATCCTATTTGAGATCCTGCCGGTCCTTAAGCCAGGGGTCCATGTCCACTTCCATGATATCGTCTGGCCATTTGAATACCCTAAAGAATGGGTCTATGAAGGCAGAGCGTGGAATGAAGCATATATTCTTAGGGCATTCCTGATGTTTAATAAGATGTATAAGATTGTGCTTATGAGTTCTTATGTTTGCCACTTCTTTGGGTATTATTTTAAGCAGTACATGCCGTTATGCCTGGAAAATTCCGGAACGAGTCTCTGGATTAAAAAGATGAACGAGTGATTAACTGAGATGTTTTGGCAAATTGAGACCCTCTATAAGCCCCCTTTCTTCTTCAGACCATACCTACTTACTCATGTGTGGATCGTTGGTGCGTCGAATGCGGAATTCCTGTAGATCTTGATGAATCCAATTTGATGACTGATGATGTAATTACTCTGTTCCCCGAAGATTTTAAAAATCAGAAACCACGGACAGTCCCTTTAACTGAAAGAGCCAAAGCAATCATTGAGAAGAAAGGAAAGAAGCCGTTTAAAGAAATCAATAGCGACCAAGCTAATAGGGCCTTCAGATGGGCAAGAAAAGGCTTGGAGATAAACGATCCAGAATTCTGTCTTCATGCCTGTCGGCATACATTTGCATCCAGAATTCTTGAAACCGGAGCCGATGGAGGGCACCGAAAGAAAAAGCCTGCGGGATGCCATTCCCCGGGAAGTTGCATCAAACCTGCTAATACACCGGGAATACACCAACGCCACCCCGGCCCGACTTCAAAAATAATTGTCGCTTGACAGCTGATCATCGAATACGGCCAGGTTAACACTTACAACGCCAATCGCCCCCACGGTTTTGGCCGGCTTGACTCGGAATCCTTTACCCCCTATCCAAAAAACCCTGTAATCGGCGCCTTTTTCCGGGAAATCGACCGGGCCGACGAATTGGGCTCCGGCATGCGCAACATGATGAAATACGGCAGCGGGGATCCGCAGCTTATCGAGGGTGATATTTTCCGCATGATCATCAGCGTGCCGGAGTTTAGTGCCAAAGCGGATTTGACGGATGAGGCCCATGACGCCCCCGAAGTCACCCCCGAAGTTGCCCCTGAAGTCACCCCCGAAGTCAAAAGCCTGCTGAGTGTGCTGCAGGGAGATATGACGAGAAAAGAGATAATGACTGCTCTCGGCTTAAAAGATCAGAAACATTTCAGGCAGCGCTACCAACAGCCGGGCATTGCCCTGGGCATAATCGAAATGACAATCCCCGACAAACCCAAAAGCAGCAAACAAAAATATCGTCTGACTTCTAAGTAACTTCACGGGTATTAGGTTTTGGGTATTAGGTATTAGGTTAATGAAATCAAGAATTTATGGTCGGCACGGTGGCCGACCCTACGCTGAATCGGGTTTTTCCCCATTCGTAGGGCGGGCCACCGTGCCCGCCTGAAAAATAGATAGAACAAATTTACCGTGCCTCAGTGCCTTTAAAGTTACTTTTAAGCTCGGTCCCGGGCGTGAGCCCGGGGGGAATACTTCTAAGTAACTTCACGGGTATTAGGTTTTGGGTATTAGGTATTAGGTTAATGAAATCAAAAATTTATGGTCGGCACGGTGGCCGACCCTACGATGAATCAGGTTTTTCCCCATTCGTAGGGCGGGCCACCGTGCCCGCCTGAAAAATAGATAGAACAAATTTACCGTGCCTCAGTGCCTTTAAAGTTACTTTTAGGCTCGGTCCCGGGCGGCAGCCCGGGGGGAATACTTCCAAGGGAAAAAAGATACTGGAGAAAATGGAATGAAGGAGCAGGAGCTGTTTAAAACCAAGTTCGTACGCGGGAAAAAAGAATCCGGCCAGCTCTTTGATGAAGAGTTTGAAACACAAGGCGAACCGCTAACCTGCCTGGGCATGACATTTGAAAATGATGAGGCCAGGCGGGCTTATTTTACCGAACAACTGCGCCAGAAGCTAAAAGACCCCGAGTTTCGAAATATAGAAGGCTTCCCGAAACACCGGGGCCGCGCCATATTGTGACCTTCCAGGTGGATGATCCGACAGTCATCGAAGTCTTCAGGTTTCTGGAAACCGAGGGGTTTTCCGTTACCTATCTGCCCGTGGATCAAGCTGGACGGGTCCGCGTGCCATTCGGATACTGTGGACATATCCCCCGTCCTGGT
This sequence comes from Desulfobacterales bacterium, assembly GCA_034520365.1. Classification (NCBI taxonomy): domain Bacteria; kingdom Pseudomonadati; phylum Thermodesulfobacteriota; class Desulfobacteria; order Desulfobacterales; species Desulfobacterales bacterium. The sequence continues at coordinate 547,373 of JAXHNP010000007.1, forward strand.
GGCCATGGGTGCTGCCGAAGATTGGGCAAAGGGCACCCTCCGGTTCAGCGTCGGCCGCATGACCACCGAGGATGAAATCGATCAAGCGCTGGATATCGCGATAAAGGGCGTCTGATACCTTAAATAATATCAACGCCCTTATTCAAAAAGCTTTTTGAATTCCCCGTATCCGGATTCTTTCAGTTCATCCTCAGGGATAAACCGAAGCGCGGCGGAGTTGATGCAGTAGCGCAAGCCCGTGGGCGGCGGCCCGTCGTCAAATACGTGGCCCAGATGCGAGTCTGCGTGCCGGCTTCGCACCTCCGTGCGGGTCATGAATAAGCTCCGGTCTTTCTTTTCCACCACGGCATCCGGTTTGATCGGCCGGGTAAAGCTCGGCCATCCGGTGCCGGACTCGAATTTGTCCGTTGACGAAAAAAGCGGCTCGCCGGAGACCACATCCACATATATGCCGGCTTTCTTGTTTTCCCAGTATTCATTGTCAAACGGCGGCTCGGTTTTATCTTTTCGGGTAACCGCGTATTGAAGGGGGGTGAGTTTTTCTTTCAATTCCGCATCCGGCGGCCGGCTATAAGCCCCGGTATCCTTTTCCGCTTCCTGCTCTACTTCCTTTTCGTTTTTCCACACCTTTGTCAGGAACTGATCCCGGCCGGAGCCGTGTCGATAGAATTTGTACCGGATGGGATGGGTTTTGTAATAATCCTGATGATAGTCTTCCGCCGGGTAGAATTTATCCAGCGGCACGATTTCAGTGACAACCGGTTCTTTAAACCGCGCGGAGGCTTCCAGCTTTTTGCGGGATGCCCCGGCCAGCTTTTTTTGGTTTTCGTTTTCATAAAAAATTGCCGATCGATATTGCGATCCCCGGTCCACGAATGAGCCGCCCGCATCCGTGGGGTCAATCTGCCGCCAGAAAACATCCAGCAGCTGCTCATAGGAGATTTTTTCCGGATCATAGCTAACCTGAATGGCTTCGGCGTGGCCGGTTCTGCCGGCTGACACTTCCTCATAGGCCGGGTTTTCAGTATGTCCCCCGGTGTAGCCGGAGACTACCTTGTATACGCCGTCAAGCTTTTCAAACGGCGCCTCCATGCACCAGAAACAGCCGCCGGCAAACGTCGCGGTCTCAAGATTTTCCGGTGCGTCTTTATTTTCCGGCGAATTGGTGCCGACCGCATCGCCCTGACAGCCAGTATATGTGCCCATGATGAATAACCCCATAAAAATTAATATGATATGTTTAAAATAGGTCATATTGTGCCTCTTGCCTGGTTAAATTGCAGCTAATACCCATTTAAGTTAATGCAGCATTTTAATCCTTCAATCCCTGTTTTAGAAATAGCGATCCCCAAAATAAAAAATGCCGCTCCCCCCTTAAACTTGGGGAAACGGCATTTTTAACGGGTGTTTCGTTTAAGCGATGCCGTCTATTGCGGCAGCATCTGGGTCACCACTTTCTGGGTGCGTTCCTTGATCAGGGGCATTGCCTCTTCCTGCTTCATGTTCATCTGGTTGGCCCAGGCGGAAAGACGAACCCCGTGCGGGAAATAGTTGCTGGTTTTGCTCATGCGGCCCGTGCTGGTGTTCGTCCCGCGGGTACCGCCGCCGGCAGCCATGCGGCTGTTGCCGGTGCCGGCCGAATCCCGGGTACTTGCGCCGGTATCGCGCATGAGTTCATATTCAATCGGCTGTTCGTTGTACTCTTCAAGTACGAAATCAATGATCATTGCCCACTCGCGCGGCCTGGAGGCATTGGCGATGCCCTGGCCCACCAATCCGCCCGCGCCAACGCCTGCGGCTGCACCGGCGGCCCAGCTGTCTGTCGCTTTACCCACCGCTGCCCCGGTTCCGATGCCCACCGCTGCCCCGCTGATCGCGCCCATATTCCGGGCGATGCCGGCGCCGCCGGATCCGGGTTTAACTTCACCGAAGTAGCGAAGCGAGGCGCGCAGTCGGTAGGTGGCTTCCTGCGGATCCCGGACGATGTTCCAGCCCTGTGCCTGGGCGGCATTTTTCAGTTCATCGTTGAGATCCACTGACTGGGCGTCGCTGATGTTTCTAAACGATATGTATACGTTCTTATCATCCGGTCTGGGCGGCTCCAGCTGCGGCGGCGGTACCGCCCAGACCGTCCCGCTTCTGGGTTCTGCGTACTTATTGGCCGTTACCTTGCCGATCCCCCGGGAAACACTGGTGCAGCCGGCAGCGAATGCAACAGCCGTGATCAATGCGACAATAATTAAAAGCTTTTGTTTTGTCATCATCTCCCCCCCCATTCAGATTCGTTTGAGTTATCGGTCGGTGCTGTTAAAAGCAAGCCGCCCTAGTTAATAATATTCTATTTTAACTGGAAATTAATCGCACATATACGCAATAGTGTCAATCGTTAAAACTGAATATCAGCATACTATGCTTTTTTATAAGCCGGCCCGATGGCTGCGCATGAAAAGAAGTTGAGCATGGATATGGGTTTTGCAAGGGGATTTTTTAGGAATTGTCTGAATCTTTGCGGTTGTTCTGGAAATCCGGCGAGCTCGGATTAAACCCCCGAAGCGCAACGGATAGGGGGGCGCTTCGGGGGGTTGCAGGGCTAAAGGAGGTAGCCGAAATTATTCGCTCATTTCATAGGTGTCCCGAAGCGCATACACATGGTTTTGCCAGAACCGGTCGAACCGCTCGTAGTCCACACTCGGTTTTCTGAGCATCTTCAGGCACATTTCCTGCTGTTTTTCGCTGCTGTCGCGCTTGTAATAGACTTCCAGCGCATATTTTGAAAAATCGCGGACCATGAAGTCAAAAATCTGCTCCAGCAGGTCATCGTCGAATTTCTCCATATTGTATTTCTCGATAATCAGCTGCCCGTAGGCCACCAGGGTGAAGAGTTCGCCGATGGTAAGCAGAAAGTCAATGTTCTGGGCCTGCTCTTTGGAGGGCGCGGCATTGACGAGAAAGTCCGTAAATGCCTTGATCTGCTCCTTGAACACATTGATGTTCGGGGTGTCAACGCTGTTGTAGGCGAGGTTGTAGTCGTGGAACTGGATTTTTCCAAGTCCCTTGGTCGGTCCCTGGTTAAACAGGAATTCGTCATCCGCCGGGGCATCCTGTTTGGGAATTTCCGGAAATTCCGCCGGATTGAAGAAGTAATTGGCCATAAACTTGATGATAAGGGCCATGTTCACATGGACCGTGCCTTCCAGCTTGGGCAGGGACCGGATGTCTTTGGCCGCCATTTCAAAGTAGACGTCTTTTTCAAATCCGCGGGCGGCGATCACGTCCCAGAGCAGGTTGATGACCTCTTCGCCCTGGGTGGGCACCTTCATTTTAACCATCGGGTTATACAAAAGATACCGGCGGTCATCGGCCGAGGCGGAACGGAAATAGTCGGTGGCCCGCTGGGAGAAAATCTTCATGGCCGCCAGGCGGGTATAGGCATCCACGAACAGCTGCTTGATGTGCGGAAAATCCGTGACATAGTTGCCGTAGAGGTTGCGGTGGCTGGCATGGTTGATGGCCTCATAAAAGGCGTGGGTGCAGATGCCGATGGCGCCCCAGCCCAGGTTGAATTTGCCGACGTTGACGGTGTTTAATGCCGCATCCCATGCTTCCCGGCCGTATTCGAGGATGTCGTCATCGGTAATCGGATAGCTGTTTAAGGCGTATTCCGCCACATAGCCCTCCCAGTTGACCACGTTCTGGATAAGATCATAGTTTTCATGATAGGGGCTTACCGCAAAAAAGACGTAGTCATCGGTTTCCGAGTCCTTGCCGAAAGTGGAAACCAGGGCCGCCTTGTTGGCATTGCCGATATAGTATTTGCCGCCGTCTGCCACGTATTTGCCGTCGCCTAAAGGCGTCAGCGACATTTCCGATGAATAGAGGTCCGCCCCGTGGGCCCGCTCGGAGAGGCCGAAGGCAAAGATGCCGCCGTCTTTTAACATCTGGGCGGTTTTTTGCTTGATTGTTTCATTCTTGCTCATCCAGATGGGGCCCAGGCCCAGGATGGAAACCTGCCAGGCATACCAGTGGGAAAGGTTGTAAAAACCCAGAATTTCATTAAAATCGCAGTTGCGGTAGGTGTCCCAGCGGGTGTCCGGGTCATCCGGGGCATAGGGGGCCGGGGTCAGCAGCTTGGCAAAGACCTGGTTTTCTTTTAGAAAATCAATAAAGTCCTGGTACCAGATTCGTTCGTGGCTGGCCTCCTTGAGTTTGGCCTTGCCCTTGTTTTCAAAGAATTCAACGGTTTTTTTCATCAACTCCCGGGATTCGGGGTCGAGATGTTCAAACGTTTCGGTTTTGGGGTTAAGCAGCATGGTATTTCTCCTTTTTATTAAAGTAATGGCGCTTGTTGGTTTGTATGCGAACTATTCGGGCGCATGCCCCCGCTGAATTATCGAAGCATAAGATGTTGCAGCCATATTCGGCGTCCAATACCGGTTAAATCATATCCCGCAGAAGCCGCTTAAAAAGAATCCGCTCCTCCGGGGAAAAGCTTCCCACTATTTCCTTGTTGGATGCTTTTCGTTCTTCAATCAAATCCGGTTTGAAGCGGTTGGCCTGCGCAGACGGATATATCCGCTGAATGCGGCGGTCCTCCGGGTCCGGGTGCTTTTCGATCCATCCGGTCTCGGCCATCCGGTCCAAAACCCCCGATAGCGTCGCCTTGTCCAGAATCAAAAGTTTTGAGAGCTCGGTTGCGGTCATGCCCGGCTCATACCAGAGACCCTCCAGCACCAGGTGCTGCATATTGGTCAGGCCATAGGGGCGCAGCCGCCGGTTAAAGTCCGCATGGGCCTTCTGGTAGGCTTTGCCCAGCAGAAAGACCATGCATTCCGGTAAATCCTCGGGTAAATTAGACATCCATTAGATCCTTTGTATACAAACAATTTTTTTAAAATGATCCACCGGCCATGTCAATGGTAATTTTGTCGATTCTTGCTTGTTCAGTCCGGCTGTGTTAAAAAGAATAAAAAGCCAACCGGAATACTGCCAACATAAACCCGCCAGCAAAGGATTTTTGTATGAATTGTCCCAAATGCAACCACTCCCTTTCCCGAACCACCTCTCCGGGAACCGGCGCGGAAAATGCCGGCCCCATATTTTTTTGTGAAAATTGCGGCTGGGGAAAAGAGCGGCTTGAAAAACAAACAGCCGGGCAGGCAGAAGCCGCAGCGGCGGCTGTGGATCTTTCCGCCGCCACCTGGATCAAGCTGCTTGGCCTTTGGGTTTTGTCTGCCGCGTTCGTGATCGCGCCCTATGTGCTGCTGGTGAAAGCCCCGCTCCTTTTTGGCGGCGCCGATCCGGCGGTATTTAACCCCGTGGCCGCCTCGGAGCGAATGGCCGCAGCGTTAAATCCCCATTACTGGATCGTGGTTGCGGTCTACCTCCTGATCTGCTGGACATTCAATCCGCCGGAATTCGACCGGCACAATATGGGCTGGTTCGGCGGCCTGGTGGACAATCCGTTTTCATTTACAGATGATATCAACCGGACCAAATTCAAAATTCTGCTGCTGATGGTACCGGGGAAAATCATCAAAATGACGGTTGTGGCCACCTACCGGCTGGCAATGGCCTTTACGAATGCCGCATAATTTGCCGATCGATGATGTGAATCTGCCGGTGGCGGATGCAGACATCTGCATCACCTGTTTTTGCTGCCAGGAAATCTGTCCGGAAAAGACGAAAAGGCGATTAGTTTGAAGTGATTGTAAAGATAAATCCGGGGCGGGCTGGAAAAGCCCCGCCTGGCTTCTGCGGGTTTTCTCCTTTTTCAGTCAATTTTTTTCAACCGGACAGTACCTGGCGGATAATTTTAAGCATTTTGCCGAGTTGATAAGGCTTTTGGATGTAGTGGAATTGTTTCTGGTTAATGGCATCGGGACGGGATTGTTCTTCGGTGTAGCCGCTTGTGAGTAAAATTTTGATATTTGAATACTGTTTGGCGACTTGTGTTGATAAATCGAAACCATTGCCATCCGGCAGAATTACGTCGCTGAACAAAAGATCAAAGGGCTGTTCAGCCGCCTTGAGCAGGGCTTTTGCCTGCTCCACGGATTCGGCTTCCTGAACGATATAGCCGTTATCTTCCAGTGCGGTGACCACGACCTCCCGGACTTCCAACTGGTCTTCAACCAAAAGGATGCGTTCCTGGCTGCCTTGATATAACTCGAAAGAGAAATCCGTAATGTCGTCTTCGTTAAAATCTGCCTTGGCAGAGGTCGTTTCGGCAACCGGCAGGTATACGCTAAACCTTGTCCCGATATCGGGTTCACTATAAACATTGATCCAGCCGCTATGCTGCTTAACAACCCCAAATACCACGGACAAGCCAAGACCGGTGCCTTGGCCGACCGGTTTTGTAGAAAAAAACGGATCAAAGATTTTTTTAATCTGCTCCTGATTCATGCCCGCGCCGGTGTCTTCGATGGTCAGGCAGGTAAATTCTCCCGGTTTTGCGTATTGGTATTGCTGACAATACATCTCATCAACGAAAAGGTTTTCGGTTTTCAGCTTGAGGTGACCGCCCTGCGGCATGGCGTCCCTGGCATTTACCGCAAGGTTCATAATGATTTGTTCCATTTGACCGAAGTCGGCGTGGACAGGTTTCAAATTCGGATCGAGAGAGGTCTTGAATTCAATATTTTCGCCGATCAGCCGCTGCATCATTTTTTCCATGTTAGAGACCACAGCGTTTAAATCGATAGCGGTTTTTTCAAGCATCTGACGCCGGCTGAAAGCCAGCAATTGGCGGGTCAGAGCAGCAGAAAGCTCGGCCGCGTTCTTAATATCCCCGATATGTTTTTCCGTCTTTTCCGGATGATCTTTATTAAGGCGGAGCAGGTCAACAGAGCCCAGAACCGTCATCAAATAGTTGTTGAAATCATGGGCGACACCGCCGGCAAGGGTGCCAATGGCTTCCATCTTCTGTGATTGAACCAGTTGGGCCTGGGCGAGTTCCTTTTCCTTTTCGGCTTTTTTAACGCCGGTGATGTCGGTGACAATGCCTAAAAACCCCGCAAACTCGCCGCTGTCATCATAGATGGGCGTGGGCGAGACAAGTGTGGATAGTATTTTGGCGTCTTTTACGATCCAGTCGATTTCAAATATATGCCGTCCCCGCTGCTGCCAGGTCGCAACCTCCCGCTCGAGTTTTTCCCGACCGGCTTCATCAAGAAAGTCCTTGGCCGGCCTGCCGATGAGTTCATCCGCCGTGTACCCGGACATTAGACAGAGGGCCTTGTTGACATATGTTATATTGAGTTGCGGATCAATGATGGTCAGGCCGTCATTCATGGTCTCAACTAGCTTCTGGTACTGTTCCCGCTGGCGCTGAGCCCGTTTCTCAGCCGCCCGGGTTTCTTCGAAAAAAAATGCGTTTTCCAGGCAGTTGGCGGCCTGGGTGGAGAGCAGGGAGATCATCTCGGTGGTTGACGGGGTGAACGCATTGGGGGTGAGATTATTTTCCAGGTAGATAAGGCCGATAAGCTTTTGCTGGCGGACCAGCGGCAGGCAGAAAACCGATTGCACACCTTGTTTTTGGACATGGGGGTCCCGGATAAATATGCCTGTATCTGCGGCGTTGTGAAGAACGATCGTTTCATTGGTTCGCTTGACATAACTGACAATGCCGTGGGATAAGGCGTCGCTTTGCTCAATATCAATTCCCTGTAGCACAAGGATATCTTCCTTGTTGATGTCAGCGGTGGCCTCAATCCGGAGCTGGTCATTTCGGTTCAGAATTAGCAGAGCCTTTTCAGCCCCCGAAATTTCAATAATAAGCCGCATAAAGATCGTCAGAAGCTTGTCCAGATGGATTTCACTGGAAATCGCCTGGGACATTTTCATCATTGCCGCCAGATCGAGTTTGTTCACCGCCCGGTCAGTCGGGGAGGCAATGAATTCGTCCTCCAATTTCTCGATGCCGGCTATAACAGGTTTAGCACGAAACCATGCCTCGTATTTTTCCTTAATATCGTTTGCCTTGGCATGGGCCCCCCAGCCGGTATATAGTTCATGGGTTTTGGCCATGTATGAAGCCGCAAGATCATCAAAATCATTGAAATGATAAAACCGGGCGGCAAGTTCGCAGGCCATGGCCTGTTCCTGAAGATATCGGTTGTCTCTGGCACCGGTGACAGCTTTTTTGTATAAGGCAAAGGCTTTTTTGTACCGGCCCTTGATGCGGGCCAGTTCGGCCTCAACCAGGTGGTATTTGTGAAGGCAGTTGGATGGGGCCTGACGGGCCCATTTTTTCAGCTTTTTCAGGTTCCGGCGAATCCTGGAAAGGATTTTTTGTTTTAACAGCCAACCGGCATGAGGGAAATATTCGATATGGGCAAGGGTATCATAAAAATATGAGGGCACATGGAGCGGCGATCCTATGGCCCCGTCGATAAAAGCCATCATTTTACGGGATGCATTAAACGCCGCCGTATAGTCACCAAAAAGGTAATTCAGCACAACTTTATTAAAAAACAGGTGATGAAGCGCGGTTTGATCATTGGCCTCTTCGTGGACTGTTATCATCTCGGTTTCATTATATATTTTTCCAACTAAACGCGAGGTTTCGCTACTTTTGTTCCGTAAGTTGAGCACTGCTTGATGAAATATGGAGGCAACGTGCAGGTTGGATACCTGGCCGATTCGGTTTAGGGTTGTACGGTTTTTTTCAAGGTCACGGTCTAAATCGTCCAGGGGGGTCGCCAGAAGATAGCGGGTGTATCCCCGGACCATCAGGGAGTGTCCGGCAAATTCAATATCCCCCTGGGCAAGCCCGTTCTGATGTGCCTCCAAAAGCGGTTCCACAACGTTTTTCGCATGCTCTTTCCAGTGCCGGACAAAGGTGTTTACCACCATTAGGGTGCAGGCCTTATATTTTGGATTATTCATTCGGTCCATCAATCTCAGCGCGGCTTGCCCGTAATGATAGCCGGTATCAATGTCCCCGAGGGTGCAAAGGATCATTCCGTATCCGGCATAAATATAGGGCGAAAACCCCGTGTTGCCGTATTTTGCAAATATTCGTAACAATCTGAGGACAATAATCGGCAGCAGATTCGGCAGGGTCCAGTAGGCGGTGGAGGTGATGGTGGCCATGACTTCCACCTGGGCCTGCACGGTCGGATCTGTCATGGGGGGTAAATCCAGAATGTCATCCGGTTGTTTGCCCAGCAGTTGGATTTTTGTCAGAAGCAGTTCCCGGAGAATGTGCTGTTTGCCCGGCTGCTTCGGCAACGAGATCCCCATGGATTTTAGAACCAAAAGTCCGGACCGGATCACTTCGTCGAGATTGTTCTGCGCCATCAGGGTTTGCAGGCGCACGATATGGGCGCCGACCGCATCATTTGGTTTTTGGGCGCGGTTGATGATCTCGTCGGTGAGTCTATACATTGCATCATAGTCGGCGATGAGATAGGCGGCTTCAGCACAACCGGAATAAAGCTCAAGCGTTAAGTTATAGTCGATGCGCCAGCAGTCCCCGTTTGCATCCCCATGCGCAGTGTCTGAGGCAATAAACTCAATTCCGGTTTTGAAATAATGAAACGCCGATTCAAAGGCACCGGAGGCCAGGGCTTTTTGGCCGGCCCGGCAGTTTAGACGCGCCGTTTGATATTGCTGATCAAGCGAGGTGATTTGTTTGCGGGCGATATTGAAATGATTGGTGATGTCAATGATGCCCTCATCCAGTTGCTTTTCAGAGGTATTTTCCAGCAGATAGCGACCGATCCGGTAATGGGTCCGGACCCGCTCGTCTTCTCTGAACAGATGATAAATCGCTTCACGGATGCGGTCATGTGAAAACACCCCTGTGTCTTCTTTAAAAAAGATCAGGCCTTCCTTCTCGGCACCGGATAGCGCGGCGATGGTCTCGTTTATCGTGGTATTCTGGTTTGCAGCTACGGCAAATAAATCAAACCGGTTTCCGTAGCAGGCACAAATCTTCAGGGTTTGGCGGATCTCAACCGGCATGCGGGCGATCTTTGCGGCCATGAAATCCACGACATTGTCCGTGAACTGGATGTTTGCAACTTTTTCCATATTCCAGGTCCAGCCGGAAGTCGGATCCAGAGTCAAGGTGCCTTCATCATAGAGGGTTTTTAAAAACTGTCGGATGAAAAAGGGATTACCGCTGGTTTTTTTGTGGACAATTTCAGAAAGTTCAAGAGAGTCGCGGTCCACGCATCGCAAAAAATCAGCGATTAACTGATTGATATTCTCAACCGACAGCGGGGGCAACTTAATAGTGGTTGCGGCAGCGCCGTTTTTTTCAGCTTCGTCCATGGTGCGTATTAACGGATGGTCCGGCTTTACCGCATTGTCCCGATATGCGCCGATCAAAAGGAGATGTCCGATTTCGGGCTCTGTGGAAAGCCTGCGGATAAGGCTAAGGGTCGCCGGATCCGCCCATTGCAGGTCGTCTGCAAAAACGACCAGCGGATGCTCTTGGGTGGCGCAGACCTTAATAAACTCCTTGAATACATAGATATAGCGATGTTGGGTGATATCCGGACCAATGGCTGATAAATCCGGTTGCGGACCGATGATGCGTTCAAAATTGGGTATCAGGTTGGTAATGAACCTACCGTTTGGCGCAACGGCCTTGATTATGTTGTCTTTCCAGGCTTCGATTTGGGCGTCGGTCTCACATAAAATCTGGGCGGCCAGTTCCTGGAAGGCCTGAATAAGCGGGTAATATGGGATGTCCCGTTTGTATCGCTCGGCTTTGCCGACAATGAAATAGGCGCGGTTTTGCACCACAGGTTTTTGTATTTCATTGACCAGGGTGGATTTGCCGATACCAGGGGGGCCTGCCACCAAAAAAATTTCATTACTGCCGCCGGCCGCCCGGTCAAAGGCAGCCATTAGGCTTTTGGCTTCGCTTTGGCGACCGAAAAGCTTCTCCGGTATATGCAAGCCGGGTGGGATATCATGTCTCGCCAAGGCAAAGGGACTGATCTCGCCGGCAGTTTTGAGCTGCCGGGCGCACTCCTCGAAATCCGCCGCTAAACCATAGCCGCTTTGATATCGGTTTTCCACTGTTTTTGAAATTAGTTTCATCACGATATCAGAGATAATCTGCGGCAAATCGGTCCTACGTTTGACAGGCGGTTCAGGGCGCCGGGCGATATGGGCATGGATGATTTCAATTGGATCATCGGATGAAAACGGCAAGCCACCGGTCAAGAGTTCGTAAAAAATAATGCCGGCAGCGTAAAGATCAACCCGGTGGTCTACCGAGCAGTTCATCCGGCCGGTCTGTTCCGGGGCCATGTAGGGCAGAACCGACTTGATTACCACTGGGTCATAAATTTCTTCATGAATGCGGGAGATCAGACGGGTGGCGCCAAACCCCAGTACTTTGACCCCATCTGAATGGTTGTTGCAAAGTATGTTAGCCGGAGTGATGGCGCCATGGACAATGCCGCAGGAATGGATGTCACCCAGTGCCCGGCTCAGATTTGCGGCAAGCTTCAAAAATTTGTCGATATCCATCTCGCCGGGGGTAAACCGGTTGTAAAGGGGATTTTCAGTGAATTCTTCTGTTACAATGGCAATGCCATCTTGGTAATCGAATACTTCGTAGACTGGAATGACAGAGTTTCTGTCAAGTTTTTGAATTTTTTTGTATTCGTTTTTCAGGCGGGCAATTTTCGAATGCGATGCAAGGTCGACATTGATGAACTCGATGATAACGGGTGGACTTTGAGCGGTTTTGCGGCCTCGGTAATAAGTGACGCCCCGAATGTCGGCAATTTTTTCAATAATCTGATAGTCATTGATAGCTTCCATGGGAAATGTCATTGGCAATTCAATTGCTTGATATTACAACCTTTCCATGTAAATAAAATAAGCATACAAATTTTTTGGGTATTATCACAGATCCCGCCGGGAATGTCAACTCCCTGATATCATTGAGCCACGGTAAATTTGTTCTATCTATTTTTCAGGCGGGCACGGTGGCCCGCCCTACGCGACAATGCCGACATTTTGTAGGGTCGGCCACCGTGCCGACCTTACATGCGAGAAACCCCATGGTTATGGGGTTTCTCGCCAGAACAAATTCACCGTGATCAGTGAGCAGGTCCGCATGGTGGAGGGGAGAACAATGGTTTTGAAAACGATTGTTCGGATTGATTCAAAAAATTAATGGCGGGCTCTGCATCGAGAGAGCCCGCCAAGAAAACCGATTCTTGCCGGATGCCTATTTCGACTGGAACGGCCCGGCGCAATACACCTGGTTATCAACGAAGTCCTTGTATTGTTCGAAGTTTTCGGTGAACAGATCCGCCAGTTCCCGGGCTTTCTTATCATAAGCGGCCTTGTCAGGCCAGGTGTTTCGGGGTGTCAGTATTTCGGAGGGGACCCCCGGGCATGAGGTCGGCACACTCAGGCAGAAGGTTGGATCCTGAACATATTCCACATCATCGAGCCGGCCGTCCAGTGCGGCGTTTAAAAGCGCCCGGGTATATTTAATGGAAATCCGCTCCCCCACCCCATAGGGGCCGCCGGTCCAGCCGGTGTTTAAGAGCCAGCAGCGGACGTTGTGTTTTTCAATTTTTTTGGCCAGCAGCCTGGCATATTCACTTGGGCGCAGCGGCATAAAGGGCGCCCCGAAGCAGGTACTGAATGTGGCTTTAGGTTCGGTCACGCCTTCTTCGGTGCCCGCGACCTTTGCCGTGTAGCCGAGGAGGAAGTGGTATGATGCCTGATCCGTTGTTAATTTTGAGATAGGCGGCAGAACGCCGAAGGCATCGGCGGTTAAGAAGACAATGTTTTTTGGATGCCCTCCCTTGCCCTCTTTGACAATGTTTTCCAGGTGCGTCAGGGGATAGGCGCCCCGGGTGTTTTCCGTTATGCTGTCATCATTTAAATCCACCATCCGGGTCTCCTCATCACAGACCACATTCTCCAAGATGGTGCCGAACCTGCGCGTGGTTTCGTATATCTCCGGTTCAGCTTCTTTTGACAGGCGAATCACTTTGGCGTAGCAGCCGCCTTCAAAATTAAAAATCCCGTCATCACTCCAGCCATGCTCGTCATCGCCGATTAAAGCCCGCTTCGGGTCAGCCGAAAGCGTGGTTTTCCCCGTGCCGGAAAGGCCGAACAGCAGGGCTGTGTCGCCTTTTTCGCCCACATTGGCGCTGCAGTGCATGGACAGCACATCTTTCTGGGGCAGGATATAGTTTAAGGCGGTAAATACGGATTTCTTGATTTCCCCGCCATAGTAGGTGCCGCCGATTAATACGAGTTTCTCGGAGAAATTGACCAGAATAAAGGTTTCGGAATGGATGCCGTCAAGCTCGGGATTGGCCAGGAATTTGGGCATGGCAATCACGGTGAACTCGGGCGTAAAATCTTTCAGTTTGCTGCGATCGCGGATTCGGAGCAGGAGGTTTCGGGCAAAAAGGGACTGCCAGGCATATTCGGTAATGACCCGGATGGCCAGCCGATATTTCTCATCCGCCCCGGCATATACGTCCTGGACGAAAATCTCCCGGTCCTGCATATAGGCCTTAAGCCGCTCAAAAATATTATTAAATTTGTCCGGATCATAAGCGATATTCACCTTGCCCCAGTTGATTTTGTCCTCCGTATTTTCATCCCGGACAATGAACTTGTCATTTGGGGCCCGGCCCGTGCTGATGGGGGATTCCGAAGGCCGGACGACCACCAGCGGCCCCAAGTGCGACATGACCCCTTCGCCTCTTTTTGTCGCCTGTTCATAAAGTTTGGGAGAATTTAAGTTCCAGTGGACTTTTTTGATATTCCGGATACCTAAATATTCAAGCCCGGGCTCCAGTTTTTTCAGCTCATGGAAAGGTTTCATAACGGCTCCTTAAACAACAACCTGTTTTAAACAAAGATTTTCGGCTTGGGGACACCTTAGTTTATCATAAACGCGACTGCCGGCTTGTCAAATTGAGCTGTCCGGTTCCTGAAGAAAATAAAAGTCAGGTGGATAAAAAATGCATTTTGGACTTTAATTGTTTGCTTGTATCTTTTAAGCTGACCGCTTACAAGAAATGCTGCCGCAGCATGTGGCTGCAACCTTTATTGATTGAATAAGCCTAATACAATTTTTAAAGTTTTTAAGGAGCGACCATGCAGATGCTGACCCTGGACTATATTCGAAACGCAGTGGCAGATACGGATATTATTTTCAAACGCGGCGAGCGGCTCTTTGAATACGGGGCCTGTGTGGGTGGGTGTCTGGATGCAGAAAACGGGCGATTCGAATATACGGTGGACGGCAATTACGGCGACTATACCATTGAAATCCAGTTTAACGGCGATCGGCTTGAAACCTATTGTGACTGCCCGTATCCCGGCGCGGGATGCAAGCACACGGTGGCGGCGCTGCTCGATATAACACAGAATTTTAACTTCAAATCCTCTAAAAAGCCCCCGGAACCGGCATCCGAAGCAGTGCCGTCCCCCTATCTGAGCCGTGAGGAAATCAGGGCCCAGGCCCTTGAGGACCGCCAAAAACGGGCCAAAACCGAAAATTTTCAGATCACCGTGGGGGATATGTATAAGGGCGAGCATCTGGTGGAAACCCCGGCCGGCAAACAGTATACGGTGACCCTCCATGATCCGGAAAACGGCACCGGCCATTGCTCCTGTCCGGATTTTGAAACCAACCGGCTCCAGATCTGCAAACATTTGATCGCGGTCCACCGGCTGCTTAAAGAGCATAAAGGGTTTAAGGAGAAAGTCGCTAAGGAGATATTCCCGTTTGTGGATATTTTCTGGGATGCAGCGGCTGAACGGCCCCGGGTTTTCTGTGAGCATCCGGAAAACGAGCCGGAATCGCTCCGCCGGGTCATCAAAGATAATTTCGACCCGGATGGCCCCTTTAAAACCTCGGATTTGGGCGAATTTACCTCCCTTCTGGATCTGCCGGACCAGTTCAAGCGCGTGCGCATTGCCGGCACCGTATATAAAAAGTTGGAAACCTACTGGGCGGAGCGGCAGCTGGCCGAACTTTCCCGGCAGACGGAACCGGATTTTTCCGTGATCAAAACCCGGCTGTACCCGTATCAGGAGGAAGGCGTCCGGTTTGCCCTGTACAAAAAGGCCGCGCTCATCGGCGATGAGATGGGGCTTGGCAAAACGCTGCAGGCCATCGCCGCTTCCATACTCAAACGGGATATATTTGGGTTCTCCCGGGTGCTGGTGGTCACCCTGGCCTCCCTAAAGGAGCAGTGGAAGCGGGAGATTGACCGGTTTACTGACGAAAAGGCGGTGATCATCGCGGGCAGCGCGGCCAAGCGCAGGCAAATCTATGATAATGATGATGCCCTCTTCAAAATCACCAACTACGAGGCCGTGCTGCGGGACGTGGGCCCGATTTCCCGCTTTAAGCCGGATATTGTTATTCTTGACGAGGCGCAGCGGATCAAGAACTTTAACACCAAGACCGCGGATGCCGTCAAGCGCCTGCCCCGCAAGCATGCCATGGTGCTTACCGGCACCCCGCTTGAGAACAAGCTGGAGGATGTCTACTCCATCATTCAGTTCCTGGACCCGGAACGGCTGTCGCCCCTATGGGCGTTTGCGGCTGAACATTTTATGTTAAGCCGTGAGAAAAAAGGCAAAATCCTGGGCTATCGGAACCTGGACAAGCTCCATCAGGAGCTTCAACCCATTGTCATCCGCCGGAAAAAGATGGATGTGCTGGAGCAGCTGCCGGAAGAGCTGGTCAATAACTATTATATCGAACTGACCGAACAGCAGTACAAGATCCATGGCGGCTATGCCCAGTCACTGCTGCCCCTCATGAACAAGAAATTCCTAACGCCCATGGATCTGCGGCGCATCCAGGAGCTTTTGCTCAAAATGCGGCAGGTATGCAACTCCACGTACCTGATCGATCGCAAAACCCAGATTTCGCCTAAATTAAAAGAGCTTGAATCGATTCTCTCTGATCTGGCTATCCAGGAGGGCCGCAAGATCGTTATTTTCTCCGAATGGACGACCATGACCTACCTGATCGCGCGGCACCTCTCCAATGCGGGGATACCCTTTGTGGAGCTTTCCGGCAAGATACCGGTCAACCGCCGCCAGGCGCTGATTGATGAATTTACCAACAATCCGGACTGCCGCGTATTTCTGTCCACGGATGCCGGGGGGACGGGCTTGAATCTGCAGGCCGCTGACTGCGTGATCAACTTCGAACTCCCCTGGAATCCGGCGCGGATGAACCAGCGCATCGGCCGGGTCAGCCGGATCGGCCAGGAGAGCGGCACGGTCAATGTGATCAACCTGATCGCCAAAAACAGCATTGAAGAAAGAATTTATGCGGGCATTCAGCTGAAAACCGATCTGTTTCAGGGGGTTTTTGACGGCACCACGGATATGGTGGAGTTTTCCCGGGAAAAGCGCACAGAGATGTTAAACCAGCTTCGGGAAATGATGCAGGAGGCGCCCGAGCCGGTTTCGCCGGAGCCTTCGGCTGCAGAGGAAATTCCCGAGGATACGCCGCATTATTTAAACCCCGAGGTGTTCAAGGACCAGGCGGAAGGGGCGTTTGCCTATGATGCGGAGGAGACGGGCGGGGCGGCCAACGAGCAGGCCGGGACAGATGAATCCCCCGGAGAGGCGGCCGCCGCTGCGGAGCGCCCGGAATCGGCCGGCGGGGAATCGGCGGCCGCGGTTTTGGCGGATCAGCCCCCGGAGAAAATGGAGGCGGTGCTCAATTCCGGTATGGAGTTTATCGGCGGGCTCCTTGAAATGGCCACCGGCCAAAAGATAGAAACCAGTGCAGCATCGGACAAAATGGTTAAAATCGACAAGGAAACCGGAGAAGTCACCATGAAATTCAAACTGCCCGGATTTTAGAAGGATCGGTATGCCCCGATGGACAGACAATGCCGCCCTCATGGCGTCGAAATTTGTAAACAGCACCAACCATCACGTGTTTTTGACCGGCCGGGCCGGCACCGGCAAGACCACATTTCTGCATGATATCAGCCGGCGCACCCACAAAAACACGATTATTGCAGCGCCCACCGGCATTGCCGCCATCAATGCCGAGGGCGTTACCCTCCACTCCCTGTTTCAGCTGCCGTTTGGGGCGTTTATCCCCACTGAACAGTATCCAGGGGAGGAGGCGCCCGCGTTTGAACTGAATACCCCGCAGACGCTCCGCCGGCATGTCAAAATGCAGGCGGCCAAGCGTAATATGCTAAAGAAACTGGAACTCCTGGTAATTGATGAGGTGAGCATGCTGCGGGCGGATCTTTTGGATGCCATTGATGCGGTGCTCAGGTGGATCCGGCGGCAGCCGCATCTGCCATTCGGCGGGGTCCAGATCCTCTTTATCGGCGATCTCCTGCAGCTGCCGCCGGTGGTTAAGGATCCGGAATGGAAGGTGCTCGGCCAGTATTATCCGACCCTTTTTTTCTTCGGCGCCCGGGCGCTTGCCGAGAAGCCGCCCATTTATCTGGAACTCGAGCATATTTACCGGCAGAGCGATGAAACATTTATATCAATCCTAAACAACTTGCGGGATGGAGCGCTAAGTGCTGAGGACATCGAGCGGTTGAACCGGCATCACCGGCCGGACTTCAAGGCCGCCCCCGGCGACGGGCATGTCTATCTTACCACCCATAACCGCAAGGCGGACCGGATCAATGAGGCGGAGCTAAACAAACTGCCCGGTAAAGCCTTTCGCTATCATGCGGAAGTGGAAGGGACCTTTGATGCGCATACATTTCCGTTGGACGCGGTGCTGATGCTTAAAAAGGATGCCCAGGTCATGTTTATCAAAAACGATCCCTCCGGTGATCAGCGGTTTTTTAACGGTAAAATCGGCCGTGTTGAGGCCCTGCGCGAGGACGGGGTGAAGGTGGGGTTTGCCGACGGCAGTGCCTCGGTCTGGGTGGAATCCTATAAATGGGAGAACAAGCGCTACACCCTTGACAAGGAAACAAACGAAATCCAGGAAAAAGTAGTGGGCAAGTTTTCCCATTTTCCGCTGAAGCTGGCCTGGGCGATCACGATTCATAAAAGTCAGGGCTTGACCTTTGACAAGGCGGTTATCGATGTCTCCCAGGCCTTTGCCGCCGGCCAGGTATATGTGGCGCTCTCCCGGCTGACTTCCCTGGAGGGGCTGGTGCTGACCGCCCCCTTCCGCTGGGAGGCCATGCCGCCGGAACCCGCGCTTTTGGACTTTATGAGCCGGAAAACCGATACCCAAAGCCTGGAGCCATCCCTACAATCCGCCTCCCTGGCCTATCTGGCAGAGATGGTCCGGGATGCGTTTAATTTTAACGCATTATGGTCGGGGGTCAGCTATCACCGGCGCACCTATACCAAGGATGCCGCGCACTCGAAAAAGCAGACCTTTCTGGACTGGGCGCAGTCCATACAGACAGACCTCCGGCCCGTAAAAGAGGTGGGGGATAAGTTTTTAAAACAGCTGGACCGGATCCTGCAGACCGGGGGGGATGACGATTTATCCTACCTTCAGGAGCGGATCGAGGCGGCCAGAGGCTATTTTGAGCCGATATTTGCCGGATTTTCCGAACGGATCGGGCGGCATATCGCGGACTTGAAAAAACAGAAGAAGGGCGTCAAACAGTATATCCGGGAACTCGAGGAGCTTGAGCTTTTATTTTACAGCCAGGTCCAGAAAATCTATAAGGCCCGGGATTTGGCCGCATCGGTCCGAAGCGGTAAAGAGTTGACCAAAGCCGGCATGCAGGTCCCGCCGCATGAAAATGCCCCGGTCCCGGGCCAGGGCCCGGTCAAAAAGGATTCGGATACCCGGAAAAAGCCGAACACCAAAACCGTCAGCCTGGAGTTGTTCAATCAGGGCAAGACCGTCGAGGAGATCGCCGCTGAACGCTCGCTGGCCATCACGACCATTCAGGGCCACATTGCGCACTGCGTTGAAGCGGGCGAAATCGACATCTCCCGGTTGGTCTCTCAGGCGGCGCTTGATGAAATCGATGCCGCATTCAAGCAGCTGGAGACCAATTACCTCAAACCGGTGTATGAATTTTTTGCTGAAAAATACGATTACGGCACTCTAAAATATGCCGCGGCGTTTATCCGTCAGAAACGAGAGTAATCCCCCCGGGCCGCAGCCCGGGACCGAGCGTAAAAGTAACTTCATTTGCACCTTAAAGGTACTAAGGCACTAAGGCACTGAGGCACTGAGGCATTAAGTTTGTATAACATTTAACTGTGAATCCTGAACTGTGAACTTCGGTGTTCAGGTTTCAGGAAAAACGCTAAACCGCTACTAAAACCTGAAACCTGAACACTGAAACCTCTTAAACGGGATTGCTAATCGGCTGCCACCGCTTTAATAAAGCATGTGTCGCTGTCATCAAAATCCCGCGGGCCGGGGGCCGTCTCCACAGTCGTGGCGGCTTCTTCTCCGATGATGGCGTGCGCCCGGGTCATGGGATGGATGGGATCATAGAAGAGAAAATCCTCGGCATCGCCGTTGACATTGCCGGTCCATTCGAGGTTTTCGTCGAGTTCCAGGTAAGTGTCCGTGGTGTTGTTAAAAACTCCCTGGTTAATCAGGCTGTTCATAAGAGAAAAGGCGTCCAGAGTAACCACAGAAACGCCCGAGTTCTGGAATTCAATGGCCTCAAGGGATACGGAAAGCCCTTTATTAAAGCCTTGAGTCAGCTCGCTGATTTGGGCCCGTTTGTCCTCCGGCAGTTGGTTAAAGGCCGGGGTTTTGGATAAATCCGGGAGGGTTAAGGCCAGAAAATTCCGGGCGCCGGCATCAATTAAATCGGTCACCGCCGCCTTGATGTTGGCCATGGCCCCTTGGACAAGCGCCTCGGGGGTCGCGGCGGAAGACTCTTCCCGGAGGAATTCGAGCAGATCGTTGCCGCCGATCCAGATGGTAAACAGGGTGTCTTCGGAGTTAAATTCCGGGACTTCGCTTAGATAGGTGCCGACCTGGCCCACCATGCCGAGCGGCGGGAGATTGCCCGCATCAATGGCGGCCTGAAGCTTTTCATCCGAGTGCCCTTTGCTCATGGCTCCGCCGATGGCATTATTGTCTATACTTTCCGGATCAATATCCAGTTCGGCGGCCATGTATTCAACCCAAACGCAAGGGGTCCCCTGGCAGTTCGTAAAGGCTTCGGGTGCCTCGGAGACATACTGGTTCAGTCCGTTATGGTCGGTCAGGCTGTCCCCGAAGGCCACGACATGGGAATACTGCTCAGCATACAGCGAAGTTGACAGGGAAAGGATCAATACAATACAGGTAAGGGTGCAAATGGTGATGCGGGTCAATTTTCTGCTCATTGGAACCTCCATTTTTTTGCCGGTTGTTATTGAATCGCCAATTGCTGCAATTGGCTGTCACATAAAATTTGGACATGACGTAAGGGTTGCGACTGAAGAACCGATTCCAAGTATGATGGATTTTTCATAAAATGCAAGCGTTAAACTGGAAGCAGTCGGTTCTGGCCTTTCTGCATCCCCGAGTCGTTACCATGCTCTTTTTCGGCTTTTCCGCCGGTCTTCCGCTTCTGCTGATTTTTTCCTCCCTTTCCCTATGGCTCCGGGAGGCCGGCGTGGAGCGCGCTGATGTCACCTTTTTCAGCTGGGCCGCCCTGGGCTATTCCTTTAAATTCGTATGGGCCCCGCTGGTGGACCGGCTGCCGGTTTTGTACTTGTCAAAAAAATTCGGCCGGCGGCGCGGATGGATTCTTTTGGCCCAGTTAATGATCATTCTGGCGCTTTTGTGGATCGGGCTAACCGATCCCCAGCAGAGCCGGCCCCATGTCTATATAATGGCGCTGGCTGCGGTCATGCTTGGATTTTCCGCGGCAACCCAGGACATCGTTATAGACGCCTACCGCATTGAATCCGCCGGCAGTGAGCTGCAGGCCATGATGGCGTCCGCCTATATTGCGGGCTACCGCATCGGCATGCTGGCCGCCGGGCCGGATGATTCAAACCGTCCGCACCCCGTCCACGGTAAGCGTAGTCACCCCCCAGTTTTCCTCGACTTTGCCTGAGAGTAAAAACGGCCGGCCGTAGTCCAGGATGTGGCAGAAGCGGTTGTAGGCGGCCGGGAAGAAGGTGGTCTCCACGAGTCCGGTCTCGTCCTCGAAGGTCACAAACTTCATGGGATCGCCCGTTTTTGTTGCCACGGTCTTTCCGGTGATCAGCCAGCCGGCAAACCGGATGCGGCGGCCGAGGTGTACAGGGATGCTCTCGGCCTTGACGGTGTTTAAGGGGTTTAGCTGATCCGCAAACAGGGTGATGGGATGGCGGTCGCATAAAAACCCCAGCACGGAGAACTGCCGGCGCAGCCTTTGCCGGGGGTCGTCTTCGGGGAGATCCGGCATGGCCGGCGGATCGGGATCGGAGAACAGGGAGGGCTCTATGTTCTGTCGGCTGCGGCGTTTCTGCCAGGCGGAGAACTGCCAGCGGATAGCGGCCCGGTGTTTTTTGGGGTGAAGCCGGTCTAAGGCGCCGCAGTGGATCAACGCCCGGGCTTCCGTGTCATCCGGCCGGACGCGCTCGAAAAAGTCGATCGGATCGGCAAACAGGCGTTTTTTCCGCTCATTGAGGATGCGCGCCCGGGTGGCGGCGGAGAGATCTTTTATGGATAAAAACCCTACCCGTAAGCAATCGTCCCGTCCGGTCCAGCGGATTCGGCTTTCCATAATATCCGGCGGGAGAATGGAGAGCCCCAGGCGGCGGGCCTCGGACACGTAGGCGAATGCGGAATAGAACCCGCCCTGGTTGCTGATCACCGCGGCCATGAATTCCGCCGGGTGGTGGGTCTTTAAATACGCGGCCTGGAATGAAACCCGCGCATAGGAAGCGCTGTGGGGCTTGCAGAAGGAATAGCCGTTAAAGCTCATGATCATCCGCCAGATCTGCTCGATTCGGTCATCATCCAGCCCTTTGGCCCGCGCCCCGGCCGAGAACCGGTAGAAGTAATCCCGCAGCCGGCGCTCGCGGTCCTTTTTGGCCATCACCTTGCGAAGCCCGTCCGCCTCGGCATGGGAAAATCCGGCCACCCGGACGGCCACCCGGGAAACGTCCTCCTGGTAGACCATCAGGCCGAAGGTTTCGGATAGCACGTCCGCCATCAGGGGGTGGATCGGCGTCCACGCGCCGCCGTGCAGGCGGTGAATGTATTCCTGGATCACCTCGTTGGCCGCCGGCCGGATAATGGAGGAATGAATCACCAGGTGCTCGAAATCGCCCACCCGGCTTTTCTGCTGTAGAAGCCGCATGGCCGGACTTTCAATGTAGAAGCAGCCCATGGTGCCGCCCCGGGCAAGCGCCTCCTGGGTGGCATAATCGTCTTCCGGTTCCCAGCGGGATTCATCCAGTTCGACGCCGTTTTCGCCCATATTGGCAAGCGCATCGCGGATGACGCCCAGGCTGCGGTTTCCCAGAAGATCGATCTTGACCAGCCCGGCGTCTTCCACCGCATCCTTTTCCCACTGCACAATGGGCACCCCCTTGGGCGCGGTCTGGATGGGCACGTAGGTGTCGATCCGCTTTGGGGTTATCACCACGCCGCCCGGGTGCACCGAGAGATACCGGGGCAGCCCGATAAGCCGCCGGGCAATGGCGAGAATTTCCGGCCATGGCTCGGGAAAATCGATGCCCCGCATTTGGGGGAGCGTAGCCATCCGCTCCTGAAGGCTCTGATCCCCGTCGGATTCCCAGAACCATGGCAGGCGCGTGGCAATCTGGTTGATTTCCCGGTCGGTGAGGCCGAAGACCCGGGCGGTCTCGCGAACTGCCATTCTGGGCTTGAAGCAGACGTGATTGGCCACCAGGGCGGCGCGGCCGCTATACTTGGAAAGGACCCTGGCAATGACATCATCGCGTTCGTCCCAGGCAAAATCCACATCAATGTCCGGGGCATCCGTCCGACCCGGGTTCAAAAAGCGTTCAAAGTAGAGGTTGTGCTTGACCGGGCAGACATTGGTGATGCCCAGGCAGTAGGCCGCCAGGGAGGCCGCGCCCGAGCCCCGGCCGCAGGTCCGGGGGCTGTGGCTGACAATGTCGGAGACGATCAGGAAATACCCGGAAAATCCCATTTTTGAGATAATCCGGAGTTCATGCTCCAGGCGATCCGCCACGGTATCGGATATCTCGCCGTATCGTCTTTTTGCCCCTTCATAGACGGCTTGGCGCAAATGGGCGGCGGCCTTTTCCGGCGGGCCGAACTCATAGGGCGGCATAATCAGGCCGAAATCCGGGCCGGTAAAGGACAGGCGCTCGGCGATCGTCTTTGTATTCTCGATGGCTTCGGGGCAGGGGGCAAACCGCTGCCGGTAAGTTTCAGGCGAGGCCAGAAAGGCATCCGGCGGGGCGGTATCTTCATTTTTTAAGCGGGAGAGGGCCGTGTTCCTGTCAATGGTCCGCAGCACCCGGTGGATGGTAAAGTCCGCCGGGTGATTGAAGAAACTCCCGGGCGTGGCAACAACTGGAAGCCCTAAGCGGCGGGCAGTTTCGCGCAGTGGGTGGGCTTTGGGAACGGGTTTTCGCGGCAGGGCGGCCGCGATATCGATCCCGGCGTCATGGCCGGTGCGCAGCAGTTCCGGGCTGCTCGTCAGCACGGTCAGCCCGTCGGAGTATTTTATGAGCGCGAATTTGAGATCAAAATCAGCGCAGGTGTGACGCCGGGTGAGCAGGCGGCAGAGACGGCCGTATCCGCGGTTATTTTTGACCAGGCACACCGCGCGGGCCGAAGTGTTTTTGTCCGTGACCTCGGCGCCGATGATCGGCCGGATGCCTTCATTTCTGCAGGCAGCCAGAAACGGCCAGAGCCCATAGAGGTTGTCCGTGTCAGTCAGGGCCAGCCGGTTGTAGCCCAAGTTTTTTGCATGCCGGCAGAGGGATTTAATACCGGATACGCCCCACATGAGCGAATATGCGGATCGGACGGTTAAGGGGATCATGGTTTTCAATTGATTGATAGCTTCTTCAAAAGCAATTTTGTCCGCCGCATCGGCGGTTTTTTAACGTCTTAATCTTACTCTTAATCTTGCTCTTAATCTCAAATTGCCAATTGTGAACCTCCAGCGATAAAATCATTCATCAGCTTTCTCAAGAAGCCAACATCCGGCCAATGTTTATAGCCTCCTTTCCAAACCGCTCCCGAATATCATCCATCGCCCCGATCACCGCCTCGCGTTTTTCCTTGACCGCCGGGGCTTCGGAAAAAAGATCCATCTGGGCCTGGGGGTGAACCGGTTTCGGACAGGTCAGGCGCACGTGCCGCAGCCGAACCCGCCGGATCCAGGCTTTGTACAGAAGCGATTGCGCTGTTTCGAACAGGGTGATGTCATTGGCTGATGGCGGCGTAACCGCCAGCTGCCGGAAGCAGCGCAGGCCGTCGGCATAATCGATGGTGATCACCAGGCTCCGGGCGGCTTTTCGGCGTTTCCTCAGCCGGGCGCCGATGGTTTCTGCAAGCAGATACACCGCGCGTTCTACTGTGGCGACATCGTTGGTGTCATTGCCGAATTCATGGGATGCTTTGATTTTCGGCGGCTCCCGGCCGGCCGGCAGCACCGGTGACGGATCGATCCCGCGCACGGATTCGTAGATGAAATCCGCGCGTTTGCCAAAAGGCACTGCCAGCTGATCCTTGGCCAGATCGGCCACTTGTTTCACGTGAAATAGATTGAATTCCTTTAGGCGGAATAGATCGGCGGATTCAATGCCGGGGATTAAGGAGAGGGGCAGCGGCGAAAGCAATGCCCGCTCCTCACCTTCCCCGACGATGTATTCCCCAATGGGTTTGACCAGGCGGGTGGCGACCTTGGAGATCAGCTTGTTCGGGGCCACCGACCAGATGGGGGAAAGCCCCAGCCGGTCCCGGATCCCCCGGTACATGCGCCAGGCCACGTCAACCGAAGGACCGAGCAGCCGGCTGGTGCCGGTCACATCGATAAACAGGTGGCCGTCGATTTCCCCGGGTTCGATAAGCGGGGAATAAGGGAGCACTTCCCGGAAAAGCTCCCGCATGGCCCGCTCGTACCGGTCGGGGTGTGGCGGCAGTATGCGGGCGTCCCGGCAGATGCGCCGGGCCCGCTTAAGCGGCATGCCCTTTCGGATGCCGGCCTGGTAAGATTCTTCGCTCATGTCATGGACCACGGCGCGCGCCGCCCCCTCCGGGGCGATGACTACGGGCCGGTCCTTGAGCCCCCCGTCTACCAGCCGTTCGACGGCCACGGCAAAGTCCGCGACGTTTAGGTGGATGACGGCGCGCGAGCGGTATGTTGTTGCATGAAAGGCCATAGGTTTTAATAAAAGATTACAAAAGAAAAATGTAAAGTTCAATGTAAATTTTTAAATTAAAATTTAACTTAACAATATAGGTTTTAATTAAAGAAATTTTGTTTGATGGGACATCAGAATTTCTTCCGGAAATAGATGCATCCGAGGTAATTGGGGGGGTGCGGGATCGTTTTATTTTTGAAGCGGCATCAGGGTTGTTGAGAGGAAGTAATTGTGTGCAAAAAAATCTGGCGGAATCAAACCGGAAAAATGCCGGGCAAAGAAAACTTATGGCCGGATTCGATGTTTTAAAGGCCTGTTTGCAGGGCTTTCTGAGCCGCGTGCGGCAATTTAATCATAATAAAATATGAATCCGGATAAAGATAATCTTCTCCGGATTCATCGATGACTCTAAGATAGCCCTCTGATTCAGCTGAATCGTTAGCAATGACTTGATAAATCTTTCGTTTTTCCAAGTCTTCGGCATCCTTATTCTCGATGCAAAGCGCAAATTTTTTTTCTTGTTGTGCTTTTACCATACGAAATAATTTCAATCTGTTTGATATCGCCTAGAATTTCAAAAGGCATAAATAAATATTATATTGATTTAGCGTTCATTGCAAGTGAAGTGGCAAATGAGAGTCTTCGATGATACACCTGTCACCTCTACCGAGTTTATCTCTGGATGGGGGTAAAAGCAATTCTGCATGAGTTCAAAATTAAGCTCGTCTGATAGGCTGATATCCAAATTTCTCACCCAGCAGCCGCATCATCACCTGCGCATTATTTGCCGCCTGAGCGCGGACATGATTGTTGAAAAAAATCAGGCCGGCGTTTGCCTGGGATGCCATCTTGGCAATCCGGGAATCGATCCATTCCTTTAATTCGGCTTCGGTGTAATCGTAGTCAAACTGCTTCTGCATGTGGCCGGTGCGCCAGCCCGCGGCATTGCGGCCGTGAAACCGGATATAGAAAAAATCGGGGTGGGTCACCACATCCAGGGGCGGAAACAGGCCGGGCAGCTTCGGCTCGTCCACCGCCGCCAGGGCGACCCGGCGCCGGGAGAGCTCCTCAAACACCCGGTCCACGGCCCAGGACTTGTGCCGGAATTCAACAGCCAGGGGCAGGCCTTCGAGTTTTTCCAGCAGGGCGGCAAGATAATGCCGGTTCTTCGGTGAGCGGTCAAAAGACGGCGGGAGCTGGATTAAAACCGCGGCCAGCTGGCCGGCCTGCACCAGGGGCGCGATGCCGTCCCGGTAGCGGGCCGCCTGGCCGGGCCAGTCGTCCGGGTCGACTTCATGGGTCAGGGTGCGCGTGAGTTTGGCGGCAAAGGAAAATTCCTCCCCCACCAGCCGGCGCATCCGCTCGATGGCTTCCGCCTTGGGCATCTGGTACCATGTGTAGTTCAACTCGGTGATTGAAAACAGGCCCGCATAGTGCGGAAGCATCTCTCCGGCCCGGGTCCCCGGCGGATAAAAGCCCGC
This sequence comes from Desulfobacterales bacterium, assembly GCA_034520365.1. Lineage (NCBI taxonomy): Bacteria > Pseudomonadati > Thermodesulfobacteriota > Desulfobacteria > Desulfobacterales > Desulfobacterales bacterium. Next base: position 574,099 of record JAXHNP010000007.1, read on the forward strand.
TTCCGTCCACTCGGTATAGGAGTAGCCGCTGGTGCCGACGCGCAGGCGGCATATATCGGCGGTTTCAGTCATGACGACACCCGCTGCATCACATCCGGCCCGCGCTGGATGCCGATCACCTTGCCCTGCACCAGGATTTCGTCGAATCTGTATCGTACGCTTTCATAGGCGGGGTTTTCGGGTTTCAGGATGATGTGGTCGGGGCGGGCATGGAACCGTTTGACCGTGGCGTCTTCGCCGTTGATGAGCGCCACCACGATTTCTCCGTCACTGGCGTATTGCCGCGGCGAGCAGATCGCCAGATCGCCGGGCAGGATCCCGGCATTGACCATGGAATCCCCCTTGACGCGAAGGGCGAACAAATTTTCCCCCTTGTAGATATCAGCGTCAATGACAATGCTGTCCTCCCATTCCTGCTGCGCGTACATGGGAAGCCCGGCCGTAATCCGGCCGATGACCGGCACCTCCCGCCACCGGTGAAGGCCCGCGGGTTGCCCGGCCTGGTTAATCAGATGGACGGTCCGCCCGTATCGGCCCTCCCGCTTGAGGAAGCCCTTTTCTTCCAGGCGATTCAGCGTCTGGGCCACGGCCGTATGGCTTACGGCCAGGTCCTGTGCGGCCTGCCGCAGCGAGGGGGAGTCCCCGGATTCGGCTATCCAGTCCTGAAAATAGTCGAGAAGCTGCTGCTGCTTGGCTGTTAATGGGGATGACATATAGATCGCCTCCGTATTTTTATCAGTTGAGAAAAAAATACAAAGGCATAATGTAAATGTCAATGTAAAGTTTAAGTAAAAATTGTAAATAGCGAATGAGTCGGGAAAATGCCCGGCGGCTCAGGTCAATATTTTCTCCAGCGCCGCAATGGTTTCAGAAGGATCCGGCCGCACCGTGTAATCGGCATTAACTGCGGCATACCGGATCAGGTTGTCCGTGTCGATAATATAGCGGGCGGACATGGGCAGCTGCCAGGAGCCGTCGTCATTATATTGGGACACGTCAATTCCCAGCTGTTTGTAAACCTTCTGCAGGTCCTCGGGCACGGTATAGACCAATCCGTATTTTTGTGCGATTTGGTTGCCGGCATCGATCAAAAGTTCCATTGAAAGGCCTTTTTCTTCGATAAATGCCTGGGAATGCGCCTGGGACTGCGGGGAAATCATGGCCAGGGTGGCGCCCAGATCCCGGATTTTGGCATGGGCTGCTTCAAGAGCTTCCAGCTCCAGATTGCAGAACGGTCACCACCGGCCCCGGTAAAAACCGAGCACCAAGGGGCCTTCCGACAGCATCTGGTCAAGGCCTCTGGGCTGGCCTTTCGCATTATTGAGGGTGAAGTCCGGCGCTTTGTCGCCTTCTTTCTTGGCCTGTTTCACCAGTTCCGAGTTTGCCAAATCCTCGGTCGCCCGGTGCATGACTGCCACCGCCTCCTTGGGCGCCGCGGATTCCAGTTCATTTCTTTGGGCATCTAATTTTTCCTGCAGGCTCATTTGATTCTCCTTTGTTAAGGGGTTGACAAGGGTTTTGCTTTATAAACAAAGTGTAACCATATCGGATGCTCCCGCAAATCCATAAAAATGCTTGGATTTGTTTTTTTCTTTGTGTATCTGCCTTTTTGGTGATATGGTATTACCACCAGCCAAAAAAGGAGTGTTCATGTTAGACGGATTAAAGCCAGTCAGAACAGAGCGTTTAAAGGATGTTTGCGTTGCCCGCTTTGAGGCGCTGATCCTGTCCGGGGCGGTCCGGGTGGGGGAAAAGCTGCCGCCGGAGCGGGATATGGCCCAGCAGCTGGGGGTGAGCCGGCCGGTGGTGCACGATGCGCTTGTCGATATTTCGGCCAAGGGGCTGATTTCAATGATTCCCCGCCAGGGCGCGGTGGTCAATGACTACCGCCGTGAAGGGTCGCTTACACTTTTAAATTCGCTGCTTAATTACAACGAGGGGAAACTCGACCCCAAGCTTTTGGACGGGCTCCTGAACATGCGGATGCTGTTTGAGACGGAAAACGCCCGGCTTGCCGCGAAAAACCGGACCGATGAGCACCTGGAACAGTTTCGCGAGCTGCGAAAGCGGGAGGCCGGGGCGTCTGCCAATGATGTGGATGCACTGGTGGCGCTTGATTTTGAATTTCATCTGCTGCTCGCCATGGCCACGGACAACCTGCTCTACCCCCTGCTGCTCAATTCCTTCAAACCGATCTATACCAACCTGGCCCGCCAGTTTTTCCGGAACCCGGAGGTGGTGGCGTCCGTGTTTGACTATCACGGGCAATTGGCGACGGCCATCGAGGCCGGTGACGGTGAACTGGCCGAAGCCGTGATGCGGGAGATGCTCGCAAACGGCGAGGACCGTCTGCGCCAAATCATCGCCAAACAGACATAGTTTTTAAACAGGGAGGTGGCCCATGAAAGCGGCTGCTGCAGTAACCGAGCGTTTTCCGATCAAGGCACCCGAAGGGCTTTCGGATAGGATCGCGAACCTTCGCGATTATTATTTCATGGGCGCCTGCCGGCAGTGGAACAACGAATACACCGCCTGGAGCACCGGCACGCCATGGGATGTCCAGTTCAACGAGACGACCTATTACATCGTCCCGGAAACCTACCTGCTGCTCCAGACGCTAAGAAGCTCCTACCGGCAGGCGGCGCGGCCGGTGGATCTGCCGGCGGAGTTCTGGGACTGGCCGCAGGTCAGGCGCCGCGCCTGGTTTGTGCGGGAGGTTATGGTCAATTATCTCCCACAGGAAATCCTCCCGGGCGACCTGATTGCGGGCGGCCGCTTTAACATCCAGACCTCGCTCTGCCTCACGGAAAAGGCGCAGAAGGCATTTGACCGGCTGACCATGGGCAGAAACGGGGGGCGGGCAGCGGTTAAGTGGTTTCACGACCACGGGTACGGAAATTCCGGCGCCACCTGCGGCCACCTGGTGCCGGATTATCCAAGGGCGCTCTCCATAGGGTGGAAGGGGATTCATGATGATCTCAAGGCCCGATACGATAAGCTCTCAGAAGCGGAAAAGCGCGGGGAAAAAGGCGCTCAGCTTGCCGCCATGATGACCTCCGCCGCCATGCCGCGCGACCTGGCGGAAAAGTATGCCGATTTGTGCAAAAAGCTGGCTGAAGACGAGGCAGACCCGGCGCGAAAAAATGAGCTTCGGCAGATGGCCGAGAACCTGCGCCGGGTACCCTGGGCGCCGCCGAAAACCTTCTGGGAGGCGGTCCAGGCGCTGTGGCTTACCCACATGCTGATCATGAGCGATGAAAACTACCCCGGTCCGGGCGTTTCCTTCGGCCGGATCGACCAGTACCTCTATCCCTATTGGCAGTATTCCATTGAAAACGGCATGGACCGCGAATTCGGAAAAGAGATTCTCAAATGCTTCTGGGTTCACTGCAATACGGTCTATGACGCCATGATCCGAAACGGAAACGACGGTATCACATCGGGCTTCGGGCAACTCATCACCCTGGCCGGCGTAGGTCCGGACCGCAAAGACATGGCCAATGACCTCACTTATGCCATGCTCGAGGTGATCGATGAAATGAGCCCTATTCTTGAGCCCAAGCCGAACGTGCGGCTGCACAAAAACACTCCGGACGCGCTTTTGGATAAAGCGGCGGACATGATTTCCGCCAGCCAGGGCGCGCCGTTTCTGTTAAATTTTGACGAGCGGTCCATGGCCGGCATGCTGCGCGAGGCGAAAAAAAGCGGCAATACCCAATTGATCCGAGAGGATAACGTTCATGACTATTCGCCGGTGGGATGCCTGGAGAACACCATGTGCGGAAACGACCGCTCCGGCACCGTGGACAACAACCTAAACCTGTTAAAGGCGGTTGAACTGGCGCTTGCCGGGGGCCGGGACCTGGTGCCGTTTTTCGACCCCATGACCGGAAAAACCGATAGGGTCCGGCAGGACGGGCCGAATACCGGGAATTCGGAAACCTTTGCCACCTGGGAACATTTCTGGAAGGCCTATCAGGAGCAGACTGAGTATATCATTCAAAAGTGTGTTGATCTTTACGAGCGCTCCGAATCACTCCGGGCCAAGTATTTCCCCACCCCTTATCTTTCCTGCTTGGTCCGGGGGTGCGCGGAAAAGGGGATGGATATCACGCAGGGCGGGGCGGAGCTCAGTTTTACCACCCTTGAGGCGGTAACTTTTGCCACCACGGTGGATGCGCTTTTGGCCGTTAAGTATCTGGTGTTTGACGAGAAGAAATGCACCATGGTCGAGCTTGTCCGGGCGTTGAAGGACAACTGGGAGGGGCATGAAAAGCTCCAGGCCATTGCCAGAAACAAGGCGCCCAAGTACGGCCGGGATGATGATGCGGCGGATAAGATGGCCCGAAAGGTGATGGATTATTGGACCGAGGCGACCTGGCGGCACAAAACCCAGTCCACCAATCGGCAGTTCCGGCCCGGGATGCTCAGCTGGAACTACTGGGCGGGGGACGGCTTTGTGATGGCCGCCAGCGCGGACGGCCGGAAAAAGGGCCAGTTTCTGTCCAACGCGATCTGCCCGTCAAACGGCGCGGATATTAACGGCCCGACCGCCAATGCCAACTCCGTGGGAAAAGCCCTGGGCGGAAAAACCGGGCCGGATCAGGGAGACTGGGACGGCTATCTGAACAGCCTGCCCAACGGGGCAAGCCATACCATCACCTTTAATCCGTCAATCATAAAAGACCCGGAACATAAGGAGAAGTTCAAGGCGTTTCTGCGGGGATATGCGGAAAACGGGGGTACATCGCTCCAGGTGAATATGCTGGATCCGGACATGCTGCGCGATGCCCAGGAAAATCCCCAGAACTACCGGCACCTGCTGGTACGCATCACCGGATACAATGCCTATTTCACGGCTGTTGGGAAAGAACTGCAGAACGAGGTGATTGCGCGGCTGAGCCATAGCCGGTTTTGATAAATCGTACTCGTACTCGGGTTTAACTTCGATTACGAGAACGAGTACGAGCAGCAATGAAGAAATCCATCATGACCCAGGAAACCAAATACGCCACGGTCCTTGAAATTGTCCGCATGTCCACCGAAGACGGGCCGGGTATCCGCACGACCGTGTTTTTCAAGGGGTGCTCGCTCAGATGCGCCTGGTGCCACAACCCGGAGAGCATATCGGCAAAGCCCCAGCTGTGCTGGTTTGCTAACCGGTGCATCGGGTGCCGCACCTGCGAGGACATCTGCCCCAATGAGGCCCTGACGATTGACGATACCGGCGTGCACATCGACCGGGACTGTTGCCGTGCCTGCGGGACCTGCGCGGCGGAATGCCCGGGAACCGCCCTGGAGCTTCTGGGCACCCGGTGGGAGCTTGGCGGCCTTGTGACCGAGGTGCTCAAAGACCGGGCCTATTTTGAAACCTCGGGCGGCGGCATCACCGCATCCGGCGGAGACCCGGCCATGCAGCCCGAATTTGTGGGCGAGTTTTTCAAAGTTCTCAGGGGCCGCGGCATCCACACCGCCCTGGATACCTGCGGCTACTGCTCAAAAACCGCCCTTGACCGGATACTGCCGTATGCGGCCATGGTGCTGTTTGACATCAAGGTGATGGATCCCGAGAGGCATCGGCAGTATACCGGGCATGACAACCAGAAGATTTTGGAAAACCTTTTGTATATCGCCGATTTTATCCGCTCCCATGTTCACCCGAGCGCGCTATGGATCCGCACCCCGCTGATTCCGGGGGCAACCGCGGATCACGACAACATCGACCGGATTGCCCGGTTTATTTCCACGGAAATCTCCGACGTGGTCAACCGGTGGGAGCTTTGCGCCTTCAACAACCTGTGCCGGGATAAGTACCTGAGGCTCGGGCAGAAATGGGCGTTTGAGGCGGCTGAACTGCTCACTAACGCGGAACTGGACGGTTATGTCCGCACGGCTGTGGCAGCCGGGATATCCAAAGAAAAGGTATGTTGGACGGGTTCATCAAAGCTGATGGCTTCGTAAAGGGCTCTATCATCTTGGCCCCCCTTAAAAGGGGGCTGTGGGGGGATTTCGATTTTCAAAGGCTGAGAAATCCCCCTAAATCCCCCTTTAAAGGGGACTTAAAGGAATCTTTTTATAAGCCTTTTTCAGCTCAGTTTCTAACAAAACTGAAATGATATTCAAATTGATAATCAGGAAAGGAGGCAGCGGGTGGCAAATCAGCGGACGGCATTTAATGCCGAAGACATCCAGGCGTTTTTCCCGGCGGAAAAGATCGGTGTCGTGGCCTCGGTCAACCCGGACGGGCTGCCCCACATCACCCTGATCACATCCATCCGGGCGAACAATGAGCGCCAGCTCACCCTGGGTGAGTTCTGCCGGGGAAACAGCAAGGCTTTTATCCAGGAGAATCCGGAAATCGCATTCATGGTGCTGACCATGGACAAGCGGATGTGGCGGGGAACCGCCCGGTGGACCCATTTTCGAAAAGACGGCCCGGAATATCAATCCTACAATGACCTGCCCATGTTCCGGTACAATGCGTACTTCGGCATCAACACCGTGCATTACCTGGACCTGGTTTCCGTTGCCGGGCCCATGGGGCTGCCGATTCCAAGGATCCTGATGGCCACCCTGATGACGCGGTTTTCCCGCGGGGCTTTGACCACCGGCAGCGCGGAGCGGATTCTAACGCCGTTTGCCGAGCGCCTCTTCAACCAGCTGGGCACTTTAAAATTTTTAAGTTACATAGGGACCGACGGATTCCCGGTCCTGATGCCGCTTTTGCAGTGCCAGGCCGCGGACAGCCGCCGGCTGGTGTTTTCCCAAACTGCCTACAAGTCGGAACTATGTCAAATCCCCGAAGGCCAACCCGTGGCCGTATTCTGTCTTTCCATGAAGATGGAGGACGTCCTGGTCCGCGGGACATTCAACGGGTTTTCAAAACATCGCATGGTCCATGCCGGCAGCGTTGACATCAACTGGGTGTATAATTCCATGCCGCCGGCCCACGGGCAGATTTATCCGCAAAAACCTTTGGAGCCAGTCACCGAGTGGCCGGATTTTCCCCGAAAGACTGCCTGACGCCTGAAAGTCCGTTCACCGGAGGCTGATCTTATCCTCCGCCGACCGGCGGGAAAAGGCTTACCGCATCCCCGTCTGAGAGCCGGGTCTGCTTATTCGCCCGCCCGCCGTTTACGAAAATGAGTTTGACGTATCGCGCGGGTATATTTAATTGATCCGCGATATCCGCGACTTCGGCCCCGTCCGGAAGCCGCACGGAAACCGTTTTCTGCCGGGCCCCTTCAGGCAGAAATTTGGTCAGGGATACATGCAGGCGGACGGTAATTTCCATTTTTCTTCTTGAAAGAATTGTTCGTACTCAGTCCTGCGTGAGCGGGACGGTTCTCGTACTCGTAATCGTACTCGGAAGTTTTAAATGCCGATTACGAGTACGAGAACGAGAACGAGAACGAGTACGATTTAAATTTAAGAATTGTTTTCTGCAAAATGCCGTTGCAGCGGCACAAGCCTAATCCCAGCTGAATTTCACCCCGGCCTTAATCCACCGGCCCGGCATGGGCGTGAAACCGGATTCAATGTAGTCTTCATCAAACAGGTTGGCGGCCTCAACAAAGACCTCATAATCTGAAACCGTATAAGCCAGCCGTGTGTCCACCACCGTATAGCTGTCCCCGGCCATCCGCTCGCCGTATCTGGCTTTGACGACATGCGTCAACGCAGGCAGCCATTTAAATACCAGGGACCCGTTGACCTGATGCTTTAAGTAATCCAGCACATATTTGGATTCTAAGCCGTGCGTGCGCCGCTTGGAATCCAGATATGTATAGGCAATGCCCGCGGATGAAAAAAAATCCATATCCCAAAAAGCGGGCGGATAAACCGTAACGCCGGCAGACCCGCCTTTTGTCTCAACGCTTGAAATGTTTGTGACCTGCCAGACGGTTTGCCCGGGCTCGCGCGACCAGTCGATCACATCTTCCGCATCCCGGTAAAAGAAACTCAGATCCGCGGAGATTCCCTCGCTCAGCCACCGCAGCCCGGTTTCCGCGGTCCATGCCTCTTCGGGCTTTAAATCTGGATTTCCCCGGTTGGCCGGCGTGGAATAATAGAGTTCCGTATACGTGGGCACCCGGAATGCGTTTTCAAAAGAAGTAAACCAGCTTAACCCGTCAATCAGCTTGAGGCTTACGTCCGCCCCGGGCCAGTATTCCCAGCCCCAGCTGCTGTAATGGACGGCCGAGGCGCCCACGCCGATGTTTACCCGGTCAAGCGGCTTAAACCGGTGTTCCAGAAAAATGGACCGGCGGCTGCGGTCATGATCCCCAAGACTTGAACTCTCTATATCTTCGCGTTCAGCATCCGCGCCGATGGCGGTTTCGCCCCAGTCAGAACGGATCAGGGTTTTTACCCGGCTGCCCAATACATCCGTCTGGTGGTCGTTGACGTTCCAGTTTCCGTTGATATTGATTTTAAATTCATCCTCATGCCGGCGCCAGTAAAGCCGGGGGGTAATTTCCGCATCTGCCATGTATAGATCCGCATCGCCGTATAGCAGAAGGGTTTCCGTCTTTTCCCGCTGCTCCGGAAAGGCGTCGCTGTAAAATTTATACGCGCCGAAATCCTTGTCCGTAAACCCGGCGCCCAGCCGGAAGGTGTTGGGATCGTTTTCAAAAACGCCCTTATAATTGATGGTTTTAATGTCAAAATCCGTATCTTTTCCGCTGAGATAGTCGGATGCTGACCGGCGGCCTGTCGACAGCCGGCTGGATATGTTCCCCCGCCGCACCGCCGCATAGCCGCCTATATCATAATAGCCGTGTTCCCCATAGGCTGCGCGGCCGCCTACAGCATTCTCTTTTACGTCCCGGGTAATGATATTGATGACCCCGCCCATGGCATTGGGCCCGTAAATCCGTGCCGCCGGCCCCTTGACCACCTCAATGCGTTCGATATCCGAAAGATTTATCGGCAGATTCATATTGTGATGGCCGGTCTGCGGATCACTTATAGCAACCCCGTCCACCATGATCAGGGTCTGCTCAAAGGAGGCGCCCCGGATCCCGATATCTGTCTGGACGCCGCCGGCCCCGCGCTGGCGCACATCCACCCCGTTTACATACTCCAGGACATCTGTAACATTATCCGCCGGCAGCACCGCGATATCCTCCCGGGTGATGACCGATACCGAGACACCGGATTCCGATAGCCGGGCGGGCGCATGGCTGCCGGTCACGACCACCGGGTCGAGCTCATGGTATCGTTTTGCGGCTTGCTCCGCCTTAACCGGCATAATGCCTGCCAGCCATATCAGGATTATCGCTGCAAATAGTCTGTACATGAATTCCCGTGCATTAAAAAATCTTCGCCGCCTGTTATTGAATCCTCCCGGTAGCATGTTTTTCCGGCACCGGACAAGATAATTTGGGTTTTGCCGGCAAGTCTTAACCTGTTGGGCGATGACAGAATTCCTGCAGTACTGTCTTAACCCTACACTCGATCATTTTGTTTTTCTGATAATAGGATCTAAATTGCGATAAGCGGCGCCCCCAATCCCCCACTTTGAAAAAGGGGGGGATTGGGGGGATTTAAAGGAATCTTTTGACAAGCAGTCAATTTTGCATTTAAACGGGAATATGGCTTCTGATTCCGGAAGCGATTCGCTCCGGCGCCTTGAAAAGCCCAATTCACGCTGAGAGAAAGACACCCTATGCATCTGAAATTCATTCTGTTCTTGCTCCTGTCCTTTGCCCTGGTATTCGGCCTGCATTTCGTCTTTTTCAGGTCCTGCATTTATTTCTTCAACATCACCCGGCTGTTGTATGCCGGCCATGATTACGGCTTAAGCACGGACGGCGGATTTCAGCTCTACACCACCAGCGGCAACGGCTCCTGGGGGCCGCCCATGCGGACTGCCGGCAGGGGCGAGATCGTCCGGATCCAACTGGTGCAGAAACAGGAATAGCGGCGTAAAAACCCTATGCTTAAGGCGCCGCTTGCCTCCTTCTCCCTCCGGGAGAAGGCCGGGATGAGGGTAAAAAGTATATTTAGGGAGGAGTATTCTGATGGAAGCACCCCAGCGCAATCTGGCCCTTGACCTGGTGCGGACCACCGAGGCCGCGGCCCTGGCCTCCGCCCGGTGGCTGGGCAGGGGCGAAAAAGAGGCCGGGGATATGGCCGCGGTGGAAGCCATGCGCCTTTCTTTCGGGGCCCTGGATATCGACGGCACGGTGATCATCGGTGAAGGGGAAAAGGATAACGCCCCGATGCTGTTTAAAGGCGAAAAGCTGGGTACAGGCCGGGGGCCGCAGGTGGATGCGGCCGTGGACCCGGTGGAGGGGACAAACCTTCTGGCATACGGCCGGCCCAATGCCATTTCCGTTGTCGGGGTGTCGCCGGCCGGCACCATGTTTGATCCCGGGCCCAGCTACTACATGGAAAAACTCGTGGTCTCCGCCGAAGCCCGCGATGCGGTTGATCTTTCCGCACCGGTGGCGGCGAATCTGTCCAACATCGCCAGGGCGCTGGGCAAGGATGTCGGTGACCTGGTGGTATTTGTGCTGGACAAACCCCGGCACAAGGACCTGATTAACACGATCCGGGAGGCCGGTGCGCGCATCCAGCTGCATTCGGACGGCGATGTGGCCGGTTCACTCATGGCCGTTGATCCGAATTCGGAAGTCGATGTGATGATGGGCACCGGCGGCACCCCCGAGGGGGTGTTGTCCGCCTGCGCCATACGGGCCATGGGCGGGGAGATGCGCTGCCGCCTGGATCCCCAGAAGGACTGGGAAAAGAAGGCGCTTGCCGAAGCCGGTACGGATCTCTCGCGCATATTTTCGGTCAGCGACCTGGTCAAAACCGACGATGTGTTCTTTGCCGCCACCGGTATCTCCGGCGGAAGCTTTCTCGCAGGGGTGACGTATACCGGCACCGGCGCAATCACCCATTCACTGGTCATCCGGGGTAAAACCGGCACCGTCCGCTACATTGAATCCCGCCACAACTGGAGCAAACTCATGCGCTTCAGCGCGGTGAAATACGATTGAAAGGGATTCCTAATCCGTCTCCTTCTGCTCGCGCTCCCGGGAGACGCAATAGATCCCTTCGCCCTTAAGGGCCGGTCCGAAGCACAGGTTGTCCGAATTGCATTCCGCTTTTCTTAAATCCCCGGCCTTCCACCTGTTGACCAGGTCCGGCTCCCGGATCAGGGGGCGGGCCAGCGATACCAGATCGGCCGCGCCGCCTTCTATTACCTCACGGATAACGGAGAAGGAGCGCATCCCGCCCACCAGGATCAAGGGAATATCGATATTATCCCTGAAACTCCGGGCTTCATCGCTGAAATAGGCTTCTTTTTCTTCAGATTTGATGCCGGTCCGGCTCGGCAGGGATGTGCCGGCGCCGGTCACCACCCCGCCGCTTAATTCAAGGGCGTCAAGCCCGCCTTCCTCAAGCATTTTTGCTGCCGCCAGCGAGTCTTCCGGGGAAAGCCCCTCGTCCGTAAAATCCCGGCAGTTGAGTTTGATAAGAATCGGATAATCGTCTCCCACCGCTTTCCGGACGGCGTTTAAGACTTCCAGGTGGATCCGGGTTCGGTTTTCGATGCTGCCGCCGTATGCGTCCGCCCGCCGGTTGTAATCGGGGGAGAGAAACTGGCTGAGAAGATAGCCGTGGGCGGAATGGATCTGCACGCCGTCAAACCCGGCGGTTTTTGCCCGAAGCGCGGCATCGGCAAACGCTTTCGTCAGGGTGTCGATATATTCTTGGGTGATTTCGGTCCGGGGGGCGTCGGCCAGTCCGTCGAACACCGACACGGCCATGGGGGTATGCCCGGATAATTGCTCCGCCGCGTGGGTGCCGGCGTGGGCGAGCTGGGCCACGATTTTTCCCCCGGAATCATGCACCGCCTTGGTCATCCCGCGCAGCCCGGCAATCAGGTCGTCCTTGTAAATGCCCATCTGCCAGGGGCCAGCCTGCCCCTCCGGCAGAATATAGGCGTGGCCGCTTATAATCAGGCCGACACCGCCGTCTGCCAGTTCCTTCATGGTATGGATCAGTTTCGGGGTCACGGCCCCGTCGTCTGTGGCCATGGCTTCCCATGTGGCCGAGCGGACGAACCGGTTCGGGATTTCCATGCCGTTTATAACAATCGGCTCGAATGGCTTACTCATATCAATTGCTCCTTATCCCCTTATCCTCTGGAACCGCTTTCAGATTGATCGCGATGTTCTCTCGCCATTGGCTGCAGCGTATCCTGGCCTTTGCCGGAGACGGCCTTAACGGCAATTTCCTGAACCTTGCCGTAGGCGGTATCGATCTGTTTGGAAAGCGTATCAATGTGTTTCTGCTGGTCTGCCACCAATTTTTCAAGGGAGTCAATTTTGGTCTGCAGCACATTTTTCTCCCCTTCAAATTCCTTCTGCAGCAGCTGTTCATTCTTTTTGGCCTCATTTTGAAGCCGCTCAGTGGTTTCAGCAACCGCCTTATCCACCTGCTTTTTGAGCTCTTCCGGAAATTGGGCCACTTTCTGCTGGAGTTCGTCCAGGTATTTTTCTCGCTCGGCAACAACGGTTTCCCGCTCCTGAATCGTTTTTTCCCGTTCCGCTATCTCCTTATCAAACGCCTCCTGCCGATCAGTTAGCGATTTTTTCAATTTTTCCAGCTCATCCGTTACTTCCTGCTTTTTCTGCTCTTTTTCCCGATTAAAGGCATATTCAAACTCTTCCTTTTCGCGCTTCCGGCGTTTATCCTCTTCCGCCTGGGCCTCCTTAAGCTGCTGGTTTCGCGCCTGCTTTTCTTTTTCCCATTGGTTCCGGGTCTCCTGGATTTCCTTTTCCAGTTCCTGGCGGCGCTGCGCCATTTCCGCTTCAAATTCCGCTTTCTTCTGCTTCTGGGCCTCCAGGAGGGCCGCCAGGGAATAGGCGGATTGTTCAATGTCATATATCTCTTTTAATTCCTGATTCTTGGCCTCAATGGCCGCCTTGACGTCTTCATAGCGCTTGTTTTCCGATTCGATTTTATCGGCCATACCGGTCAGGAATCGGCTGATTTCATCCTTCAAACCCGTAATCCGGCTGCTGACATCGCTTTCCACGGATTTTTCCGCGGCCTCAATGACGGTTTTTTCCTTTTTCGCCTTCTGCTCCTTTTCCGGCTTCAGCTCTGTTTTCGCCTGGGCTTCCAGCTTTTCTTTTAACTGCTGGTAGGCCTGGAGCATTTCTTTTTTGGTGTTGGCCATGGAAATGTCCGGAATTTCGTTGGGTTCCCCTGGACTTTGCTCTGCCATAATTGCCTCCAAAAGAATTATTGATTTTTAAGTGGATGGTTTTTTGTAAAATACACTTAAACAACACATATTATGTAAAAGTAAGAAAGAGGTATTTTTACATAAATTTTTAAAAGGATAGCTTAGCTAAAAAAGAAATTCCAGATCGCTTTGCAGAAAATCTTTTAATTCAATGCCGCCCGGCCCGATGAGCCAGGTTTTTGCTGTTGGCCAGCGTTTACGGAAAAGCTGAAGCCCGGAATGAGGCTTTTCAAAAGCACCGCTTTTTACCTCAATTGCGGCGACGTCATTTTTGCGGGAGAGAACAAAATCAACTTCTTTATCTCTTTCACGCCAGTAATAGACATTAATTCCCTTTTCTTCAGCCTGATTGACGATATGGGCGCCAACACCAATTTCAATCAGACGACCCCATCGTTTCGAATCCTCTTGCCAATGGTCAAGGGATAATCCGGACTGTGAGGTGACAAGGGCGGTATTTCGAGGCTGCCATTTAGGGCTTGAAGCACGGGTTCGCAGTTTTGTTCCGTGCCATTTTGGAAGGCCCCTAATGAGAAATGCGCCTTCAAGAAGCCTTTGATAATGCGCAAGTGTTGTTGTGTTACCCGCATCCTGGAGCTGCCCGGTAAGTTTTTGGTAAGAAATAATTTGCCCGGCATAGTCACAGCTGAAGGCGTATAACTGCCTGAGCAGGGCCGGTTTTTCTACCCGGTGCAGCAGTAAAACATCCTTTCAATCCAGTCCGGGCCCGGCGGGGCAGGACCATCTGCCGTAGCGTATATCGCCGGGCCGTCCCATTTTTTGATAATTTGGAGCAATGCCGTGGTTTTTCCGACCTGACGCGGTCCGATAATAACCTGGATGAGCGGGCGCGGTTCCTGAAGTCTTTTAATAAGAGTGTCGACTTTTTTTCTTTCAAATTCAGGAAGTTGTTCTGTGTTTTGCATTTTACTCATTATGTTGTGTAAAAATACTCAAGCTATTAAGTAAATTGTTTTAATGCTGAAATATATAACAAGGTTCGAATTGCATGTAAAGAGTGTTGCACGGGTTCTGGCTACCGCTGATGCTGTTTACGGATATTTTTCATATGTTCTTTAAGCTCGATGCCATTGTCCGTGGCGCCAAGAGACGGTTCTTTGATCTCGCTTTTAATTACGCCCACCGGGTAAATGGTAAAGCCAGCCGGACTCTGATCGCCTGCAGTCATAATGCCTCCATTCAAATCGTTTAAAATTTAATTTGAGATAATGCTCATAAATGATAATTTATAAGTCAAGCGTCAATTTGGGCCAAATAGTTTAATCCGGTTATCCGATTTACTCCAGTGCGAAGGAATCAGCGAGTCAGAAAAATGATGGGAATGGTTGATCCAAATCGGGATCGGGATCGCTATCGAAATCGAAATGTTTCGATCCCGATCCCGATAGCGATTTCGATCCCGATACAATTTCCACTGGAGTCAAACAGATAACCAAATAGCTTAATTTAAGGAGGTAGCGCATGTATTTCAAACAGATTACCGTCCCCGGTCTGGGCTGCAACTCATATGTTATCGGCTGCCCCGGGGCCAGGCAGGCGGTGGTTGTGGATCCGAAGCGCGACGTGCAGGATTATATGGATATATCCCGGGACGAGGGGATGAAAATCACCCACATCATCGAAACCCACGTGCATGCCGACCACGTGAGCGGCAACCAGGAGTTAAAATCCCGCACCGGCGCGGATATCTATTACAGCGAGCATGCGCCCGTGGCCTTTGACCACAAAAAGTTAAAGGAGGGCGATGTGATTGAATTCGGCATGGTGAAACTGGAAATCCTGAATACGCCCGGGCATACGCCGAATTCCATATCCATCCTGGTAACAGACAAGGCCCGCGCGGATGAACCCTGGATGATTTTAACCGGCGATCTTCTGTTCGTGGGCTCCATCGGGCGGCCGGATCTCGCCGGCGAGGAAATCCTGGAGGATCAGGTCAAAAATCTCTATAACTCGCTTTATGAAAAGCTAAATCGCCTGCCCGATCACCTGGAGGTCTATCCGGCCCACGGCCAGGGATCGCTCTGCGGCAAGGGGCTTAGCGCCAAGTCGAGCAGCACCCTGGGCTATGAGCGCCGGACCCAGCCGGTGCTGAAATTTTCCGGCTTCGACGCATTCCACGATGAGATTGCCGGTGCTTTTCCGGTGCGGCCGAAGAGTTTTACCCACATCATCAATACCAATACCCAGGGGGTGCCGCTTCTGGAGCGCTGCCCCCTGGAGCAGACCCTGAATCCGGATCAGTTCGACAAAATCCGCAAGCAGGGGGCCACCATTATCGATACCCGGGATACGGCTTCATTCGGCGGTTTTCATATTCCGGGGGCCATTAACATCGGGTTTGAAAAGCAGATGGCCAACTGGATCGGCATGGTGATCGATCCAACGGAAAACCTTCTTCTCGTAGTGGATGACCGGGAAAAATATGATCAGATGACCACCGAGCTCCATCGGATCGGCTATGACAACGTCTTTGGATGGCTTTCCGGCGGGATGTCGGCCTGGATCGCCCACGGCATGCCGATTGACAGCCTCTCCCCCATTTCCGTTCAGGCTTTAAAGGAGCAGTTCGACCGCCGGGAATACGGCCATATCGTGGACGTCCGCACCCCGGAAGAACGCGCCCAAGCCTATATTCAGGGCTCCACCCATGTGCCCATGACCGACATTCTGGCCCAAAGCCTGGATATTGCCAAAACCGAGGAGGTGATCACGGTCTGCGGCACCGGCTACCGGGCCAATATCGTGGCAAGCCGGCTAAAGCAGGATGGCTTCACCCACGTGCACAGCCTCGCCGGTGGACTTACCGCCTGGCAAAATGCGGGCTACGGGCTTTCCGCCTAAATCGGAAATCGCCTAAATCGGAAATCGCCTAAATCGGGATCCGACGGACATCCCGGGTTTCCGTATTCACTATGCAGAAGCCCGGATCGCCGTCTTTTCCCATGATTTCGCCGGGATTGAGAATCAGGGTGTCGCTTTTTTGGTCTTTGAAAAACGTGTGGGAGTGGCCGAAGCAGACCAGATCATACTTGCCCGTAGCGGCCAGGCCTTCGGCCACCGGCCACTGATGGGTGTAGGCGATACGGAGGCCGTTGACGGTTGTTTCTCCGATCAGGCTGGCCAGGCGGAACAGCCCGTCTGACTGCATGGCGGTCCGGGTGAGGAGAAACTGATCCCCGTCATTGTTGCCGAATACGCCGTTTACGGCAATGCCGGCCGCGATCAGCTCTTTCAGCACAAACGGGGCCACAAAATCCCCGCAGTGGATGATCTGTTCGGCGTTTTCGGCTTTGATCAGATTCAGGGCTTTTTTCAGGTTTTCCAGATGATCATGGCTGTCGCTCATTACCGCAATCCGCATTGGTTGTGTTTTCCTCCTGTACTGTTTGATATATTTGCCCTATATAATAAATGTATTCGCATTAAAAAAATAGGGGTTCGTATGGAATTTTTCAAATTATCCGGTTTGGCGGGCGGCCGCTGACCGGGAAGTCAGGAAAATATTTGATATTATAGCTGTCCGGTTTATTTTTGATATAATGAGCTGTGGCATCCGAAATCGACTTTTTATGACTTTCTCAAATAACCGATGGAGCCGGAGATTATGGAAGAAAATAATTCCCGTAAAAAGGCGGCGGCAAAAACCGAAAAACCGGCTGCGGGTGCGAAACTGGCCGAATTTTTGAAATCCCACAAGAGTGAGCATCATGTGATCGTGCTCCAGGAGTTTCCGGATCCGGATGCCATTGCCGCGGGATTTGCGCATCAGTGCATCAGCCGCCATTTTGATATTGAAACCGACATGTTATACAGCGGGCGGATCAGCCATCAGCAAAATCTGGCCCTGGTGCGGCTGCTTGGGATTGAAATGACCCGGTTTGATTCATCCGTGGATCTTTCCGGCTATGACGGGGCCGTTTTTGTGGACAACCAGGGCACTTCGGCGGGTGCCATCACGGATGCCCTGGAGGAAAAAGCCGTGCCCCCGCTGGTGGTGGTTGATCACCATGAGTCCCAGGACCGGCTCTCCCCGGAGTTTTCGGACGTGCGCCGTGATATCGGGGCCGCCGCCACCATCTATACCCAGTATCTGCAGGATGGCATCATCGACATTGATAAAACCAATAAAATCCACACCATGATGGCCACCGCCTTAACCCACGGTATCATGACCGACACCCGGGGCTTTATCCAGGCACGGCCGGAGGATTTTGAGGCAGCGGCATTTCTTTCCGGCTACCGGGATTCGGAACTGCTGGATCAGATCATGAATCAGGACCGCTCCAAACAGTCCATGAAGGTGATTCACCGGGCCCTGGGCTCCCGGGAGACGGTGGAGAGCTTCTCCATTGCCGGCATCGGCTATCTGCGGGCCGAAGATCGGGACGCCATCCCCCAGGCCGCGGATTTTCTGATCACCGAGGAAAACGTGCACACCGCCATTGTTTATGGGATTGTGACCGGGGAGGACTGGGCGGAAGCCGTGATCGGCTCCCTTCGGACCAACCGGATCACCCTGGACCCGGATCAGTTTATCAAGGAAGTTTTCGGCAAGGATGCCAAGGGCCAGTATTTCGGTGGCGGCAAGGTTTCGGCCGGCGGGTTTCATATCCCCATCGGCTTTCTCTCCGGCAGCAATGAAGAGGAATTCCGGGAGCAGAAATGGGAGGTTTTTGATGAGCAGATCAAAAAGAAGATTTTCGCCAAAATCGGGGCCAAGCCCGATAAAGCCAAGGAGGAGAACAAACAGTAAAAGCGGCTACTGAAAATAGGCCTGCATCACATACTGGGAGACCATCCGGTGAGTGTTGAAGAACGAGCCGTTTAACGCAATGTTGTAGGCCATCATATCCAGCCAGTGTTCGCGGTTTTCATAGAAATAGGGGAGCACCTTGTCCTCGAGTTTGGCGTAAAGGTCGGCCGCATCCTTTTTCCGGGAGTTTTCCGGTTCTTCCCCCTCATCCCGCTGCCGCCTGCCGATGCGCCAGCCGGTAAAGTCCTCGATATGGCCCTCCAGCCACCAGCCGTCTAAAACAGACAGATTGATCACGCCGTTAAGCGCAGCCTTCATGCCCGAGGTCCCTGATGCCTCCATGGGCCGAAGCGGCGTGTTAAGCCAGACATCCACACCGCCGACCAGGAGTTTGGCCCGGTACATGTCATAGTTTTCCAGATAACAGATGTCGATCTTATCCTTTATGGCATCCATTTTTTCATGAATGGCTTTAATCAGGGCTTTCCCCTTTTCATCTTTGGGGTGGGCTTTTCCGGCATAAAGGATCTGAATCGGGCCATGCGTATCCACGAGCTTTATCAGCCGATCCGTGTCGGAGAGGAGAAGATCCGCCCGTTTATAGGCCGCCGCCCGGCGGGCAAAACCGATGGTCAGGACATCCGGCTGCATGCTTAATCCGCACCGTTCATTGACAAAATCCAGGAGCTCCTGCTTGGCCGCCGTGTGCGCGGCCCAGATTTTTTCCCGGGGGATGTTTAAGGCGTTTCGAAGCGCGGACGGGTCGTTGGGCCAGCTCGGTATGTACCGGTCAAAAAGCCTGGCCATGGACTCCGCCACCCAGGTCCGGGTATGGATGCCGTTGGTGATGGCATCGATCCGGTATTCGGGAAACATCTTCTGGGCAGTTTCCCCGTGCTTTTTGGCCACCCCGTTGATGTATTCCGAATGATAAAGGGCCAGGTAGGTCATGTTCAGGCGCGCCTGGTCATCAATAATATTGTCGTGATCCAGGCTTTCCACATCAAAGTTCTCGCCGAACACCTCGCGTACCATATCCTTGGGGAACCGATCATGGCCGGCCGGCACCGGCGTGTGGGTGGTAAATACGCACATTTCGCGGACGGTTTCGATATCCTGCAATCTGTCCATCAGCTCTAAAGTGAGAAGCGCGGAATGCCCCTCATTCATGTGATACGCCTCAAGGTTGTCGTGACCCAGGAGCTGGAGGATTCGAACCCCGCCGAAACCTAAAACCATTTCCTGTTTCAGGCGGTAGCGTTCTTCGCCCCCATAGAGGTAGGCCGCAATTTCGCGGTCTTGCGAAGCGTTTATCTCAATATCCGTATCCAGAAACAGAATCGGCACGCTGTCGCCCTTGATGCCTTTGACGTCATAGACCCATGCCTGAATAATCACGGTCCGGTCCTCAATGGTGATGGTGATTTTTTCCGGAAGCAGGGTCATATATTCCGAAGGGTCCCATGCCACGGGGATTTCGATCTGATTGCCCGATGTATCGATTTCCTGGTGGAAATAGCCTTTTTTGTAAAGAAGCGATACGCCGACCGCCGGAATACCCAGATCGGCAAAGGATTTAATGGTGTCTCCGGCCAACACGCCAAGCCCGCCTGAATAGATGGGCAGTTCAGCGGCCAGGCCGATTTCCATGGAAAAATAGGCGACTTTTCGCTCCTGGGGATTATATTGGGCGTATGGATTCATTGGGGTTGTCCTTTTTGTCTTTTTTCTGAGTAACTTAATCGTACTCAGTCCCGCGTGAGCGGGACGGTTCTCGTACTCGTAATCGTACTCGAAAAAATCAAAAGCCGATTACGAGAACGAAAACGAGTACGATTAGGAATTAGACGCTCCTTCCGGCAAAAATGCCGCGCAGCGGAATAAATCGCTTTTTGCGAAACCGGCCAAATGATATCCTATTTTTTAATTAAAATCATTCCAAAATTTGGATCTGGTCATTATGGATGCTGCTATTTTTAACAATCCTGCGTTAACGATTGCTTTGGCCCTGGTCGTGGGTATCGGGATGCAGGCAATCGCCCATCATATCCGGGTGCCGGGGATTGTGCTGCTGCTGGCCGCCGGGGTGGTCTGCGGCCCGGACGGCCTCGGGATAATCCGGCCGGAAACACTGGGCCCTGCACTTAATATCATCATCGGCTTTGCCGTGGCCGTTATTTTGTTTGAAGGCGGCCTAAGCCTCAGGTTCAGCCGTTTGAAGCAGGAACGCCGCTCCATCCGGTATTTGATTCTGATCGGCGGCGCCATTACGGTGGCCGGCGGTGCGGTTTCCGCAAGGTTTATTTTGGGCTGGCCCTGGCAGACCGCGGCGCTTTTCGGCACCCTGGTGATGGTGACCGGGCCGACGGTGATCAATCCGCTGTTAAAACGGCTGAAAGTCAAGCGATCCGTGGCCACTGTCCTGGAAGCTGAAGGTGTAATGATTGACGCCATCGGGGCGGTGGTTGCGATTGTGGCTTTGGAGGCGGCGTTAAGCCCCGCGCACAGCAGCCCGGCCATATGGCTTTGGCATGTGATCTCCCGGCTTGGCTTCGGCATGATCTGCGGGGCGGTTATCGGTATGGTGCTGGTCTGGGCTTTCCGTGTGCGCCGGCTCATTCCGGAGGGCACGGAAAATGTGTTTACCCTGTGCACGGTTTTGGGGCTCTATCAGGCTTCCAATGCCATCCTGCCGGAAAGCGGCATTGCGGCGGTTACCATGGCGGGCGTTATGGTGGGTAACTTCGGCACCCATTTTCTGGAGGATTTGTCGGAGTTTAAGGAAGAGCTGACAGTCATGCTGATCGGCATGCTGTTTGTACTTTTGGCCGCAGATGTCCGGATGGAGCAGGTCCAGGCGCTGGGCTGGCCTGGAGTGGCCACGGTTTTAGCCCTTATGCTGGTTGTCCGGCCGGCGGCGGTGTTTGCCGGCACCCAGCTCTCTGAGCTTAATTGGCGCGAGAAACTCTTTATCGCCTGGATCGGCCCGAGGGGCATTGTGGCCGCGGCGGTGGCCTCGCTTTTTGCCGCCGGTTTGATTAACAGAGGAATGCCGGGCGGTTATGAACTGAGAGCCTTGGTGTTTCTGGTTATTGCGGCCACGGTGTTATCCGCCGGACTGACCGGCGGAATCGTTGCCTCCATCTTGGGTGTGCGCCGGCCCAGCAATTTCGGCTGGGTGATCATGGGCGCCAATGAACTCGGCCGGGCGGTGGCAAAGCTCCTTAAGGAATCCGGCCAGGAGGTGCTTTGTATTGACGCCAACACCCAGCACTGCCGGGCCGCGGAAGGGGACTGTACCCGGGTGATATGCGGTAACGCCCTGCATGCCCGTTATCTGGCCCGGGCGGAAATCGATACCCGAAAAGGGGCCATCGCCTTGACCCCTAACGAAGAGGTGAACTATCTGTTTCTTCAGCGGGTAAAAGCGGAAATCAAGGAGATCTATCTTTTTTCCGCGCTTCAGGCTGGCAGCACCTCGCTTACCGAGGAGATGATCAGCCGCTATAGCACGGAAGTGGTGTTTGGGGTGCCGGTGGACGTGGATCTGTGGACGCACCGGTTTCAGCAGCGGCAGGTGCTCCTTCAAAAATGTGCGTATGCCGGCGGTTCCGCGGAAGAGTTCAGTGTGCTTGAATATTCTCCCAAATCGCTTATTCTCGCCGGGGTGTTCCGCGGCGGCGCCTTGTGGCCGGTTGGCAGCTGGCTGAAGCTGAAAAAAGGGGATGAAGCGTATTTTTTTGTTTATAAGCCGGATGCGGAAGCGGTGGATGAATATTTGTCAGGCGCCGGCTGGGAGCCGCTGGAGCGGCAGACCGAAGAGTACTTCTCAACCTCTATTTGCGAACTTGTGGAAAACCGTTAATTCACATCATCATCATCGGATCCACATCGATGGCCATGCGGGCATCCTTATGATTTAAGGCAACGCCGTTTTCAAAGATCAGGGAGCGGATGAATTCGTGAAGCGGTTTTGTGTAGGCGGATTTTAAAAGGATCTGCCATCGGTAGCGGTTGGCGATGCGCGAGAGCGGCGCTTCGATGGGGCCGAACACCTGGATCGTATTCTGAAAAGCGGGCGCGGACTGCTTAAGCTTTCGGCACTTTTCACCGATGGCGGCCGCGTGCGTTTTTGTTTTTTCGAAATCCCGGCCGGAGATTTTAAGCTGGATCATCCGGGCATAGGGCGGGTAATTGAAGGTTTTTCGAAACTTGATCTCTTCCTTGTAAAAGTTCATGAAATCCTGGTGCCGGGCCGCGGTAATGCTGAAATTCTCCGGGTTATAGGTTTGGAGCAGCACGGTTCCCGGCTGTGTTCCGCGGCCGGCCCGGCCCGCCACCTGCGCAAGGATTTGAAAGGTGGTCTCTCCGGCCCGGAAATCCGGAAAATTAAGCGACAGATCCGCGCAGATAATCCCCACCAGGGTGATGTTCGGGAAATCATGGCCCTTGGCCACCATCTGAGTGCCCACCAGGATGTCGATGTTTTGCTCCCGCAGATCCTTTAAAATTTTGACCAGGGCACCTTTGCGCTTTGTGGTATCCCGATCCATTCGGGCCACCCGGGCCTCGGGAAAGAGGTTGGTGACCATTTCCTCGATTTTTTCCGTGCCCAGACCCAGCTGCTTGATGCTTGGCGCTCCGCAGATTTCGCATTTGGCCGCAGATGGGCGGGTATAGCCGCAAAGATGGCATTTATACGCGTTGATGCCTTTGTGGAGGGTCAGCGTGATGTCGCAGTTTTTGCATTTTACCGCCTCCCCGCAGACGGCGCATACCGGAAAGCTGGCAAACCCCCGGCGGTTTAAGAACAGCAGCACCTGCTCGCCGCGGGCCAGGGTTTCTCTGACGGCTGAAATCATCTGTGTGGTGATGATGCGCCGGATGCCCCGCATGTCCTGGTGCTCCCGCAGATCAATGAGCTGAATATCCGGGGGCGGCTGCCGGTAGATCCGGTGTTTGAGGTTCACCTCGCGGAACTTGCGGGCGGCCACGTTATAGATCGATTGGATGGACGGGGTGGCCGATCCCAGCAGAACCACCGCGTCAGCCTGCTTGGCCCGGACCACCGCCAGGTCCCGGGCATTGTAGCGGCACCGGGATTCCTGCTTGTATGAGGCGTCGTGCTCCTCGTCCACGATAATCAGCCCCGGATCGGTAAACGGGGCGAAGATGGCGGAGCGGGCGCCAATGGCAATGGGGCTTTCTTTGTTTACGATCCGCATCCACTGGTCATAGCGTTCGCCCGCGGAAAGCCCGGAGTGAAGCACCGCCACGCATTCCCCGAACCGGGCCCGGAACCGGCGCTCAATTTCCGAGATCAGGGCGATCTCCGGCACCAGGATAAGGACGTTGAAGCCTAAGTTTAAGGCATTGGCTGCGGCCTGCATATAAACCTCGGTCTTGCCGCTCCCTGTCACCCCGGCCAGCAGAAAGGCGGAAAATCCCTTGCCGATTTCCCGGGAAACCTCCGAGAGCACGTGCTGCTGATCCAGGGTAAGGGCCGGCGGGGTGTCCGGCGTGACCGTTTCGCCGAACGGGTCCCGGTAAACGGCTTTTTCAAAAATTTGAATAAATTCCTTTTCCTGAAGGGCTTTTAAATGCCGGCCGGCGTTAGGGGCTTTCTGGCTGAGCGACTGCGTGGAAATTTCGCCTGTGGATTGAATCGTTTCAAGGATTTCTCGTTTGGCCTCGGATAGCGCCGCCGTATCCGGCATATTCGGGCTGGGCGCGACATGGCGTTCGGTTTTCGGCCGGGTGCGGCCGCCCCGGATTTCGCGGCGGCGTTCTATCCAGCCGTATTTTTCCATCCGGTGGATGGCGGCCTGGGAAATATTTAAGCCCAGGCATTTTTCGATTTCTGTTATCCGAAGGGATTGATTGCCGATGGCGTTTAAGATTTCGCGGTCGGTATCGGCTGTTGAGTTATCCGCGGCCGCTTTTTGGCCGGCTTCCGTGCGGGTGAGCGTCAGGTACTCCCCGAGGTTGATCCCGCCGGGCAGGGCCTCTGAGATCACCTCGCCGATGGGATGCACATAATAATCGGCAATCCATTGAAAAAACGGGAGCATCTCCGCCGGAAACAAGGGCGTGGCATCCAGGATGTCTTCAATCGGCTTGATGCCGGCAACCTCCGGGGGCTCGGCCGGGCCGATCACATAACCGCTCACTTTCCGGCTGCCGAAGGGCACGAGCACGCGTTTGCCCTTATCAATCAGGGGCTGCATGGGTTCGGGGACCGCATAGGTATAAGTGCCGTAAACCGGCAGCGGGACGGCGACTGTGATGTATGAATAGTCCGTGGTCATGGGGCTCATCTGATAACTTGCTCCCGCAAAGACTCTAAGAGCGCAGAGGGATTGGTAAAAATATGATAAAACCTTAACGGATGAAGTAATGGATCTATGCAAAATTTTCAACAGGGATTCATTGGGGCAAGAACTGAATTCCGTTCAAAAAAAGATGGCGGTTGAAAAAAAAGCGGATTCGGCGTATTTAATTTTTTACCATTTATTCTAAAACCCAAAAGGAGCGCCAGCCCATGGCAGAAGAAATATTTCCCAATCTTTTTCGGATACAGGTCCCGCTGCCCGATACCCCGCTCAAATATTTAAACTCATATGTGATAAAGGCAGAGCCGCGCAGCCTGATCATAGACACGGGGCTGAACCATGACGCATGCCTGACCGCCATGCACGAGGGTCTGGCCGAAATCGGCCTGGACCTCAATCAGGCGGATATTTTTATCACCCACCTGCATGCGGATCATTTTGGCCTGGTCGCTAAACTGGCCAATGAAAACACCCGCGTGTTTTTCAACCGTCCGGATGCGGAAATCATCGAAAACTGGCAGGGGTTTGAGCCGATGATCCAATATGCCGTAAAAAACGGCCTGTCCGAGGAGACCCTGCGGCAATCGCTCAACAAACACCCGGGCCGCAAATTCGGCACGGACTGGCGGCCGCCGCTTAGCATTCTGACCGACGGCCAGCAGATGCAGGTGGGCGGCTATCAATTTACCTGCCTGCACACGCCGGGTCACACCCGGGGCCATATGTGCCTGTATGAACCGGAAAAAAAGATTTTAATCGCCGGCGATCATATTTTAATCGATATCACGCCCAATATTCAGTGCTGGACAGAAGAAGACGATCCCCTGGAAAGCTACCTGGAAAGCCTGGACAAGACCCGCGCCCTGGATGTTGATATGGTGCTGCCCGGCCATCGCCGGCTGTTTGAAGACTGCCGGGCGCGCATTGATGAGTTAAAAGCCCACCACTACAATCGTCTGGAAGAGGTGATCGAGATTTTGGCTGAAAAATCCCCGCTAAACGGTTTTGAGACAGCTTCTTACATGACATGGGATATTGAGGCCGAAAACTGGGAGGCCTTTCCCCCGGCCCAGAAGTGGTTTGCCACGGGGGAAGCGATTTCCCACCTGCGCTATCTGGAAAACGCCGGCCGGATTTCCCGGATGACCGATGATCCGGTGATTACCTATGCCCTGGCGGACAGTCATTGGGAATGATCTGTTGAGGTTATGCCCCGGAGATCAATGGCAGCAGGGAGGCTATGTCAAAAAAAGCGCGGCCTTTCACATTGTATTGAAACGCCGCGCTCATATGTTACTGACAGCTTCTGTGAGCGTTTCTGCCTGCGATCAGGCAAGATCGAAACGGTCAAGGTTCATTATCTTGTTCCATGCCGCTACAAAGTCGTGTACGAACTTCTCCTGGGCGTCCTCACATGCGTAGACTTCTGCTATGGCGCGGAGCTGTGAGTTCGAACCGAAGATCAGGTCAACGCGGGTGCCGGTCCACTTGAGTTCGCCGCTTTCGGTATCACGCCCCTCGAATATGTCTGCGTCTTCGCCGGTTGACTGCCACTCCGTGCGCATATCGAGCAGATTTACGAAGAAGTCATTGGTGAGCGACTCCGGCTGCTTGGTGAAGACGCCGTGCGGGGACTGCCCGAAGTTGGCATTCAAAGCGCGCATACCACCAACCAGAACCGTCATCTCAGGAGCTGTCAGCGTCAGCAGCTGCGCCCGATCAATCAGCAGCTCCTCGGCCGATACGGCAAACTTGGCTCTCTGGTAATTACGGAATCCGTCAGCAGCAGGCTCGAGCACCGCAAATGACGCCGCGTCCGTTTGCTCCTGGGAGGCATCCGTACGTCCCGGGGTGAATGGAACGGTCACATCGTGACCGGCATTCTTCGCCGCCTGCTCGACACCGGCACAGCCGCCCAGAACAATCAAGTCAGCGAGCGACACCTTCTTTCCGCCGGACTGAGCGCTGTTGAACGCCTGTTGGACGCCCTCAAGGGTTTCCAGCACCGAGGCAAGCTGTTCGGGCTGGTTGGCTGCCCAATCCTTCTGCGGCGACAGACGAATACGCGCCCCGTTTGCGCCGCCGCGCATGTCGGAGCCGCGGAATGTTGACGCCGACGCCCAGGCGGTATAGACCAGCTGGGAGATCGACAGGCCCGAGCCAAGGAGTTTGCCCTTGAGGTCTGCGATGTCCTGGGCGTCGATCAATTCATGATCGACCGCAGGTACCGGGTCCTGCCAGATCAGTTCCTCAGCCGGGACCTCCGGGCCGAGATAGCGCGAACGGGGGCCCATGTCGCGGTGGGTCAGCTTGAACCATGCGCGGGCGAATGCATCCGCGAATTCCTCGGGGTTTTCCAGGTAGCGCCGGGCGATCGGCTCGTAGGTCGGATCGAACTTCAGCGAGAGGTCCGCGGTGGTCATCATCGGCCGATGTTTCTTCGAGGGATCGTGCGCATCAACCACCATGTCTTCATCATCCACGTCCTTGGCCAGCCATTGATTCGCCCCGGCCGGGCTCTTGGTCAGTTCCCACTCATATTTAAACAGCACTTTCAGATAGCCCATATCCCACTGGGTGGGGTTCGGTTTCCATGCGCCCTCGATGCCGCTGCCGATGGTATCGCCGCCCTTGCCGCTGCCGAAGCTGCTCTTCCAGCCGAGTCCCTGTTCCTCAATGGGGGCGGCCTCTGGGTCAGGACCCACATGCGCGGCATCACCTGCGCCATGACATTTTCCAAACGTATGCCCGCCGGCGACAAGCGCGACGGTCTCTTCGTCGTTCATGGCCATTCGGGCGAAGGTCTCCCGGACGTCATGGCCGGAGGCGACCGGATCCGGATTTCCGTCCGGGCCTTCGGGATTCACGTAGATCAGGCCCATCTGCACGGCCGCCAGGGGGTTCTCCAGATCCCGATCACCGCTGTAACGGCTCTTGGGCTTGTCGCTCGTAGCCAGCCATTCTTCTTCGGCGCCCCAGTAGACATCTTCTTCCGGCTCCCAGATGTCCTCACGCCCGCCGGCAAAACCAAAGGTCTTGAATCCCATCGACTCGAGTGCGCAGTTGCCGGCCAGGATCATGAGATCGCCCCAGGAGATTTTCCTGCCGTATTTCTGCTTGATGGGCCAGAGCAGTCGGCGCGCCTTGTCGAGGTTTACGTTGTCGGGCCAGCTGTTGAGGGGCGCAAAGCGCTGGTTTCCGGTCCCTCCGCCGCCGCGGCCGTCGCCCATTCGGTAGGTGCCTGCGCTGTGCCATGCCATACGGATGAAGAGCCCCCCGTAGTGACCGTAATCGGCCGGCCACCAGTTCTGCGAGTTGGTCATCAGCGCATAGAGGTCCTTCTTTAAGGCCGACAGGTCAAGTTTCTTGAATTCTTCAGAGTAGTTAAATGCCTCGCCCATGGGGGTGCTCTTGGCAGAATGCTGGTGAAGAATCCTTAAGTTCAACTGGTTCGGCCACCAGTCCCGGTTCGACATGCCGCCCTTGGCAGTGGATCCCATAACCAGTTGTTTGTTATCATCATTCATAAATTTTTCTCCTTACCTTGTGCGAAATTATGGTCCGTCATTTTATGAATATAGTTCTTCTGAGTCCGTCTATCCAATAAATTTAGGTTCACCAAAAGCATTTGTGGAAAAAATATTAATCAGTAAGAATGATGGACTCGTAAAAAGCCGTCAAGAATGGGGAAGCACAGGATGTGGGGGTGACTTAAGGGGATGGGGCAGAGTCCCGGATTACGGGCTTTTCTGTTTGACTGGGCTGAGGCCACGGTGAATTTGTTCTGGCGAACAACCCCATAACCATGGGGTTTCTCGCATGTAAGGTCGGCACGGTGGCCGACCCTACAAAATGTCGGCATTGTCGCGAAGGGCGGGCCACCGTGCCCGCCTGAAAAATAGATAGAACAAATTTACCGTGGGGCTGAGGCAATTTAGGTTGCATAAGGAGGTTTAGATTCCATGGAGCCCACTTATCTTGTCAAATCTTTCCAAATGGCTTCCATCAATCTCAGTTTTTTTCTTTGCCGTCCCGGAATCGCCCTTTTACGAGTCCATTAAAAATCACGCCCGATCCTTGATCGGTATATACGGCGCCTGATTGGGGCCCGTGTAGATCTGGCGGGGCCGGCAGAGCTTCTGTTCCGGATCAACCCGGTTTTCCTTCCACTGGGCCAGCCAGCCCGGCAGCCGCCCGATGGCAAACATCACGGTGAACATGTTGGTGGGAATCCCCATGGCTCTAAGCAGAATACCGCTGTAGAAGTCCACGTTGGGATACAGGTTGTGGTCGATGAAATAGGCATCGCTCAATGCAATCTCTTCAAGTCTTTTCGCGATGTCCAGCAGCGGATCTTTAATATTTAACTTGGGCAGCACCTTGTCGCACACCGTTTTCATGATCTTGGCGCGCGGATCATAGGTTTTATAGACCCGGTGCCCGAATCCCATGAGCCGGAACGGATCGGTCTTGTCCTTGGCCCGGGTGATCACCTCTTCAATGGCCAGTCCTTCCTGCCAGATTTTGGACAGCATCTCCACCACCGCCTGGTTGGCGCCCCCGTGCAGCGGCCCCCAAAGCGCGGCAATGCCGGCGGACAGCGAGGCAAAGATATTGGCCTGGGCGCTGCCCACGGTTTTGACCGCTGAGGTGGAACAGTTCTGTTCATGATCGGCGTGCAGAATCCAGAACACATTTAGCGCTTGCACCAGGTCCTGGTCGATCACATAGGGCTTGACCGGCGTGTCAAACATCATGTGGAGAAAATTGGCGCAATAGGTGTAATCCGGGCGCGGATAGATCACCTTGTGCCCCCGGGATATTTTATAGGACATGGCCGCCATGGTGCGCACCTTGGAGAGAAGGCGCAGGAAAATCAATTCAACCTGCTCGTCGGTTTCCACCAGTTCCGGGTAGAAGCTTCGCAGCGCATTGACCATGGCGGACAGAATCCCCATGGGATGCGAGGCCCGGGGAAAGTTCTGATAGAAATTCTGCATATCCTCGTGAACCAGGGAAAAGTCATTTAACATCACGCTGGTCCGGGTCAGCTCCTTGCGGGTCGGCAGCCGGCCGTTGATCAGGAGATAGGCGGTCTCCACAAAGGTTGAGTTTGCGGCCAGTTCCTCG
Source organism: Desulfobacterales bacterium (assembly GCA_034520365.1). Lineage (NCBI taxonomy): Bacteria > Pseudomonadati > Thermodesulfobacteriota > Desulfobacteria > Desulfobacterales > Desulfobacterales bacterium. Next base: position 603,608 of record JAXHNP010000007.1, read on the forward strand.
ATGGGAATGCCGCGGTAGCGCAAAATACCCTGCTCTCCGTTCATAAAGGTGATCTGGCTTTTGCAGGCGCCGGTATTGCCGTAGCCGGGGTCAAAGGTCACATATCCGGTTTTCTGCCGAAGCGCCCGAATGTCAACGGCCTTTTCGCCTTCCGTACCGGTAATGACCGGCAGCTCCAGTGTTTTTCCGTCAATTGTCAGTGTGGCGTACTCAGTCATCTTGGATATCCCTGAACGCTGATTTGTTTGATGGTTGACAAAACAATCATTTAAGCTAAAAAACAAATATTTATATCCTACCCTGGATAAAGGGTCAAGGGTTTATGGCAGGGCCGGATAATTTTTGCCTTCCCGGGGCGAGGAAGATGCATTTTCAGCACGGTAAATTGCTTCCACCAATTTTTCAGGCAGGCACGCTGGCCCTCCCTTCGCGATTGGCGACATTTTGTAGAGTCGGCCACCGTGCCGTTACATGCTAACGGATGAGTTAGTTTATGCTTGAGACTTTTCTCCGCTTGTCCAGCATCTCCCGGGCATGCTGGCGCGTGGTTTGGGTGATTTCCGCGCCGCTGATCATACGGGCAGTCTCCTCCACCCGCTCCTCGTGGGAAAGCTCCTGGATAAGGGTCCGGGTTCGGCGGGCACGGATTTCCTTGGATATTTTGTGGTGATGGTCACCGAACTTGGCGATCTGGGCCAGGTGGGTGATGCAGACCACCTGATGGAGCCGGGCGAGCTCGGCCAGTTTTTTGCCCACCATTTCCGCTACTTCGCCGCCGATGCCGGCGTCCACTTCGTCAAAGATAAGCGTCGATGGCGTGTCCGTATCCGCCATGATGGCCTTAAGCCCCAGGATGACGCGGGAGAGCTCACCGCCCGAGGCAATGGCGGAAAGCGGCCGCAGGTCCTCCCCCGGATTGGGGGCGATCATGAATTTGGCCCGTTCCATCCCCGTCTCGGAGATGCCGGTCTGGTCCACGCGCAAATACGGGGATTGGGCCTGGCTGGCTGGGATTTCTTCAAACACAACGGAAAATTGGGTGTTTTTCATTTTAAGGGAGTGGAGTTCGGCCTCGATTTTTCTGGAAAGCCCATCGGCTGCCTGCCGGCGATGTTCGGAGAGGGTTTGGCAGAGCTGTGCCAGATGCGTTTTCTTTGTTTCTATTGCCTTTTCCGTTTCGGAAATCTCGCCCGATAGGTTTTCCAGGTCGGAGAGCTCATGTTCAATTTTTTCCCGGTAATCGAATATCGCCTCAAGGCTCCCCCCGTATTTTCGCTTAAGCCGGGTCAAATAATCCAGCCGGGACTCGATTTCCTCCAGCCGCCGGTTGTCAAAACTGATGCGGTCGGCATAGCCCCGCAGCTGATCGGCCACATCCTCCACCCGAAAGGCAATATCCGCCAGGGCCTCCGATGATGGGGAGAGTCCGGAATCAATGTCTGCAGCCTTTTCAAGGGATTTACAGATTTCAGACAGCCGCTCATACACCGCGCCCTCCGCGCTGTATAGGGTCTCCGTCCCCTGGCAGACTGTTTGATAAAGCATCTCCGCATGTTTTAGCCGGGAAAGCTCGTCTTTTAGCTGTGCATCCTCATCCGCGGCAATGGCGGCATCATCGATCTCCTGCTTCTGATAGCTGAGCAGTTCAATGCGTTCATCCTGCTGCTGCCGGGAATTTTTGAGATCGTTTAGTTTTTCAATCCGGGGAACGATGTCGTGATAGCTATCATAAATTTTTTTGCGAAGCGGCATCAGCCCCGCAAACTGATCCAGAATCAACAAATGCTGGGATTCTTTGAGCAGCCGCTGGTGCTCGTGCTGCCCGGAGATGGCGGCCAGGTTGTCCGTAACCGCGGAGAGCAGCTGCATGGTGGCAAGCCGGTCATTGATATAAATTTTATGCCGGTCCCGGCTGGAGATAATCCGCCGGATCAGGAGTTCCTCCGGTTCCTCATAGCCGTTTTCCGAAAGCACCTGCCGGGCCGGGCTGTTTTCCGGAAGATGAAACAGCGCCGAAAGTTCCGCAGTTTCCGCCCCGGTCCGGATCATCCTGGCCGACGCCCGGCTGCCCAAAAGCAGATTTACCGCATTGATAATAATCGATTTGCCCGCCCCGGTCTCGCCGCTTAGGATGGTGAGTCCATCCGAGAACCGGATGGTCAAATCATCAATGATGGCGAAATTTTTGATGGTCAGCTCACTGAGCATTTTGCTTCGGGTTTTTGGCCGGTTGGTTATCACATGTTAACTGCGGCAGGGGTGCCACTGACTGGATGACGCCTGAGAGCTTCTGCTCCAGCACGGCATAGGAGTAAAAGCGGCTGGCCACATTATAGTTATGCTCGACCATGTGCTTGCCATACATTTCATCCTTCAGCACCCTTTTGGCCTGCTCAATGGCCTTGGTATTGACATAGCCGTCCAGTTCAATGGCAAGCTCGATGCCCTTTCGCTTGATCACCCGGGTGGGCTGCAGAATAAAGTATTCATCGTCTTTGATGCCAAAGGACTTCCGGACATCCGAGGCGAATTCATCCGGCTGGGGCGGGGGATTTTTAAAATGCGCCTTTTCGCACAGGTAGGAGCGTTGGGACGGGGTCTCGAGTTCCCCGGCAAAATAGAAGGATTTTATCCCCTGTTTTTCAAGGACGTTAGCCAATTTTAGGGTTTCCAGGGACACGCCGTCGGTCCCCGCGATCCGGGTGGAAATAAATCCGGCGTGCACGGTGGTGGTGCAGAAGAAGCATTCACAGTTGTCCGGGTGAAAATTCAATAGGGGGTATTCTTTAAATATTTGTCGTTATTGGGCAAAGAATTGAATTTGGCCGGCGAACCGGCCGGTGGCCTCCCGATAAAATTATTTTACCAGGATTTCAATTAACTTTATTATTATATGGAATATAATGAGATTGTCAAGCAAAGCGAAACCGCCGGATTTTTTGAAAAAGCCCGTTATGCGGCCGCCCTGCCTGCCTGAAAAATTTACCGTCCGATTTGCCCAGGGCTAATTTGTTCTGTATCCAAATCGAAATCGCTATCGGGATCGGGATCGAAAAAAATATGACCCTTGGACACGAAAAACTGGACGTCTATCGCCTTTCAATAGGCTACGTTGCATGGGTTTACGAGAAGGCCGACAGCCTGAACGGAGTCCATCGGCCCGCCCGGGATCAATGGCTTCGGGCCAGCCAGTCGATACCGCTCAATATCGCCGAAGGTAATGGCAAGACCGCGGAAGCCGACCGAAGGCGTTATTTCGAAATCGCTCGTGGCTCCGCGCTTGAGTGCGCGGCGATTCAAGATGTGCTGGTTGTCGGCAAGGCGCTGGACAAGATGGAAAGCCGGAACCGCAAGGATGAACTCGACCGTATGGCCGCGATGCTCAGCCGTCTCGGCGGAAGAGGATACCAAGTTCGAAAGGATCAGGAAGTCTACAGCATCGATTTCGATCCCGATAGCGATTTCGATCCCGAGGAAAACGAATCCCAACCTTAGCGTTAACAGGACCGGGGGTATGGATTTTGCGGTTAGAACAAATTAGCCGTGCCGATTTGCCGCCTTGTGCTTTACAATAGCCTGGTAATGGCGGTAAAATATACGTCTCTAAATTTTAGGGCGTCGTATCTGTATCAGCGACCCCGTATGAAGGCCAGTTTCAAGAAAGTGGGGATGTCGGATGCAAATGAGCAGCAATAGGGGGGCCGTGTTTATGCGGGTGGTGATCCTGCTTCTTCTGGTACTGGCCGGAATTTTCGGGGGCGCCCTGTTTTACGGCACCAAAACGGTCCATGACCTGTTTGAAAACAACCGGAAACTCAAGCAGGCCATTGCCAACCTGACCCATACGGATCAGATCGGCTATGCCAAGGTGATTGGTCAGGAAACGAAAAACGGCACCCTTTATACCACGCTCCGGTTTGTGGAAACCGCCCGGGACAACAAGCAGGAGCAGGTGCTTACGCGGCAGTATACCATTGAAGGCGATGTGGTGCACTTTGATGCGCTCATCGTGACATTTGATGACCAGATGGTGATGGGCGGCGGCAAGCGGGCCCTGTACTTATGGCGAAGGGTTTACGGCGAGTACATGGCGCCTTCCGAGGGATATCCCATAGAGACGGCCGCCCGGGCGCCGGCCCGGTATGCGGATTTTTTGGATCAGCTGCCGGTGGATGCGCAGGAGATGTTCTGGGATGCGATCTGGAATCTGGCCAATGATCCGGAAGCCCTGGAAAAACATGGGATCAAGGCGGTTTACGGCAATGCGGTTTATAAAAAACTTCGGCCCGGTCTGATTTATGTCTTTAAAATCAGCGCCGGCGGGCAGGTGTATCCTGAATCGGTGCCGGATTTGTAACTGATTGACGGCTTCGCAAAAAGTCCAATATCTTTGTTGCGCTGCATCCCTCGGAATTTTACGTACGAGTAAGTACTCTGCATTCCTCGGGATTTGCGCGCCGCGATCTTGAACTTTTTTCTTTGCCGTCCCAGAATCGACTTTTCACGAGTCCATCAACTGATTGTTCGTACTCGGTCACGTGTAAATTGACTAATAGATTTTTACGCATATATTTTCTTTTTTTCCTTGAAAAAAGGGGCGAAATTTATTAATTACTGAGTTGGAATGTTAATAGAGCTGATTTACCGTACTATGCAGTTGCCTCATATTCAGCGGTGATTATTTATGCACGCGCCCCGGGTCAAAACCCTGTTAGCCCATAAAGCCTCCCTTGAGAGCATTTTTGATGCGCTTCCCGCACTGATCTACTGCAAGGATACCCAGGGCCGCATTGTTTGCGTCAACGAAACATTTGTGGCGCAATTTAATATGAAAAAAGCCGATTTTGAGGGAAAACGGGTTAAAGACCTGTTTCCCCGGACAGCCGGTCATTTGATGCGTAATGATGCGGATATTATTGAGACCGGAACCCCCCAAAAACGGATGTTTCTCTCCTATGAAACCCCTGCCGGCGAGCGCTGGGCGCATACGTATAAATTCCCCTTCCGTGATACGGACGGGACGATCATCGCCATTATCGGGTATGCCACCGATATTACCGAGATCAAGCAGATGCAGGATGAGCTGAGGCAAAGTGAGCAAAAGTACCGCAATTTTTTTGAAACCGCCCTGGACTGTATCTATATTACCGCGCTGGACGGCACCATTTTAGAGTCCAATGATGCGGCCCTGGACATGTTTGGCTATGCCTCCAAAGAGGAATTCATGCAGGTGCCGGTCCAGAATCTGTATAAAAATCAGGAGGACCGGAAACGGCTTCAGGAAAAGGTTGCGCGGGAGGGGATGGCGGATCGCTTTCCGGTTGATCTGCTGCGAAAGGATGGCTCGGTGGTCCACGCGTTGATCACCGCCCTGCCGGTAAAGGATGCCGGCGGCCGCATTTGCGGATACCAGGGAACCATCCATGATGTGACCGAGCTTAAGGAGGCGGAGGAGCAGAAGAACCTATTGGAGGCCGAACTCCGGCAGGCCCAGAAGATGGAAGCGGTGGCCAAACTCTCCGGCGGCATTGCCCATGATTTTAACAACCTGCTCTTTACCATCATGGGAAGCATCGAGCTGGCCCAGAGTTTTACGGATACAGGCCAGGCAAAACAGCTCGATCGGGCCTACCGGGCCTGCCTGGAAGCCAAGCAGCTGATCCGGCGGTTCCTTGAGCTCTCCGAAAGACCGCCTGCTGCAAAATCCAAGGGTTCCATTGCCGAGATGATACAGCACGCCCTGAGCAGCCGGATCGATACCTCGGACCGGATTCATTATAAACTCCAGATCGCCGGCGGCCTCTACCGGGCGGCCTTTGTCTATGATCAGATGCTGCAGGTGATGGAAAACCTCTTGTCCAATGCGGAAAACGCCCTGGTCGATGGCGGCACCATCACGGTTACCGCCAAAAACATCGAACTGGAGCACGGTCTTCCGGATAAGGGCAAACCCCTGGCACCGGGCAAGTATGTAAAGATCAATGTGTCAGACACCGGGGTGGGGATCCCGGCGGAGCAGATCGATAAAATCTTTGACCCCTATTTTTCCACTCAAAAAACCCCCGCCAACAAAGGCCAGGGTTTGGGCCTTACCACCGTATACGCCACAATAAAGCGGCATAAAGGCGGCATTACAGTGGACTCCACACCCGGAGAAGGCACCACCGTGACCCTTTATCTGCCGGCAGCAGAGGTTTGATCGACCCAGGGCCGCCTGGTCGGCCGGTGCAGCTTATGCCTGGCCGGCCATATCCCCGGACTCGATCAGCATGCCCATGTTAGTGGCGAGTTTTTTCACTTTTGCCGCATCCAGTGTTTGCAGCTGACTGCCGGATAAAAAGTCAAATGTGGTTTCCTCAAGAAAGAGCGAGGGGTTTTGCCGGCACAGGTAATAGAGAAAGTTTCGAAACAAGGCGATGGGTTTTTCCAGCTGTTTAATGGGAAAATCATCGTACTTGATGTTTTCGATATGGCAGGCTACAGGCCGCGCCTGTTCGTCAATAAAGAGGAGCAGGGTGTTTTTATCATCCACCGTATAGGCGGTTAGGGCGGTGATCCGATCATAGGCCACATCCTCAAAATCCGGTATATTTAAATTCAGGCCGTTGGCTGAGGCGGATATCTTATCCAGCATTTGCGGGGAAAAGCGTTCTTCCTCTTTGTGTCTCAAGTGGATGGGCACCACGCGGGGTTCTGTCCTGGCCGCCGGTTCCTCAGGCGGGGCCGCCGCCTGCTGCCGGGGTGTCACGGCTTCCGGCGCCGGCGGATCCATGCGGCAGACAGCGCCCGCGGATTCAATGGCCCGCACGTATTTCCGGGCGGTTTCAATGTCGGTATCCTTTTTGATAACGACATTATTGCGCTTTAAAAGCCCGTCGATTTTTTCAGGCGTGGTTTTAAAGAGTTTGGCCAGACGCGGTTTGACCTCTTCAATGGATTTGCCCTGGCTTAGTTCGCCTGTCATTAACACCCGGTAATTGGTATCAGCCATAATGTCATCCCATGGTTGGCGGTTGGCATTGATTATTTTCGTTAGTTTATGCAATAACGGGCTTATTAGTCAAGCAGGATTATCTGAAGATCAGGGCTAATTTGTTCTGTATCCAAATCGAAATCGCTATCGGGATCGGGATCGAAAAAAATATGACCCTTGGACGTGAAAAACTGGACGTCTATCGCCTTTCAATAGGCTACGTTGCATGGGTTTACGAGAAGGCCGACAGCCTGAACGGAGTCCATCGGCCCGCCCGGGATCAATGGCTTCGGGCCAGCCAGTCGATACCGCTCAATATCGCCGAAGGTAATGGCAAGACCGCGGAAGCCGACCGAAGGCGTTATTTCGAAATCGCTCGTGGCTCCGCGCTTGAGTGCGCGGCGATTCAAGATGTGCTGGTTGTCGGCAAGGCGCTGGACAAGATGGAAAGCCGGAACCGCAAGGATGAACTCGACCGTATGGCCGCGATGCTCAGCCGTCTCGGCGGAAGAGGATACCAAGTTCGAGAGGATCAGGAAGTCTACAGCATCGATTTCGATCCCGATAGCGATTTTGATTCCGATTTCGATCCCGATAGCGAAGAAAACGAATCCCAACCTTAGCGTTAACAGCACCGGGGGTATGGATTTTGCAGTTAGAACAAATTAGCCGTGATCTGAAGATTATTTCAACCCCTTTTTTCTGAAGGCATCAGCGAACGGATTATTGAAGGTTTCGGGCTTATTTGTTTTCGGCTTTTTTTGGGGACGGGATTTCCGGGGTTTTTCCGTTTTTTCGGTATTTCCCCGGTCCGGGGCGGGGGACAGCCCCGCATCTGTTTTCATAGACAGAGAAATCCGGTTCCTCGGCCGGTCAATATCTATGATTGTTACCTGGACTTTTTGATGCACCGAGACGATGTCCGCCGGGTTTTTCACATATCTGTCGGCCATCTGGCTGATATGGACCAGGCCGTCCTGGTGGACGCCGATGTCCACAAACGCGCCGAATGCGGTGATATTGGTCACAATTCCCGGAAGCCTCATACCGGGTTTCAGGTCATCCAGGGTTTCCACGCCTTCGGCAAAGGAAAAAGCCTCGAATTTTTCCCGCGGATCGCGGCCGGGCTTGGCCAGCTCCGCCATTATGTCCCGGAGCGTCGGCAGGCCCACTGCATCTGTTACATAGGCGGAAATATCGATTCTTTCCCGTAAATTCTGACTATGCATCAGATCCTTCACGGCAGCGCCCAGATCAGCCGCCATTTGATCCACTATGGGATAGCTCTCCGGATGCACGGCGCTGGCGTCCAGGGGATTGTCCCCGTCCGGAATGCGCAAAAACCCGGCGCATTGTTCAAACGCCTTGGGTCCCAGCCGGGACACCTTCATCAGTGCCTGCCTGGAAGCAAAGGGGCCGTTTTCTTCCCTGTATGCGACAATGTTTTTCGCAATTGCGGCGTTTAATCCGGAAACATAGGTCAAGAGCTGGGCGCTGGCCCGGTTTAAATCAACGCCCACGGCGTTCACACAGCTCATCACCACATCATCCAGGGCCTGCTTTAAGGCCTTCTGATCCACATCATGCTGATATTGGCCCACTCCGATGGATTTGGCGTCGATCTTGACCAGCTCCGCCAGGGGATCCATGAGCCGGCGGCCGATGGAGACCGCGCCCCGGACGGTCAAGTCGTGATTTGGAAATTCCTCCCGGGCCACCTCGGATGCGGAATAGACCGACGCCCCGCTTTCATTGACCATGACCACCTGCGGGGGCGGGGAGAACTCAATGGCCTTGACAAAGGCCTCGGTTTCCCGGCCGGCTGTACCGTTTCCCACAGCCACCGCTTCAATTTGATACGTCTCACATAAAGACTTGATTTTGTCTCTTTCGGCGGCTCTCTGTTTTTCCGACATATGGGGATAGATGGTATCCGTGAGCAGGAGCTTGCCCTGTGCGTCCAGGCAGACCACCTTGCAGCCGGTGCGAAAGCCCGGGTCAATGCCCATGACCCGTTTGGTGCCCAGGGGCGGGGCCAGCAGGAGCTGCCGGAGGTTTTCGGCAAATATGCGTATGGCTTCGGTGTCTGCGGTTTTTTTGGCCCGGATCCGGGCTTCGGTTTCCATGGAATTGGAAAGCAGCCGTTTATAGGCGTCTTTAACCGCCTGCCGCACCTGTTCGGCATCCGGGCCGTCGCCTTTAACGAAAAGCGATTCAAGCAGGGCCGTCGCCTGGTCCGCATCCGGCTGAATACGGAAATGGAGAATATCCTCGGTCTCCCCCCGCCGGATGGCCAGCATCCGGTGCGAGGGAATAGCGGTCAAAGGTTCTTCCCAGTCAAAATAATCCCGGTATTTGGCGCCTTTTTCCGCCATATCCGCGGCAACCCAGCTTTTAATGATTCCCTTGGTAAAGAAAATCTCCCGCAGGGCGGCCCGGGCGTCCTCGTTTTCATTGACCGTTTCGGCGATGATGTCCCGGGCGCCGGAAAGGGCCTCGTCAATGGTGTTAAAGCCTTTTTCCGGATCAATAAAGGGGTCGGCCGCCGCCTGCGGATCCTTGCCGGTCTGCTCGAAAAGAGCTGTGGCCAGCGGCTCAAGCCCTTTTTCCCGGGCGATGACCCCTTTGGTCCGGCGCTTGGGTTTGTAGGGCAGATACAGGTCTTCAAGCGTGGCCAGGGAATCGGCCGCAAGGACTTTCTGCTTGAGCTCATCGGTCAGGTGCCCGTTTTTCTCAAGGGATTTAAGCACGGTCTCTTTTCGGTCCGACAACTCTTTCAGCTGGTTCAGCCGGTCCCGAATAGCGGTTACCGCCACTTCATCCAGGCTGCCGGTGGCCTCCTTCCGGTAGCGGGCGATAAACGGGATAGTGGCGCCCGACTCAAGCAGGGAGGCGGCTGCTTCGACCTGACCGGGGTTGAGCGTTAATTCTTCGGATATAGCGGCAATAAAGCGATCTGTTTCCATACGCTCGTTTAATCGGTTTGTTTGCGGTTTTTGGATGCAGGGATGGTATCCCGAAAAGCGGGTGTAATTACGCCGGACGGGCAAGGAACGGGGGTAGCTGTCAGCCATACCCCCGAACTTTCAGGCTTACCGGGGGGTAATAATCCGGGAATCGCTCTGCTGAGGCTGTTGCTGCTGTTCCTGCTGCATATTTCGCAGGTGTTCGATTGTTTCATTCAGCGACTGCTTCATGGCCTGCGGAAACTCCTTCATGGCCTCATCCATGGTAGTGGCGTTTAGTTTGGCCTGGAGCGGCAGCGGCCCTTCCGGGGTCATGAGCTGCGAGTTGCCGATAAATACCGGGTTCCGGTTGGTATCCTCCGTGCCGTCCGGGTTAACCGGCACCATTTTCCGGATGGACGCCACTTTTAGATCGGTAATGGATTCTTCCCGGTAAAGATTGTCCTTATCAATTGTAAAATCAATATCATTGGCTGAGTTCACGCCGTTCATAATTAACCTCCTTGTTTTTTTGTTTTCGGACACCTACAATTAATTATCAGGTGTTGTCAAATTGAATCGTTGTTTCGGGCAAACATATTAAAACATAACCATAGAAGACTATTATGCATTTAAATTCTTTGGGTTTTTTATTCCATCCGGACAGTTTCCGGCATTTTCCGGGAGAGGATATCCACGGTCTCGGCTACCATCTCTTCCACAACCTGCCGGGCGGGCTTGATGTCATGGATAATCCCCGAGACCTGACCGGCCAGTCCCCCGACATAATCGGTTTTGCCGGCTTCAATAAAGGCGGAGAGAAGATAAGAGGAGACAACCACCTGGGCCGGAAACGGCAGCGGCTCCAGGCCTGACTGATTCCAAAGATCATGGAATTTGCTGTAGTTCGCCCGCAGGGTTTTGCCTGTATAGGCGGTACTGACCCGGGTGTCCTCATCGGTCGATTTGACAATCAATTGTTTGTTGATATCAAGGGCGCCGCCCTCTTCGGTGGCCAGAAACCGGGTGCCGATCCAGACGCCGGTGCATCCCATGGCCAAAGCGGCGGCAACGCCGCGGCCGTCTCCGATACCCCCGGCGCCAAGCACGGGTACCGGGTGGGCCGCGTCAATGGCCGCAGGTAAAAGCGCCATGGTCCCGATGCGCCCGGTATGACCGCCGCCTTCGTGGCCCTGGGCAACCAGCAGATCAATGCCGGAATCGGCCATGCGTTTGGCGTTTTTTGAATTGCCGGTGATTCCCAGCACTTTCATTCCGACGGCATGGGCCCGTTCCACCATGAATCCCGGATTTCCAAGGCCTGCGCAGAACAAGGGCACTTTCTCTTCGATGCAGACGTCCACCGCCTCCTTGGGCCGCATGGTCGTGGTGTTTAAGCGGAGGATGGTGTCCACGTCCGGCAGCTGCATCTCTTCAATCATTTGGTTCAGCCAGTCCAGGTGCTCTTTCGGAATCGTCTGGATGATATCTTTTAAGGGCATCTCCGTGGGACCGCCGCCGGAGGCCGCAGCATCGGCTTCCGCCGACAGGCTTTTGGGCAGCAGCAGATCCACGCCGAACGGCTTGTCCGTCTGGGCCTTGATTTCCCGAATGGCCTCGCGAAGTTCTTCGACGGTAAAGCCGCTGCCGCCCAGGACGCCCAGACCGCCGGCCTCGGATACCGCCACCACCAGCTCCACCGGGGCGCCGGTGTTTTCGCCGATCAGTGTGGGGCCCATGCCGGCACTCAGAATTGGGTATTCAATGCCCAGCATATCGCATAAGGGGGTCTTTAGTACATGTCTGCTCATGATGGTCTCCTCGTATGGGAAATGGTTTGGCAGGTCTGAAGGAAGAACTCTGACAATTTGTTTTTGATGTCAAACTGTATAGCAGGACTCGACTTGTATGTAAAGCTATGCGTTGATTGCTTCTTCAAGTTCCTTCTGAATTTTAGCCATATCAAACCGATATTTTTCTACTAAAAACCGAAGGCCGCCTGGACCGTAATGATATCGGTTTCGCCGATCTCGTCATTGTCGCTGTCCACCCGCGTGTATTCAGCGGTCAGCTTGTTGGCCAGGCCCTTGATATAGTAATTTAACCCAGCGCCGTAAACATTGGTGTCCTCAGCCCCGCTTGCATCCGGCATAACAACTTCCGCAAGCACATTGCCCCATAGGGTGACGCTGTCATCCCGGCCAACCTTGCTGGGATAAAAAATCCCGCTCCGGATGCCGCCCTGACCCCAATCAAGCTCCGTGGTTAAAAGCGCCTTGGTGGAGGTGGTCCCGTAATTCCGGGTAAACGGAATATACATGCGCCCTGCCTGGATCATCAGGTCATTGCCCAAAACCTTGTATGTCACCCAGGCATCCCGGACAGCCAGTCCCGTGCCCAGGCCCATTCCCGAATTGTCGCGCCCTTGCTGGCCGATACGGTCGGCGGCATAATGCATGAAAAAGCTAAGCTCCGGCGTGGCAGTCCCCTTGACGCTGAAGTAGGTGCGACGGCACCGATAAACGCCCCGACGCCAATGATTCCCCATCGTGTAGCAAAAAAATTCTTCATAACCTCCCGCCTTTCATTGTTCTGTTTTTTAGGCAGGCACGGTGGCCTGCCCTTCGAAGGCATGCCGGCATTTCGTAGGGTCGGCCACCGTGCCGACCGATAAATGCGGCCAACGCCCCCCCCCGTGTGATAAGCCCAAGGTTTGTGGGGTTTAGGTTAGATCAAATGTATCGTGCCATAGTTAAAAAAAATCGTTTACATCATAAAATTCTATATTACAAATTGTTAATATCTATGATTTGGTGCGCAGAAATAGAAAAATTCTATTCTTTGGGAGCTTTATTGAATCAGCCGATATAGGGTTTTATTTGTGGGGCAATGGCCGACCAGTTCCAGGGCGGCGCGTTTTGATCGTCGTCGAGGGTCGGCCAGGGCCAGCAATGGGGGTAAGGGGCGGTAAATGTTCGGGTGTCCTTGAGGGTCGGATGGAGGATCGAGAGTTCGGTGGCGCAAAGGGCGATCTGTTTTTCCGGAAGCGGCGCGCCTGCGCCGTAGCGGAGGTCGCCCAGCACGGGATGGCCGATATGGGCAAACTGGGCCCGGATCTGGTGGTGCCGGCCGGTCTCCAGGTTGATTTCAACCAGGCTTTTTGATTGGCCGGTATCAAGCACCTGATAAGAAAGCCGGGCTTCCCGGGATTTCGGGGTGGGCTGGTCCATGATCCGGCTGGATCTGCCGTTGATGCGCTCAATTGAATGTACCAGATGACCGGCAGCCTGCCTGATAGTGCCTTCCACAATAGCCGTGTATTTTTTTTCCACTATCCCGCTCCGGAACTGTTCGCTTAACCGGCCGGCCGCCTTTGATGTGCGGGCAAATAATATGACGCCGGCCACCGGGCGGTCCAGGCGATGGACCAGCCCCAGAAACACCCGGCCGGGTTTTTCATGCCGCTGTTTCAGCCAGCTCTTGGCAAGCTCCAGGAGTGACGGATCTTTGGTCTGATCCGCCTGCACCAGCAGGCCGGCCGGTTTATATAAGGTCAGGAGATGGTTGTCTTCATAAAAAACCGGCCAGCTGGGTATAAAGAAATAAGAATCAGAAGACGTCATGGATTAGTTGTTCAGTAAATATTTAAAATGGTGATTTTTGATTGAGTTGGTTAGGTAATAATAGGAAAGTAATGCTGTTTTGACATTATTGTCAATTGCGTTAAGCTTGATTTTTTAAAGTGGGGGTCAAATCGAGAAATATTGATGAAAAAACCATCCAAATTTCAGAATACCAAGAAACACAGCCAGACCGACATGGCCGTGCTGCTGGAGGGCGCCGGGATTTTTCTGTCCGATGCCCAGCTGCATCAGTTATGGTCCTATCACAACCTGCTGCGCCGTTACAATCCGGAGTTAAACCTCACCCGGATTCATAATTTCACCAACATGGTGCAAAAGCTCTATGTGGATTCCATCCTGCCCGGCCAGATGGTGAAGCTCCCGTCGCCGCTTTTAGATATCGGCACCGGCCCGGGTATGCCCGGGATTCCTCTGAAAATCGTATTTCCGGACCTGGAAATCATCCTGGCGGAAAGCCGGCAGCACCGGGCGGAGTTTTTAGAAACCGTCATAACTACTTTGAATCTTGAGAGTATATCAGTGGTCGGCCATGGCATTACTTCGAAATTTGCCCGGCCCGTATCCGGCGTGATTACCCGGGCGGTGGAGTCCATTGAAAAAACCCTTTTGCGCATCAACGGGTGCCTGGCCGAGGACGGACTGGCCGTCTTTATGAAGGGGCCGGCCTGTGATGATGAGATTTCCGCTGCCGGCGACCGGTTCAACCAATCCTATACGCTGCTGATAAATCAATCCTACCAGATTCCTGATACTCCGCATCACCGGCGCCTGGTGGTTTTTCGGCGGATTGATGCGCCGGGGTGGGAGAAGGAGAAAAGGGCCATGAGCAAACATGCGGCTCGCAAAATTGAAAGCGAGCAGAACGATACGTTTAAGGAGCTCAAAAAACTGTTGACCAGCCGGGGCATTAAAAAACAGGAAAAGGCGTTGATTGCGGGCGCCAAGCAGGTCCGGGAGATTATGAGGGATTTTCCGGACCGCTGCGATGCCTGGATCTCCGAAGGCGAGCATCTGCCGTCGCCGGAAGAAGCGCCGGGCGCTCTCTCCTGGTATCAGTTAAGCCCCAGGCTTTTTCAGGACCTTGACGTAAACGGCACCCAGTCGCCGCTGCTTCTGGTCACCACCCCGCGCATCGGCAAATGGGATGTAAAGGAGGGGTTTGCGGGCGGCTGCACGCTTCTGGTGCCGTTTCAGGATCCAGAAAATGTGGGGGCGGTGATCCGCTCCGCGGTGGCCTTTGGGGTCAAAACCATCGTTCTTTTGGCTGAAAGCGCCCATCCCTATCATCCGAAGGCAATCCGGGCCTCCGGCGGCGCAGTGCTCTATGCCAGCCTTTACCAGGGGCCGTCCATTGCGGATCTGCCCGCTGATCTGCCGATAGCGGCTTTATCCGGCGAAGGAAAAGATATTTCCGAATTTGTGTTTCCGGACGCTTTTGGCCTGCTGCCCGGTGTTGAGGGAACCGGGCTGCCGAAACATCTGCGGGCCAACAGCGTCGCGATTCCGGTCAGCGATTGTGTGGAATCCCTTAATGCCGCCACCGCCGCGGGCATTGCGCTGTATCTCTGGTCCCGGTCGGTTAAAAGATAAACGCGTCATCACACAATCGACTTTTAAGGCACTTGATCGTACTCAGTCCCGCGTTAGCGGGACGGTACTCGTAATCGTACTCGAAAATATTCGATGCCGATTACGAGTACGAGCACGAATCAAAAGTTACTTTCTGCAAAAATACCGACGCGGCGGCATAAATCGCTTTTTAAGGGAAACCCATGTTTCTGCCCACCACGAAAAAAGAGATGAGAGCCCTGGGCTGGGAGCGCCTCGACGTGATCCTGATCACGGGTGACACCTACATCGATGCCCCGCATATCGGGGTGGCGGTGATCGGGAAAACCCTTGTGAATGCTGGCTATCGTGTGGGCATCATCGCCCAGCCGGACAAGGATTCGGATGCGGATATTGCCCGGCTCGGGGAGCCGGCCCTTTTCTGGGGGGTCACCGCCGGGTGCATGGACTCGATGATCGCCAACTATACGCCCACCAAAAAGCCGCGCAAAGCAGATGACCTGACTGCCGGCGGGCAGAACACCCGCCGTCCGGACCGGGCCACCATCGTCTACACCAACCTGATCCGCCGGTATTTTAAACAGACCGTCCCTATTGTGTTGGGTGGCATTGAGGCAAGCCTGCGGCGGATCTCGCATTATGATTTCTGGTCCAACCGCATCCGTCGTTCGGTTTTGTTTGATGCCAAGGCGGATCTCCTGGTCTACGGCATGGGGGAGAAAACGGTACTTGATCTGGCCGCGCGCCTGGCAGCCGCCGAACCGGTGACCGATATCCGGGGGATCTGCTATATTTCAGGAAAAAAGCCTGCGGGATTTATTGAACTGCCCGGCCATGAAGCGGTGAAAACCGATCAATCGGCGTTTCAAAGCATGTTTCAGGCCTTTTATGAGAACAATGACCCGGTTTCTGCAAAGGGATTGGTGCAGCAGCAGGATACCCGCTGCTTGGTCCACAATCCGCCGCAGGTGCTGCCAAGCACGGATGAACTGGACCGAATTTACGAGGCCGGATATGAGCGCGAGGTGGCCCCGTATTATCTATCATTCGGTGCCGTCAAGGCCATGGACACCATCCGGTTTTCCATCACCACCCACCGGGGCTGCTACGGTGAATGTCATTTCTGCGCCATTGCCGTGCACCAGGGGAGCACAATTATAGGGCGAAGCGAGGCCTCGATATTGCGGGAAGCCCGGGAATTGACCGAACATCTAAAGTTTAAAGGCATTATTCAGGACGTGGGCGGCCCGACCGCCAACATGTATGGCTTTGAATGCAAGCGCAAGCTGGAAAAGGGGGCCTGCCGGAACAAGCGTTGCCTGACGCCCGAGCCCTGTAAGCACATGCCGGTCAATCACACCCGCCAGGTGCGCCTCCTTGAGAAAATCCGTAAAATTCCGGGCGTCAAAAAGGTCTTTGTGGGCTCCGGCATCCGCCATGACCTGATCCTGGCAGATCGCAATCAGGGGAATAGATATCTTGAAACCCTGATCAAGCATCACATCTCCGGCCAGTTAAAGATCGCCCCGGAGCATTCAGAGGATCATATCCTGTCGCTTATGGGAAAGCCGGACATTGAAAAGACCCGGCAATTTATCCAATGGTTTCATAAAAAGAACCGACAAATAGGGAAAAAGCAGTTTCTGACCTGTTATTTTATCGCCGCCTACCCGGGCTGCACCCTGAAAGACATGCAGCGTTTGAAGGATTTCGCCCGCACTGAACTTAAATTTACGCCCGAGCAGGTTCAGATTTTTACCCCGTCGCCGTCAACCATCGCCACCCTGATGTATCACACCGAGGCTGATTGGCCGTCCGGCCGCCCCATTTTCGTTGAGAAAACAGCCGCCGGCAAGGAGAAGCAGAAGCAGGTGATTCTAAACGGAAATCAGAAAAGGAAGCGGTAAAACTGTATTATTGGTGCTGTTCTTGGAGAAATTCTGCCGGCCGCATTATCCGTATCCCTTCAAATGATTGAAGCCTTAATTTATGATTACTGGGTCAGATAGACCAGGCGTTCACGGATATCCCAATCTGTAAGAAGTCTTGCCGCAGCCGGCGGCACAAGGTGGGTCCAGGGCGCTTTTTCGAGCATTCGCGTTCGAATATCAGTGGCACTCAAGCCCTTTTTCTCCGGCGGCACCTCCCAAAGCACATGCGTGGCCAAGCCTAGGTCGGAAAAATACCCCAGCTTTCTTTTTCCCCATTCGTCATAGATGGTCAGAAAAAACACGGCGTCCATGGGCACGTAATACTTGTAGAGGTCGGGAAAATTAACGGGAAACGGCACGATCGAAAATGCATCAGAAGAAATGCCCTGCTCGCGGAAAACGGTTCTGACCAGAAGCTGGCGCTCATAATAGGTAAGCGGATTGGCAGCCGGATCATCTCTGCCCGGGGCGCTGTTCTCCGTTTTGGTCAGCACCGGATCCGGATTGGTGATGCCGACGACCAGATGCGCACATTTTTCTTTCCCGGCCAGCAGATATTTCAGATGATCATTGTGCAGTATCTGAAAACGGCCATGGATGACGCCCACATCAAAAGCTGCGGCCCCGTTGGTTTGAAGCGTATTATTCATCGGTTCACCCGCATTTTACATTTCAAGAAAAATCCACGCGAAACGGCTCATAATCCCCGGGCCAGTATGGCTGGTCCGCCGGGGTATCCATAAGTCCGCCAAGCTTGGCGCGATCCAGATGATTAAGGATCAAATACATGATTTCTTTTCCCCGCAGCCCGCCCAGCGCGCCATGGGCGGCATGAATTTCATCAAACCGGCATACGGTATCCTTTCTGACCCCTCTGCCGGCCATGATAAGGGGAACACTTTCTCCGGAATGAATCAGGGGCCCGCCGCTCGGGGTGGAGTGGTCTGCGGTCACCACAAGGAGGATATCCGGGTCATCCATCATCGGGCTGATAGCCCGGCCGATCCCTGCATCCAGCGATTCAATCACCGTTTTTTTCAGCATGGGGTCCTTTTCATGAGCGGCTTCATCCGGGGTTTTGGTATGTATATGGAAAAAATCATAGTCCTTGATACCGGCAAAGGCCGTCCGCAGGCGGCCTTCGATATCGGCTCCGGCATCATCGGTGTCCGCTGCCTTTTTAATATCCATGCCGAGGTATGTGCCAAGTCCCTGGTAAACCAGCCCCGATGCCATGCTAAGGCCCCGCAGCCCATACTTTCGGCGAAAGGGAACCACCTTTTTTAAGCGGCCGGCCCTCTGGCTGACAAGGCCATTGACCGGCGCCTGCCCCTTCTGCTTCCGGGCATGATTTACTTTGTGGGCGGAAAGCCGCCCATAAGCCCACACCAGGTAGCCCCGAAGCGCGTTGGCTGTTCTATGGGCGGCCGCCATGTCCTCTCCGCAGTCCTGCCAGGGCAGCACAGCCGACAGGGGACGCCCGGCCGTAATCGGATCCGAATCGGTGACAAACGGGGATACGTCTCCGCGAAGCCTTATGATACCGCGAATCCCCCCGGTGGAATGAAACGACGCAGCCACGTCGTCACTTTCAAAAAATGACATACAATCGTTTAAACCGGCCAGCGATTTCGCATCCACATCCGGCTTTTCGTTATCGAGCCAAAGGACCCTGTTTCTCTGGGAAATGCTTGCAAAATGGGCCAGCAGCGCAACATCGGAGGGTAATAAATCAACCCCGGCGCCCAGCGCTTCCAAAGCGCCCCTCCCGGGGAAATCCGCCATATCATAGCCGAAAAGGGAAAAATGCGCATTTTCACTGGGCAGCGCCTGCCCCTGGACGGTGGGATGATAAAGTCCGCTGGAACCATCTGCTGCCAGCTTATCCAGGGTCGGGGTATGGGCTGCCTGCAGCGGCGTCTGTCCGCCAAGGCTTTCATAGGAGCGGTCGCCCAGACCGTCCAGTAATAGCAGAATGCACTTTTTTGGCACGTCGCGTCCTTTCAAAAGAATTAAAAATGATTTTCCGCAATTAGAAAACCCCTCATGAGAATAAGACGATTCCCCGGCTTTACATGAGCGCGCCACCGCATATCTACCCGGGATTGGTAGGCGCATGCACGGGCTAAGGAATCGGCTTGCCGCCCCTCGTCTTTAGGTGCTCATTTTCTTGGGGCCTGTTTTGACATGTCAGACAGGCCCCGCCACCGGTATCCAAATTCCGATCGAAATCGCCGTTCATGCAAGCATTGCCAATGGCTTCGGGTTGAATGCGTTTTGTCTGACGTTTTTTTAAGAGATTAATTTCATTTAGCAAAGGGTGTGGCGCCTGTGTTGCTTCCTGCCGTTCCGGGGCCATCCGGCTCAAGGGGTTTGAGGACGAGCAGATCATGGCCATGATCCGGGATGCCGAATTCCGGCAAACACCACAAACAGTTTGTACAAATCAGGATTAAAGGAGATGGATCGATGAACAACTGGGAACCCAAAATTGCCGCATTTTTCTGCAACTGGTTATCGAAACGATAGAATGCCGGCTTGCCAAAAAAACACTGAAATCAAAGTTTTCTGTTAATGAGATCGCCGACTCAATGGAAACCAGTATATCATCGGCCGTGCTTCGATCCGTACTGGAAACGCTCTACAGCCAGGGCCGGCTCTTGTTTTCAAACGGGCATTACCAAATGCCGGACCAGGCCATGCAATTATCCGCCGATCAACAAAAGCTGCAAAGGCTATTGATGGACTTTGCCATCACCGCCGGCCACTTCTGCAAAATCCACCAAAACAAATTCGGCAAAAAAACAGTGGAAAAATTGCTGTGGCACCTGAAATCGAAAAATCAGTTGATCCTTTTAGATGACAGACGATTTATCACGCCCTGGGCCATTGCGAATATAAAGGATCGCCTGCAGCGCTTTATCCACCAAAACGGCTGTTTTTCCATGCAGGATTGCCAAACCGTTTTTGGCTATGGCCGGTCTCAGGCCGTCGTGGTTCTGGAATACCTGGACGAAATCGGTTTTACCGTCAGACAGGAAAATATCCGTATTCTTCGTGAATGAAATGAATGGTCTTTATTTTTTGATAAATAAATCCAGAAACTTTTTTGGTGTAAGAAATTTAATTCCCATGTAATTTTTTACATCAAGAACGGCCTTGTCTCCGGAAATGACGGCGGCGGCTTTTAATGCCACGGCGCATTCGATAAACTTATTATCATCCGGATCTTTATCAATCACTTGAAGCGTGGGTGGTTGTGCTGTAAAGACGACATGGAAACCCTTGGCAAATAGATCCAGCAGTTCCTCAAGTTCCTTTTCATCTTGGAGTCCCATGCGCTGGAGCACTTCAATATATTCGCCTATAATTTCTCTGCAAAGACACAGATGAATCGTTCCGTCTCTCCATAAATCAATAATTTTTCGGGGATTTCCGCCAAAAAAAGAAGAAACAAATACATTGGTATCCACTACGACCTTGATCATTTGCCGGCTCTCACATCATCAATGATCCGCTGGATGTCGTCAGGGCCGGAACCTTTTGCTTTAAGTTTATTGCCGACCCGATTCCACAGATCATCCACATAGGCGCCGATATCACGGTCTTTCACATAGGCTTCCACAAGTTCACGGACTACCTGGCTGACGTTTTTTCCGTCAGTACGCGCGAAACTGTTAAGTTTTGCCTTTAGTTCAGGATCGATTCGAACAATCATTTGCGTACTCACTTTGAACCCTCCGTCAATAATATTATATTGTATTAACAATCTATACATGCTCAATCGCTATGTCAATAGATGATTTTTTGCATGTGATTGTGATTGATTGGGAGTATTGTGGGGAGGTTATTGACAAAGAAAGGGACTGGACTGACTGAGAGACTTTTAGACCGGCCTTTGAAGCCCAAAAAACCGGGGCGAAGACCGAAAAAAAATAAATAGTGATTTTGCTGTCCCCTGATTTTGTCCCAACCACAACTGAGGCTCCAAATTGACCGAGTTTCAGAGCTATTGCTCTTCCTATCCCGCGAGATGATCCGGTTACAATAGCCGTCTTGCCTTTTAATGAAGCCTGCATACGTATTCCTTTATTAAACTGCCTGTATCGGCTCTTTACTGTTGAAGCAGAGGGTCAGGATTCGCTTCATTTAATTAGGTTTCGGTGCTTATGGGGCAAGCCGCCTTCTATATGTGCATGGATATGTGTGTGAAGTTTGCTGGAATCTCCTGCATCAAAGACCTGGCCTTGCCGCATGCTAAAAAAATTACGGGTTGTGCGGGCGAGGAAGTCATATTCGTGGGAGACAATGAGCAGGGTCTTGTCGAGCGTATTTAAGATGTTGACAATCCGGTCGTTGGTTTCTTCATCCAGGCCGGTGGTCGGCTCGTCCATGACAAGCACCGCCGGGTCCATGGCAAGAACGGTGGCCAGGGCCACCAGTTTTTTTTCACCGCCGGAGAGCCGGTAGGAGATCCGGTCCTCAAAACCGGTTAGATTGAGATCATTGAGGGTCTTTATCGCTATCTCTTTGGCTTCTGAAGGGCCGGCCCCCAGGTTTAAAGGACCGAACGCCACGTCTTCCAAAACCGTGGGGGAAAACAGCTGGTCATCGGCGTTCTGGAAAACGAGGCCGATTTTTTTTCGGGATTCGCGAAAATCCGTCTCCGACTGCATTTCCCGCCCGAAAAGGCGGATAGTACCCTCAGTTTGCGGTATGAGCCCCATAAGCATATGCAGAAGGGTGGTTTTGCCGCTTCCGTTTGGGCCGATAAGCCCGGCCCGGGCGCCCTCGGCCAGTTTAAAAGACAACTCTTTAAGCACGGATCGGCCGTCCGGATAGGTGAAACGGATATTTTCCAAATCGATGACTAAATGATCAGCACCCATTCGAGTCCTCCCAGTGCGATTAAACCGACCGCCATGCCCACGCCCCAGCGCCAGTCTGATTTTTTAAAGGCAAATTCATGCAGACAATAGAACCTGCCGGCAAATCCCCGGCAGACCATGGCCTGGTGCACCCGCTGGGCGCGCGCTGAAGCGCGGACAAACAGCATCCCCACCAGATAGGCATAGGTTTTGTAGGTGTGCAGGTTGGTGCCGGGCGTAAAGCAGCGCACGCGGGCCGCCCGGGCCAGCTGCTGGTATTCGGTTTCAATGACGAAAATATAGCGGTATGTCATCAAAAGGAGATACACGAGCTTGTCCGGCAGGCGCAGATGATGCAGCGCATAGCCCAGCGTGGCAACAGGCATGGTGGATATGAGGGAAATCAGGGCTAAAATGATGGCATTGGATTTTATTGTGATAAGGGCGCACAGCCGTATCCCCTCTAACGATCCGACCAATGGCCCGATTTCCAAGGCCGGCGTGCCTTCATACGTCCAGGGCAGAACCAGCCATATAAACAATACCAGGCCGTTTACCAGGGCCAGCCGGACCAGAACCTTTTTTACCGGAATCCGGGATAAGCCCACCAGGCAGACCGCCAGAAACAGGGCAAAAAATACCGCGGGAAAGCGGTTGGATATCGCGGTCAACACGCTGAACAGCACCGCGAAAACAACTCGAAGCCGGGGATCCAGGCGATGGACCGGGCTGTCGCCGAATGCAAAGGTCTCGCTGATCATGAATTTAAGGTTTTCCTTGCGGGATTTTTCCCCGGGTTTGGGCCATTGGCAGCATCTCCGGCTGTACCTTTTTTAAAAACGCCACGCAGAACATGGTGACAATGCCTTCAATCAACATAACCACAATATGGGCGCCTACCAGCGCGACTGAGATTTCAATAAAAGCTTCGCCCGTCAGCACCAGCGCGCCGGCCACACACAGCGCTGACAAGAGGATGGCCAGGGCGCCGCAGGCAAACGCCCCGGCCAGGGCGATGGTATTTCCCTTTTTGACAAACGGCCCGCAGAGATAGTAGCAGGCCACTGCCGGACCGGCCATGATCAGGGTATTGACCCCCAGGGTCGTGATGCCGCCGAATTGGAACAAGACGGCTTGCAGCACCAGGGCCACGGCAATGACCGGAAAGGCGGCCCAGCCCAGCAGCAGCCCCACGATGCCGTTTAACACCAGGTGCACGCTGGATGGGCCGATGGGCACATGCACCAGCGAGGCCACGAAAAATGCCGCCGCCAGGATACCGGCCTGCGGAATGCGGTCATTATCAAGTTTTTTTAGTCCCACCGCAATGCCCGCGGCGGCAAAGGCCGCGCCCGAAGCCAGCACCGGGGCGGATAAAACCCCTTCGGATATATGCATCGAGTTAACCCCTTGACAATGTTATAAAAAGCTGCGTTTTTAGTTGCTTTGCGCATTTGCCGGAGATGAACAGATCCAGCCATTTTTCATCCGTTTCCCGGAAATCCTTAGTTAATGCGCCCTGATTTTTCAGTGATTGCTTTTCCACGCATACATTCCCAAAAAAAGATTCAGCAGCAGGCTCAATCCCAGCAGGGCTTTCATTATCATTGATGCGTCCGCAGTCGGCTGCCTTTTTGGTTCCGCCGGGACTTCAGCGGTGCCCCCGGCAGTTTCGGCGGGCTTGACGCTGATCTCTGCCCGGACCGCATGGCCCATGCCGTCGTTAACTTTAACCAGCCAGTTACCCGGCATTTCCGGATAGAAGGCAAACCTTCCGTTTTGATCGGTTCGGCCGTTTTGATATTCAACCACGTCGTTTTCGGGACTGAAGACCAGCACTTCAGCATAGCGCATGGGCTTTTTGTCCGAATAGAAGAATTCCGCAGCAATCACCGGCGTTTCCTCGATGACGCGGTAATCCGTGCCATGGGCGGCCGCGCCTTCAGGCAGGACGGTCATCCAGATCATGGCAAATGCCAATACAATCAATCGCCTCATTATTTTACCTCAAATGTTAAAAATGTCATAAATTTCAAATAATCCAGTCCGCTGTCATTTTTCGCAGGGCTCTGGTGACTGGCATAAAGGAGGTGGACGCCGTTTTTTTCAAAGGCGATGCGGGCCACCCCGTTTTTATCGGTTTTGATCTCCCGGTCATCCAGCGTGTAAACAGCAGCCTGACCCAGTGGCTTGCCGTCGAATAAAAGCTTAAAGGAGACCGCCTCGCCCGGTCTGGCCGCCAGGGGATTATCAAGCGGCAGGATTTCAAACTTCAGGCCCAGCGGCCTGGTGTTCTGATCGGAGGGCTTAAAAAGGGCTATTGAAAAATGGGTTGAAAAAAACGCGCTGATCACGGTCAACCCCGCCTCTTCAGCTTCCGATCGGCTCATCAGTTTCTTGCCGCGCGTGGTGTTGACACGGTCCCCCCATTTGCTGACCACACTGGCCATTGCAGCCGGGGCCTCTGTTTGAAAACGCACCTGTTCGGCGTCATTGATGCGCTCTATTGAAAGCGGCGCGCCGTCTTGACCATACGCATTGATTGCCTCAACACAGGCGGGATCATAGGCGGAAGTGCGCTCCGAAATGATGCCGCGGTTGACCGTGTAACTTCCATCCTCAGCAGAGACCCAGAGGTGATGGCCGAAAGCCGGCACGCTTAAAAGCAGCACCGGCAGCACAAATATTAGCAGTTTGCTTAGCAATCGCATTTGTAATTTTCCTTTTTTTAAAAATCAAATTGTACGGAGCCGTAATAAATCCTTCCGTCTTCAATATATTCCGTCTCATCCGTTGCGTTTTCAATGGTGAACCGCAGGGTCGCAAGGTCAAAAACCCGGCGCCATAATGAAATGTCCATGGTCGTATAGTTGGGTGCTTTATCTGTATTCAGGTCGTTTGTGTATATGTGCCGGTCATGCCTTAGCATAACGGATGCATTAATGATAGCCGGGTTTTGATAGGTGATGCCGGAGCGGAATTTATGCCGGGGGACGCCGGCCAGATAATTGCCCTCCCGGTCCGGGTTTTCATCATCATCTTCTATCTTGGAGAGGTTATAGGTGTAATTGAAAAAGGTGCTCAGGCCGCGGCCGATAAAATATTCCAGCTCGGTTTCAACCCCGTTGATTTCGACTTCTGCCTTGTTCTGGTTCTCCGTATCCCTGGCGCCGGTATCTTCATTGAAAGCGATCGTTGCGCTTTCAATATAATCCGATACTTGTGAGTGGTAATAGGTCGCCCGGAGCCATAGACTGTCGAAAAAGACGCGCTCGGCACCGGCTTCCCAGGATTGGATTTCTTCAGGGTCCAGTTCCGGGTTGGCGCGCCGCAGAAAACGACCGCCGGCCCGCACGTGCGGTTTGTAGAGCTCAAACAAAGTGGGCGTTCGAAACCCATAGACAAAGGATGTTCTCAGGGTTGTCAGCTCATCCGGGTGATAAACGAGGCCTATCTTCGGGGAGAAGTTGTCCCATGTCTCGGAGTCATAGGTTTCATCATAGGGCGCTCTGCCCCTGAAGGGATCGGCATCCTTTGCCTTTCCGTCATAATTGCGCACATTGTCGTAGCGAAGCCCGGCATTGACGACAAGCCGGTCGTCCATAAAACGCGCGGTTCCTTCAACAAAAGGCGATATGAACCGCTGCTCTCCGGAAGCGTTGACATCCCGGTCAAAATTAACCAGCTGAATTTCCTTGTAGCCCATTGACACCCGTTTAAATGCCACGCCGGTTGTGAGTTCTGCCGTTTCGAACAACGGCAGGGTGTTCTGGATTTCCGCCCCCCATACTTTATTATCAGGGAATCTTTCATTGCGGTCGGGTCGGAACTCCCCTTTTTCCTTTACGTCCTGGTAGGCTGTTTTATCCCCCCGATTTAAATAAGCCACGGCTTTCCAATTCATTAAATCCCCGCGATGGGTCATGCCGAGGCGGTATTGGTCCAGAGTCAGGTCATCATAGAAATAGTCCCGGCCTTTTCCCATTTCATGGTCATAATACAAGCCGCTAAAAGAGATATCGGTCCTCTCCCCCGGGGAATAGGTGACTTTGCCGAATCCCTTGCCGATTTCACGGTATCGCCTCTGCGTGTATTCTTCAATACCCTCCGGATCGATCATGTAAAATCCGTCGCTGTCCTCATAGGCACCTGAAAGCAGAAACCCAAACCGCTCGAATTTTTGGGAATGCAGTC
Organism: Desulfobacterales bacterium; assembly: GCA_034520365.1. Lineage (NCBI taxonomy): Bacteria > Pseudomonadati > Thermodesulfobacteriota > Desulfobacteria > Desulfobacterales > Desulfobacterales bacterium. The sequence goes on from JAXHNP010000007.1 coordinate 629,732, forward strand.
CGGAGCCGATATAGGTGCTGGCAGAGCCTGCTTTTGCCCGTACGCTGGTTTCCCGGTTTTCGTCCGGATTTTTTGTGATAATGTTGACAATGCCGCCCAGTCCTTCGGAGCCGTAGGATGCGGAGGAAGGCCCCCGCAGAATTTCGATCCGCTCGATGCTTTCCTTGGGGATCAGGCCCCAGGCCACCCAGGCGATGGTGTTGCTGAAATTGTCGTTTAGGGGAACGCCGTCAAGCATCATCAAAACCCGGTTGCGCCCGGTTCCCCGCATGGTGAGATGGCCCGCAATGCCGCTTGTCTGCTGCCCGTGGTGCTGGGTTACCTGGATGCCCGCGGAAAACCGGAGAATATCCTCAACCCTGTCAAACGGGGTGGCCATGATCTCTTCTTCCGAAATCACACTGATGCTCCGGGGCGCATCACTCGGCGTCACCTCTGATCGGGAGGTTGATACAACCACGTCATCCAGGCGGTAGCGCGTCTGTTTTTCCCCGGCAAAAACCGAATCCGCCGGCAGCACCATAATCGCCCATAAAATCATTACTGTTAAAGCCTTCAAGCCCTTCATGCCTGTACTCCTTTTTCGTCTAAAATCCCGGAATCGCCTGCATCGGCGGGCCGGGAAAATGATCCACAGGTCTTTCGGGCAAAAAAAAGGCCACGAAAGACGCATTTTCCGTTTGTACGGAAAAAAGCAGACCTTCGTGGCCCAAGTTGTTTATGTTCGGATGGTGCGTTTTAAAAACCGCTTAAAAAGAGCTTCAGCTCATTGTTTTAAATTTTATTTCATATCCGTTCAGAAAGAAGTTTGTCAACTGTTTTCTCCACGGTTAAATGCCATTGTTCTTTTGTTGAGGTAGAGATAAAGCAGGATGCCCTCGGCAATCGTGGCCAGACCGAACAAGGTGCTGAGCGGCCGGCTCTTGACAGAGTATATGATAATCCAGAGATTGCCGAATATAAACAAAAGCGGGGTGATGGGGTAGCCAAACGTCTTATAGGCGGGGCTTTGGTCCGGCCGGCGGTATCTCAGCCATATCATGCCGATAACAGTGAGGACGGCAAAAATGGATAGGGTAAAGCCGATATAGATCAGAAGGGCATTGAAAACAGAGGTCAACACCAGGAAAACGGCAATGGCTCCCTGCAGAAAAATGGAGGCGGCCGGTGTATGGCGCTTTTTGTTGACCCGGGCAAAGGGCGTAAAAAATACCCCGTCCCTGGACATGGCATAATAGACCCGGGGGCCGGTCATGATCATGGCGCTTAACACCGAGAGAATGCCCAGGGAAACCGCCGCGCTGAAATACCGGCTGATCTGATCGCCGAACAAATTAACCGCGGCTTTGGCCCCAATATCCAGCACATCGCGCATCTCAGCAGCGGGCATGGCATAGATGTAGACCGCGTTGATCAAAAGGTAGAGGCCCATCACGGCCAGGGTGCCGACCGCCAGGGAGACGCGGATGTTTTTCTGCGGGTTTTTGATTTCCCCGCCGGCCCTCGGGAACCGGGCCCCCAGTTCGCCGTAGCACAGCGCCCCGCAAAGCGCAAAAAGGCCGCCGAAAAGCCAGCACAAAAGCAGGGTCAGGGGATGGCCCAGCTCGGTCATAATGTAGCCGGAAGTGGCGAAAATCCCGGTTCCCACCATGTTGGCGATAAGCAGCACGGTGGCGGTAAAAAGGCCGATCTCGCGTTTCAGGCCGTCGCCGTTTAGACTGTTTTTCATGTCAGTTCAAACATGATGGTGATTTTCATCTCAAGCGGCCCGTCAAACATTTTTGATGGCGGCCGGGGAAAGGGGGCCGCCGATTTGACCGCGTCAAGCGCCGCCCGATCCAGGGCTGAATGCCGCGAGGACCGGACGATTTCAGCCGATGTGACCCGGCCGTCCGGATCAATAGTAAAGCCGACCACCACCCGGCCTTCGATCTGCCTTTTCTGGGCGGATGGGGGATATTTTTTCTTGCTTTCGATTTTAAGCCGCAGCATGTCAAAGTAATCACCCTTGGTCAGATAGTTGGCCGCTCCGGGCGGCGACCACTCCGCGACATCGGCGGAAAGCCCGGACGTATCGGGCATGGCAATCTGCTCGGTAATGGTATCCGGGCTGTCGGCCTCAATTTGATCCATCTTCATCTTCGGCATATGCGGTTTGGGCACCTGGATTTTCTTGACATCATTTACCTGCGGGGTTTTGTGGCGCATCCGGGGCCGCGGAATGGACCTCGCCGGCGGCTCTTCTTCCCTTACCGTCAGTTCAATGACATTCAAAGCATTGGAGCGGTAAAGCCCGGCAATGTGCATAAAGATCACCACATGGATGCCCAGGGAAATCACCAGCATGCCGCGGAGGACCCAGTTGGGCTGTTTTTTGCCGTTTTCAGCCGTCACCGGTTAAAATTCCTTTTCCGTCGCCAGACACAATCTACCGGCACCTGCGGCCTTGGCAATATCCATGACCTTGACGGCCTTGTTCAAAATTACCCGGCGGTCGGACTTGACCACCACGAGGCGGTTCTCGTCGCTGCCGATCATGTTCTTAAGGCGGGTGAACAATTGATCAAGTGCCACCGGCTGGTCCATGAGATAGGCCTGTCCGGACTCATCCACATAAATCGTAATCTCTTTCTGCACCTGGGGCGCAGACGCCTTGGCCTGGGGCAGCTTGACCTTGATGCCTTCATCCACCATAAAATTCGTGGTCAGCAAGAAATAGATCAGCAGCATGAAGACGATATCGATCAGCGAGGTCAGCGGCGCCTGGATTTGGTATGGTTCGCGTTTTTTAAAGGTTAATGCCATCGATCGGCTCCTTGCTATTGCTTGGCGGTGATCGCTTTGAGGAAGGCCACCGAACCTTCCTGAAGCTTGGCCTCATATTTTTCTATGCGGGAGAGCACATAAGAATGCGCAACCATGGTGGGCAGCGCCACGGCCAGGCCCAGCGCGGTGGTCAGCATGGCCTCCCAGATGCCGCCGGCCAGAACCGCGGCATTGACTTTGCCGCCCATCTGCTGGATGACCATAAAGGCTTTAATCATGCCGATGACCGTGCCCAAAAGCCCCAAAAGCGGCGCAACATTGCCGATGGTGGCCAGCGCCTGGGTGTATGAGGACAGCTTCCGGACTTCCGTGTCCGTGGCATGGGTAATCACCGATTCGAGCATATCCCGGTCCTGGTTTCTGACTCCCATGGCCTGGGCCAGGACCTGGCCCATGGGTGAGCGGCTGTTAACGGCCGTGTCGTAGGCGGTTTGGTCCTTACCCTGCCGGATCAGCGCCACAACTTTTTCCGTAAGTCCCGCGCCCCGGCTTCTCAGCCGGGTAAAATGGATCAGCCGCTCGGCGAAGATAGCCAGCGCCAGCACGGAGCAGAGCAGGATCGGGATGACCAGCACCCCGCCTTTGCTTAAGAATTCGATCATTGATCCTCCTCAAGAATTTCCAATTTCACCGCATCTACTGCGTCAAATGTTGTCTCGCATAGGTAACTATAGCTCGACATCATTTTCCTTGTATCTGCGGCAAACTTGAAAATCCTTCATTTTTTACGAATCTATCAAGTTTATATGGATTATTCGCTGATTTGTTTTGAAGTGCTGGTATCAGCACCCTCTTCTTCTTCTTCCACGATATCCGGTTTGCCGTCGTAGTCGAGATCTTTTTCCGTTTTCACCAGGGCCTCGGATTCATCATAGTGCTCCCAGAGGTCCGGAGCCCCGTCGCCGTTGGTGTCCTCTTCGACCCGGGTGACACGTCGCTCGGTGTAATAGAACCAGACGTCGGTTTGGCCGTCTCCATCTTTGTCCTTTTCCGCCCGGATGGGGTTCTCCGCCTCATCATAAAACCATACCAGGTCCGAGTCATCGGTGTTTTGCGCGTATTCCACGGCCTTGGTCAGCTTTCCCGCGGCATCATAATACTCGCGGTAGTTCATGCGCCCATCCCCGTCCTCATCTATGGCTTTTCGCCTTAATACCCCGTCCTGGTAGCAGAACCGGGCTTCGGGCTGCTCGTCCGCATCCGCGTCCTGCTCCATGACCATGGCCCATTCGGGCCGGTCAAACCACTGGGTGATTTCAAAATGCCCGTCATGGTCGGAGTCCTTGACAATCTTTTGTTTTTCTTCATTTTTATAAATAGCGCGGAGGTCAATTTCACCGTCGCCGTTTTCATCCTTTTCAACCTTTGTCAGCTGTCCGTTTTCATAGAACTGCCAGGTGTCCACGGCCCCGTTATAGGTCGTATCGCTTTCGACTTTTTCTTTTTCCGCGTCTTCATTGAAAAAGACCGTGGTATCCGGCGTGCCGTCCTGGTTATCATCCCGGGTCTGCCGGTGGATTTTTTCGTCTTTAAAATAGGTTACGGTTTCCAGAAACCGGTCGCCGTCCGCATCATATTCCATGCGTATCTGTTTGCCGTCTTCAAAAAAGCGGATGCGGTCGATATGACCCGTATGCCGGGAGTCCTCTTCAATCCGTTTGACCTGGCTCTCCGCGTCAAACCACGTGAAGGTATCGCGGGTGCCGTCATGATTGCTGTCCTTTTCCTGGGTGATTGGCTGGCCGGCTTCAAACCGGGTGAATATGTCAAACCGCCCGTCCAGATTGGCGTCCTTTTTCTGACGGATGGGCTCGCTGTTTTCAAAAATGGTGATTGAATCCATCCGGCCGTCATCATCGGTATCCTTCTGCTGAATAGAAACCTCGCCGTTGTCATAATAGCGGGTCGTCTCCATCCTTCCGTCTTCGGACAGATCATGCCGGCTCTCGGCCGGCTGGCCGTTTTTATCATAGAGGAAAACTTGCTCTAGTCGGCCGTCTTCATTCTGATCTGCCAGGCGGCTTAGCGGCAAATCAGAATGATAGGTCTGCCAGATATTAATGCGGCCGTTTTCATCCGTGTCCTTGGTGGAAAAATTCAGTGCGCCATCTTCAAAATAATAGATCGTGTCAAAAAACCCGCTGTCATTGGTGTCGGCCTTCATTTTCAGGGGTTTTTCATTTTCATCAAAGTAGATGACGCGGTTGATTTCCCGGTTTTCACTAAAGCGTTCCTGGCGGATGCGCCGGCCGTCGGTAAAATAGTCGATGGAGTCAATCTGGCCGTCGTAATCATTGTCTTTTTCAAGGCGGACGATGGTTTCCGCTTCATAAAACTGGAATTGATCCATTCGGCCGTCTTTGTTGGTATCCATCTCAAGCCGCCGGATGCGGCCTTTTTCATCAAAAAAAGAGATCCGGTCAATATTGCCGTCGTCATTGGTATCTTTTTCGATCTTTTTGCCGGTTTCACCCTCTGCGGCTGCCTGGTTCGCGGACAGAATGCACAGGACAGCGAGCAGTAAAAACAGTCCGATCCCAGGCCTTCGTATGGGAAACAGTTTTTCTTGTTTATGATGCATCGTTTGGCTGATCCTTTTTCCCCATGCCGGCGGCAGGAGGATAAATTTTTCCCGGTTTTTCAGAATGGTTAATTAGCGCCTGGATGCATTGAAACCTTTGGGGGTAAAGGGGAGAAAGGAGAGGTCTTGGTTGCATCCAGGCGCTAAACTGACAGCCGGCCGCGCTTTAAAGCAAAAAAGCCACGAAAGAAAGCGCAGATATCCATCCGTCTTAACCTTCGTGGCTTTATTGTTTATGTCTGTTTCGGCATCTTGCCATGCTTCGGCAATGGCTGATGCTGGCATCTTTAATTTTCCTAAAAAATTTTATTTATGCAAAAACAGGATTGCTGTCAATAAAAAAGTATGGTTCGCTTGACACGAAAAAATGATATGGCATCAAAAAAGGCGATTATTTAAAGCGGATTTTTAAATGCGTGCGGATACAAAAAAAACACCCTGCCTGGCGTTTCTGGGCACGGGATCGGATGTGGGAAAAAGCGTGCTGGCCACTGCCATGTGCCGGGTGCTGGCTGACCGCGGCGTGCGGGTGGCGCCGTATAAGGCCCAGAACATGTCCAACAATTCCGGGGTGACGCCGGAAGGGCTGGAAATGGGACGCGCCCAGATTGTGCAGGCCGAGGCCTGCCGCCTGGCCCCGCACGTCAATATGAACCCCGTGCTTTTAAAGCCCACAGGCGAGAGCGGCTCCCAGGTGGTGGTTTTGGGAAAGGCTGTGGGCAACCAGCAGGCCCGGGAGTATTACACAGCCAAAAATGATCTTTTCGCCATTGCCGCAGACGCCCTGGATCGTCTGAGGGCGCAGTATGCCGCGGTGATTATGGAGGGAGCGGGCTCCTGCGCCGAGGTGAACTTAATGGCCCATGATTTCGTCAATCTTCGCATCGCCGCCCATGCGGATGCGCCGGTGGTGCTGGTGGCGGATATCCATAAGGGCGGGGTGTTCGCCCAGATCGTGGGGACCCTGGAATGCCTGGCCCCGGAGCAGCGGGATCAGATCAAGGGGTTTATCATCAACCGCTTCCGCGGGGATGCGAGCCTTTTTGACGAGGGCGTTCGATGGCTGACGCAAAAGACCGGAAAGCCCTGTTTCGGCGTGATTCCCTGGTTTGACCACATCCGGATCGAGGCCGAGGATTCGGTGGTGATTGAACGGCCGAAAACGGTGGCCGGGGCTGCCATTGAAGCGCCCGGCATCGCTGTTATCCGGCTGCCGCACATATCCAATTTTACGGATTTTGATCCCCTGGATGCGGCAGGCGGCGTGAGTGTGCATTTTCTGGAGCAGGCGCAGGATCTTTCCGGCTTTTCTGCGGTGATCCTCCCGGGCTCGAAAAACACCCGGGCGGATTTAAACTGGCTGAAACATCTGGGATGGGCGGATCACATCCGGCGGTATTATGATCGGGGCGGGCATCTGCTGGGGATTTGCGGCGGCTACCAGATGCTGGGGCGAGACATTTCCGATCCCGACGGCCTGGAAGGCGAGTCCGGAGAAATGAACGGTCTCGGCCTATTGCCCGTGAAAACGCGGCTCACCGCCCCCAAAACCACCACCCGGGCGCGGTTTAAATGGGATGAAAGCAAGGGCACCGGCTATGAGATCCACATGGGCCGGACGGAAATTATCGGCGGGACCGGCTGGCTTACGGTGATTGAACAGAATGGCGAAGTCGTTAATTTTAGGGACGGATGTGCATCAGAAGACGGCCGGGTTTTGGGCACCTACATCCACGGCCTGTTTGATGAGCCAGGGGTGCTTAAAAAATGGCTGATCCGGATCGGTCTGCCGGATGCGGAAGTTCCAAATTTGGCCGGGTACGCGGCAAGAGATGCCCAGTACGCGCTTTTGGCAAACCATTTTGAAGCCCATGCGGATGTTGAGGCCCTGATGGCCGTGATGGAACTTATTCCCGCGGGAGAAGGCGCATGACCGGCTTTGCTTTTGGATGGGTTCTGCTTCCCCTGGCCCTGGTGATCGATCTGGCGGCCGGAGACCCGCCCCGGCTTCCCCACCCGATTCGGCTGATGGGATGGGGGATCAGCCGGCTGGAGCCGCTTTTCCGAAAGCTTAAACTTCCTTTGACGGTTTCAGGGTTTTTGTTTGCCGCGCTGATGGTGGGCGCCGCTTTTCTCGCAGCTTTTGCCCTGGTGGCGGCGGCTATTTGGGTGCATCCGGTGCTGGGTGGCATCAGCCAGGTTCTTATCATTTATATATGCCTGGCTCCCCGGTGTCTGTATGATGAGGCCATGCATGTGCGCAGATCCCTTGCCGCTGGAGAGACTGAACATGCCAGGACCCGGATCGGGATGCTGGTGAGCCGCGATGTCAGGCACCTGGATGACACCGGCATTTCGCGGGCAGCGGTTGAGACCGTGGCGGAAAATTTTGTGGATGGCGTATTATCCCCGCTTTTTTATGCCGCCCTGCTGGGTGCGCCGGGCGCGGCAGCCTTTAAAATGGCCTCCACCCTGGACTCCATGGTGGGCTATAAAAACGAGCGATACAAGGATTTCGGCAGGGCCTCGGCCCGCCTGGATGATCTGCTAAACTGGATTCCGGCACGGCTTTCATTGCCGATCATCGCGCTTGCCGCGCGCATGCTGTTTGATACCGGCGGCCGCGCCTTACAAACCGCTCGGCATGAGGGCAAAAACCACCAGAGCCCCAACGCCGGAAGGCCTGAGGCGGCATTTGCCGGCGCGCTCGGCGTGAAACTAAACGGGCCCAATATCTACCATGGCCGGTATGTGGATAAACCCTGGATCGGAAAAAATTTCAGGCCGCCCGTGCCTTCGGACATCTTAAAGGCGGGCCACCTGATGATGCTTTCCACCCTGCTCAGCGCGGTATTGATGACGGGCTTGCATGTAGTGGTGTTTGGAATTTATTTGCTTTCATCTTGACAGTCTCTTTTCTGTTTACTATAAAAATAAATGTTAGGGTGCAATGCAATACGCTTAATAGGGAATCCCGTGAAAGTCGGGAGTGGTCCCGCCGCTGTAACCCCGATTCGTTTGCTTGACGAAAACCTTTTCAGCCTTGATGCCACTTTTCGGCCAAAGCCGGATGGGAAGGCCGCTGAAAAGGCGGGGGAGCCAGAAGACCTGCCTTAACCGATACATCGGTGACCTGCGGGATAACAGGCGCCGGATTTATTGTATTGATACATGCGAGGGCCAAGAAAACTGGGTGCAGCCCTCCGGATGCGATGCGTCGCCTCCGGAGGGCTTTTTTTATTTTAAGGCGCATTTAAAAGAATACAGCTGCCACCCACTTGGTCATTTTCCGGGTTCCGTTGGCTAAAAGACCAAACCCTAAATCTTCAGCCGAAGACAGCCTCCATGGCTGACGGCATCCGGATTATGGCCATTTTTTTTATGGAGAATCGAAAACGACAGGCACGCATATGAGAAAGCAAGCGCACTTAGCTGGATGTATTATTTTAATTTCAGGTATCCTATTGTTTTTGTTTGATTCCGGTTTTGCGGAAGAAAAACAGACGAATTTTACCCTGGATCCGGTAGTTGTCACCGCCCGCGGGCAGCAGTCGGATTATCAGACCGGGGATGTGGATCAAGTGAACACGCCGTCTTTTTTTTCCACGATCACCCGGGATGAGTTTGAAGGCAAAATGGAGAACCTCTCCGAGGTAATTGAAAGCCAGGCGGGCATTCAGGTCCGTCAGTCCGGCGGTTTGGGCAGCTTTTCCACGGTTTCCATGCGCGGGGCCTCAAGTGACCAGGTCATGGTCTTCATGGACGGGGTGCTTTTAAACGACGCCTCGGGCGGCGGGGTGGATTTAAGCAACATTGCCCTGGCGGATGTGGATTCGGTTGAAATCTACCAGGGCACCAGTCCGATAAACTTCGGCAAGGCCTCCATCGGCGGGGTGGTCAACATCCAGACCCGGCGTTCGAAAAAGGGATTCAATGCCAACGCGATCGCCGGCTACGGCTCTTTTAACACCCGGAAACTTTCCGCATTTATCAATCACAAGCCCGGCAGATGGGATTACCTGATTTCCGCGGATTACATGGATTCGGATAATGATTTTGAGATCGAAAATGACAACGGCACGCCGCAAAACCCGGCGGATGACCGGACAGAGGATCGAAACAATGCCCAGTTTGACCAGGCCAACGTTCTTACCCGACTCGGATATGATTTCACGAAAAATGCCCGGCTGGACATTATGAACAAGTGGTTTTCCAAAGACCAGGGCATCCCCTCCTGGAACAACAGCCCGCGGACAGAAACCGAACTGGACACGGAGCGGAACATCAGCACGCTTAAATTGACCTTAAACGATATCACCCCGCTTCATTTAAACACCAGCACCCAGGTGGACTACCTGGTCAAGGAGGAGTTATATGACGACGCCGACAACCATATCGGGCTGGGCCGGCAGAAAAACCGCTACGATACGGATCGTTTAAGCGGGCGCTTTTTTGCCGAATGGCTGAGTGACCGGCACTCCCTTCGTCTGACTTTAGAAGCCCTGAATGAAACCTATGAGGCAGAAAACGAGTTAAACGGCGAAAAGACCAACGACAGCGACCGCCGCAGCTTTTCCGCGGGCATCCAGGATACGGTGTTTTTTGCCAATGACCGGCTGAGCATCACCCCGGCTGTCCGGTATACGCATATTTCGGATGATTTTTCAGCAGACGGGGATGCCCTGGGGATCGATCCGGTGGATGACGCCCGAACCAACGATCACTTCATGCCGCAGATCGGGGTCAAATTTCAGGCAAGCGATCAGGTCACCGTAAAATCCAATCTGGCCAAATATTTTCGTGAGCCCTCCTTTTTTGAACTCTTCGGGGACCGGGGCATATTCCTTGGCAACCCGGAGCTGGAGGCAGAATCGGGGGTCAATTTCGACATCGGCCTTCAGTATTTTCGCCAGTGGTCGGAGGGCCGGCTGAACCGTCTGTCCGCAAAAGCGGTCTATTTCTACAGTCAGGTGGATGACATGATTACGCGCACCTATAACGCCCGCGGTATCGGCAAGGCGGACAATATTTCAGAGGCATCCATCAACGGCATTGAAACCCGCATCAGTGCGGAAGTCTTCGGGAATTTCCGCCTGATCGGCCAGTACACCTTTCAGGACGCGGAAAACAAAAGCCGGATCGCATCCTTTGACGGCAATCAGCTGCCCGGTAAGTTCAGGCATTCCTGGCTGGGACGGATCGAATACAACTGGCGGCAGCTAAAACTCTACACCGAATACATCAATGAATCGGACATGTATTACGACTCGGCCAATCTGCTGGAAGCGCCCACGAAGACCGAGGTCAACTGCGGCTTGAGCTACCTCATGGATTCCTGGCGTATCAGCCTTGAAGCCAAAAATATCGGTGATGACCGTTATGAGGAGTTTAACGGCTATCCGCTGCCCGGGCGCTCTTTTTTTGCAAGCATTAAATATTCATTATAAACCGATTGAAAGGAGAATTTATGTCAAACATTCAAACAAAAACAGGCATCAACATTTTATTAACCATTTTTTTGATCTGCGGGCTTTGCGCAGCAGGCCATGCGGGGCAGAAGGCGGTGATAGCCACCGTGTCCCCCGACTATGAAAGCGGGGCGCATGCCCTTGCATCCGTGGAGCCCCTGGGCGGACCCCGGGATATTCAGACCAACCTGGCCCCGACCGGCTCGGATATCACGGTGACGGCTTTTGGGGAATATTTTTACCGGCTTGAAAGGAGCGGTGCCCACAACATAAGCAAGTATCATGTGAATGCGCCGACGGAAGTGATCTGGCAGTATTCCACGGAAGGCCGTGATGAGAACAGCAACCCCCATGATATCGTATTTGTGAATTCCGAAAAAGCCTATCTTTTACGCTACGGCTCGGATACGGCCTGGATCGTGAATCCATCGGCAGAGACGGAAGATGCGTTTAAAACCGGAGAGCTGGATTTGAGCGCATATGCAGATACCGATGGCGTCCCGGAAATGCACTCCGGCATGGTGGTCGGGGACCGCTTGTTTATCACCCTGCAGCGGGTGGATTATTCCGCCGGCTTCTCCGACGTGGAATACAACACCCCGTATGTGGCTGTTTTCGACACAAAAACGGACGAAGAGATCGATGTCCTGGATTGCGGCTGTGAGATGAAGGGGATTGAAATCCCGGAGATTACCAATCTGGGCGCCATTCAGTATCTGGATGTCACCGACAGGATCTACGTCCAGGGCATGGGCGATTATGATCAGACAGAAGGCGCCCCCATGGGCGGCATCGTCCGCATTGACCCGGACACCTATGAAACAGACGTGGTTCTGAGAGATGATTTCAGCGTTTACGGGGCGGTAACCGGCATGGTGGTGGTATCTGAAACCAAGGGCTATTTTATCGGGTATGCCGGATGGGGAGACAATACGCTATACACCTTTGATCCGGGCTGCGATACCGGATGCGGCATCGGCCCGGTGCCCGGTTTTGAAAATATCAGCATCGCCGGCATGGAATCCGGCGCTTATACGGATGAAAACGGGATGGCCTGGATATGTGTCCAGAGCCAGGAAAATCCCCGGGTGGATATTCTGAATCCGGCTGATGATACCATTGATGAGAGCCTTTCCACAGAGTTGAACCCGCTTAAGGTGGCGTTTACCGGAAGCGGGACAAATGATGACGGGTCCGGAGATGATGATGGGACCGGAGATGATGATGGGGAGGAAGCCGACGATGACGGCGGCAGCAGCAGCAGCGGCTGTTTTATCGGGGGGTTGAAATAGAATGCGGGACAGTGCGATATCATCCGTATAATTCCAAAAACGCTTGACAGCAAAAAAGGAAGTTCGATAAAAATAGACGTTAAATCGGCGGAAGAATCCGTCATTGGCAGGATTTAAATAAACATCCTGCAAAAAACAAAATCGGGTTTCCCGTGATCTAAGGGAAATCCGTCCATATTTCGAATAAAAGCCACGAAGGCATGACCTTCCAAAAGAAGGAAGGGCTTTCGTGGCTTTTTTTGTTTTAAAGCGGGGAAAATTTTCTGGACAAAGCGCTATACCACAAATTAAATTCTTGACGAATATTTTGAAAATCAGGGATGATACGGCGGACGAGGAAGCCTGCAAAATGGAGCATACCCTGAGCGAGGCCACACTGGACAGCCTGACGGATTTTATGGTTTTTATTCAGGAATGCCCGCGGGCCGGGGAGTCCTGGCTGCAGAACTTTGAGGAATACCGCGTCCAGGGCTATAAGCCGGAAAAGTGCAAATCGCGGAGCGGTGAATTCGCCTGCGAGTTGAAAGAACGGATTGATCATAGGGATTCTGATGAAGGCGGTGGATCTGGCAAATAAGAAAAGCGATGGGGTGGTATAGTTATGAAATGACGCCGAGATTGCGGGAAAGCCTGCCAATGCCGGGCTGGCATATCAGGGAACAGACAAGGCCGGCGATTTTCTGCCAAAAACCCGCATGATGGGAACTATCGGCTGCGATATCTTTGAAGCAACAAACCTGGCCCTGGAATATTTCCATGACGAGTATGAAAACGATGACGCGGCCGATGTGATCACCGCGCAGCTGGCCGTTGAATTTTGAGCGGGGCGCGGCGATATTGCAATTATTTGACATCCCGGCATTTTGCGGCCATATTAAATTTTATGATGGCGTCTGAAGAGTTCCCCTTGCGGCCCTTTCAGGGGAAGATCGAGCCTGATACCCAATACCTAATACCTAATACCCGTTTACTTAAAAACTTCTATAGCGGGTCAGCAGATAGGGAGGCTTTATGGGCAGCAGCAAGGTAATAACCCTGATACCCGGTGACGGCGTGGGACCGGAAATCTCCGAGGTGGCGAAATCCTGCATCTTTGCACTGGGGGTGGATATTGAATGGGATCTGCAGGAGGCGGGCGCCGCAGTGATCGCAAAGGAAAATACGCCGCTTCCGAAGCGGGTGATTGACTCCATCCGGAAAAACAAGGTGGCGCTCAAAGGGCCGGTGGAGACCCCCATCGGAAAGGGCTTCAGAAGCGTCAATGTTCAGCTTCGTCAGCAGCTGGACCTCTTCGCCAATGTCAGACCCTGCAAGTTTTACGAAGGCGTCCACACCCGCATCACGAATCCCCAGAACATCAACATCGTCATTGTCCGGGAAAACACCGAAGATCTGTATGCGGGCATCGAGTTCATGGAGTCCTGCGGCCTGGACACCCCGTTTTTAAAATTTCTGCAGGAGCAGAAGGGCCTGGAGCTGGACTGTGACACGGGCCTGAGTATCAAGCCGATATCGGTCAGGGCCTCCGAGCGGATCGGTAAATTCGCCTTTGAATATGCCCGGCAATACGGCCGGAAAAAGGTGACCGGCGTGGACAAGGCCAATATCATGAAATATTCTGACGGCTTGTTTATGAAAACGGTTGAATCGGTGAGCCAAAAATATCCGGAAATCGCCTATGAGCACAAGCTGGTGGACAACATGTGCATGCAGCTGGTGCAGTATCCGGAAAAATACGATGTATTGGTGCTGCCCAACCTATACGGCGACATTGTCTCAGACCTGGCCGCCGGCATTGTGGGCGGGCTGGGTGTTGCCCCGGGCGCGAATATGGGCGAGGAATATGCCGTGTTTGAAGCGGTCCATGGCAGCGCCCCGGATATTGCGGGAAAGGATATGGTCAACCCCACCGGGCTTCTGCTCTCAACGGTTTTGATGCTTGAGCACATCGGGGAGATGGATGCGGCCAAAAAGCTGGAGCAGGCGGTTGCGGCGGTTTTAAAAGAAGGTGAAAAGGTCACCGCGGACCTTAAGGGAAGGGACAACCCCGCGCCGCCGGTCGGCACCCGGGCCATGGGCGAGGCGATCGTTGAAAAGATTCGGTCCATATAATTCCGAGGCTTAATCCGTTCGCCAATCTGCCAGGCGCGCAAAGCATTTCCGTTACGGTCTCTGCTTCTTTGCTGTCACCGGATGAGCAGTTTATAGATGAACCGATGAATCCACCGGCCGTAGGGCGGATAGATCAGCCGGGTGCTGTTGAACCGCGGCTTGTATAATACTCCGCGGGCATTTGAAAAACTGACGAAGCCTTCCCGGCCGTGGTAGCGGCCCATCCCGGAATCGCCCACGCCGCCGAAAGGCAGATCGTCCTGGGCGACGTGGAATAAGGTGTCGTTTACCACCGCGCCGCCGGAATGGGTATTGGTCAGCACATGCTCAATTCGCCGGCGGTCATAGCCGAAGTAATAGAGCGCCAGCGGGTGGGGATGGGCATTTACATAGGCGATCGCCTCACCCAGCGTATCATAGGGCAGAACCGGAAGCAGCGGTCCGAAGATTTCTTCTTTCATCACGCGCATTTCCTGCGTCACCCCTTGGAGTACATAAAACGGCATTTTGCGCGTACCCGTGAAATCCTCAGCCGCGGGGTTGATTGCGGTGATCTGCGCCCCCTTTTCCCGGGCATCTTCCAGCAGCCCCTGAATCCGCTGATACTGGCGATCATTGACAATGGCGGTAAACTGGGGATTGGTTTTCATGGCGGGAAACATTTTGGCGGTACAGGTCTTAAGATCCGCCACAAATGCCTCTATGCGCTGTCCGGGGCAGAGCACGTAATCCGGGGCGATGCAGGTTTGACCGGCATTTAGGAGCTTGCCGAAGGCGATGCGTTCGGCCGCGTCCATGCCGGGCGTTGTGGGGCCGATGATGGCCGGGGATTTGCCGCCCAGCTCCAGAGTGACCGGAGTCAGGTTGTCGGCTGCGGCTCGCATGACATGTCTGCCGATGGCGGTGGAGCCGGTAAACAGGAGATGATCCCAGGGCTTGGCGGAAAATGTCGCCGCCGCGTCCGCTTCTCCGGTGATCACCGAAACGTGGTCTTCCCTGAATGTCCGGGCGATCATCTGCTGAAAAAGCGCCGAGGTGTTGGGTGTGAATTCGCTCATTTTAATCATCACCCGGTTGCCCGCGGCCAGGGCATAGGTTAAGGGCCCTGCTGCCAGATAAATCGGATAATTCCATGGTACAATAATGCCCACCACCCCTAATGGCTGGTATTGGATGCGGGCCCGGCCGGGCATGAAGGCGGGATTGACGCGGCGGCGGGCAGGCTTCATCCAGCGTTTCACCCGTTTTGCGGCATACCGGAGGCCTTCCACGGACGGGAAAAATTCGGCCAAAAGCGTCTCATCCGCAGCCCGGCCGTCAAAATCCGCATGAACGGCCTGAACGAATTCCGCCTGCCGCTCGATCAGCGCGGCTTTAAGCCGCTTCAGATGGGCAATTCGCTGCTCTGCCGGTGTGATTGGCGCTTTTTGGAAGGCGTTTTTCTGGGCCTCAAAAATGCGGTCTATTTCGGCAAATTCCGGGTTTTCCGGCCGGCCGGGGCTTTCTGCGCCCTTCACGGTTTCGGCGTTATTTGGCATGATTTTTCCCCTTTATATGGATCTTAATCGTACTCAGTCCCGCGTAAGCGGGACGGTTCTCGTTCCCGTAATCGTACTCGAAAAAATTAAAAGCCGATTACGAGCATGAGTACGAGCACGAACCAGCAGGAATTGAATTTACGGCAAATTTATATCCTTAAGCTCCTTTTAGGTTCGGCCCCGGGCGCACGGCCCGGGGGGGATTACTTCTAAAGATCAAAATTTCCGATATACTAAAATAACAACTGTGCAGCCGTCTTGCCAGCTCAATTTGGGTCTGTAAAAACAGGCCTGTATTCCTTTGTGATTTCGAGGCCAATGCTTAAAATTTATATCGCCGCCTGACAAAATCAATATTTGTTGCGCTTGTTTTTGTATTAATTCAGGTTTTATGATAATTTAAAAGCATGGAGACATATCAATTTACGAAATATTTCCAGGATGAAGTGCTCAGAAAAAGGCCTTACTTGAAAAAGGAGTGGTGTGTAAGGGTTATTGAGAATCCAATCATCGAGGAGCCTCAAGAGCACAATCGGTTTCGTTTTTGGGGAAAGATTGACGAGCTTGGGGATAAGTATTTGCGGGTTGTGACCCTGGCAGATAAAAAAACAATTCATAATGCCTTTCCGGATAGGGGGTTTAAGCCATGAATTTAAATTATTATGAAGAGACGGATTCTTTATATATTGATTTATCATCAAAAACGAGCGTTGAAAGTAAAGCTGTCTCAGAAGGGATTGTTTTGGATTATGATGAAGATGGCAATTTGACTGGCATCGATATTGACAATGCCCGTAAAAAGCTTGATTTAACTGAAATCATAATTAGTAAGCTGCCTGTTCATATTCAGAAAATATCTGCTTGAAGGGGGATCGACTTGCTGGCAGCCCCCTCTGCTTCATATAAATCCTCCTATTCCGCAGAGCCCATGCCATAAAGAAGATACTGATCCTTGACGATGATCCCGCCAATATGGCGCATTATATCTTTTGCCGCATATATACCTAAAAAGTCAAAAATGTTATTTTGCCTCTTTTGCCCCCTTCTTACTTGTAACGACTCGATGGCGCTCTAAATACGGCCTGAGGTATCGGGCGGTAAGCGAGTTTTCAGCTTCCGCCACGGTTTCCGGCGGCCCCCAGGCTACCACCTGGCCGCCGTTTTTTCCGCCTTCCGGGCCGAGGTCGATGATGCAGTCGGCCGCGGCGATCACGTCCATGTCATGCTCGATCACCACCACGGTGTCTCCGCGGTCCACCAGCCGCTGCAGAACAGAGAGGAGCTTGGCCACGTCCGCCATATGAAGCCCGGTGGTGGGCTCATCAAGGATGTAGAAGCCGCCGGCGCTTTGGCGGGCGGTAAGTTCCGAGGCGAGTTTGATGCGCTGGGCCTCGCCGCCGGAGAGCGTCGGGCTGGGCTGGCCGAGCTGGATGTAGCCAAGGCCGATGTCTGATAAAAATCTCAAGGGCCGCGCCATGTCCGGAAATGCGGAAAAAAG
Source organism: Desulfobacterales bacterium (assembly GCA_034520365.1). Classification (NCBI taxonomy): domain Bacteria; kingdom Pseudomonadati; phylum Thermodesulfobacteriota; class Desulfobacteria; order Desulfobacterales; species Desulfobacterales bacterium. Next base: position 647,047 of record JAXHNP010000007.1, read on the forward strand.
ATCCAGCGCTTCATCCATGGTCAATGCGAGCACATCCGCGATGGAGCGGCCTTTGAAGGTCACCGCCAGGGTGTCCGGGTTGAAGCGTTTTCCCCCGCACACATCGCAGGGAATGTGAATGACCGGCAGAAGCGGCATCTCCACCCGGTGCCGGCCCTGGCCCTTGCAGGCCTCGCATCGGCCGCCGGAGACGTTGAAGGAAAAACGGCCGGCGGTGTAGCCCCGGGCCCGGGCTTCCGGGGTTCTTGAAAAAACTTGCCGGATGGCGTCCATGATACCCACGTAGGTGGCCGGCACCGAGCGGGGCGTTCGGCCGATGGGTGATTCATCAACCTCCTTGACGCTTTTGATTAATTCTGCGCCGGAAAGATTGGAAAGCAAGGGCGGCAGTTTTTTCCCGGCCAGTTTGGCCCTGATCGCCCGGTAAGTAATGTCCCGGACCAGGGTGGACTTGCCCGACCCGCTGACGCCGGTGACGCAGACCAGCCGGCCCAGGGGAAATTTAACGGTAAGGTCTTTTAAATTATGGCAGTCCACCCCGGCTACGGTGAGATGGCCGGCGTCTTCAAGGGGCCGCCGGTGGGCCGGCGTCATTTTGTCGGTACCCTTGAGCCATTGGCCGGTGACGGAGTCCTTTGTTTTTTCAAGCATTTTAGGGGTGCCGGTGTTGACGATCCGGCCGCCGTAAGTTCCGGCGCCCGGCCCCAGGTCAATCACGTGGTCCGCGGCCCGGATCACGGGCTCTTCATGTTCGACCACCACCACGGTATTCTGGCGGTCGCGCAGATCGCAAAGCGCCTTTACCAGGGCCAGGGCATTGTGGGGGTGAAGCCCCACAGTGGGCTCGTCCAGCACGTAGCAGACCCCGCGCAGGTTGGAGGAGAGCTCTGCGGCGATTCGCACGCGCTGGGCCTCGCCGGTGGACAAGGTGTTGGTGGCCCGGTCCAGGGATAGATAGCCCACCCCCAGGGAATTGAGCAGGGAGAGCCGGGTCATCAGTTCCGGAATAATTTGACGGGTGATGTCATTTGCCCCGGTGTTTAAACCGGAAAGCCAGTCCAGGATCTCGGAAACCGGAAGTGCGGCCGCATTACCAATATGAAAATCGCCGATTTTGATTGCCAGGGCCTCGGGCCTTAAGCGGGTACCACCGCAGGCCGGGCAGGGGCGGGGCTCTGCGTCGCCGTTTTCTTCGTCATTTACAGTTCGTCCGCTCCCCTCGCAGACCGGGCAGGCGCCGAATTTCTGGCTCCATGTAAAAAGCCGCGGATCGGTGACCGGCAGCCCGGCCCCGCATTCCGGGCAAGCCCGGCGGGTTGAGTAGAAATGATCCGCACCGGATCCTTTGGGGGTGACGATAATTGTGCCGGCCCCGGTTTCCAGGCCTTTTTGGATGTCTGCCCGGATATCTGCTTCATGCTTTTTGTCTATCGAGCGGTTGGCTACCACGGCTTCAATGTCGTGGATCCGGTACCGGTCAAGCTTGGGCGGATGCGCGGATTCATATATTTCTCCGTCAATCCGGACTTTTGAATATCCGTTTTTGGCCGCCCGCTTGATGACGTCTTCGTGATAGCCTTTACGTTTGCGGATAAGCGGGGCCAGGACCCAAACCTGCCGGCCGCGGAAATGCGCCATCACCTGGCCGGTGATTTCCTGGGTATTGGCCGCCTTTCCGGGCACGCCGCATTCCGGGCAGAAGGGGGTGCCAAGGGCGGCAAACAGCAGCCGCAGATAGTGATAGGCTTCAGACATGGTCCCCGCCGTTGACATGGCGCCGGCCCGCGAGACTTTCTGCTCAAGGGCCACGGTCGGGGGCAGCGAATCGATCCGGTCCACGTCCGCGCGGGCCAGCGGCTGCATGTATTGCCGGGCATAGGCGGGCAGGCAGTCCAAAAAGCGCTCCCTTCCCTCGGAATAAAGGACGTCGAACGCCAGGGTGGATTTGCCGGACCCGCTCACCCCGGTAATTGCCACCAATTGATTTCTTGGGATGTCAACCGACACATTGTCCAGGTTGTGCTCCCGGGCGCCGGAGATGCGGATGCTTTTGTCGGTTTTGGCGGCCGCCGGTTTTTTATTCATTGAGGGATCGAAATAGCGTTCGGAAACCTGCCGCAGGGCCTTTCCGGTGAGTGTCTCCATTTCGGCGATTGTTTCAGGCGGCCCCTGGCCAATGATGCGGCCGCCCTTTTCCCCGCCTCCCGGACCCATGTCGATAATCCAGTCCGCGGATTCCGCAAGGTCCATGTCATGCTCGATCACTACCACGGAGTGGCCGGCTGCAACCAGTTTCTGAAGGGCGGCCACCAGTTCGGATACATTGGCCGGATGAAGTCCGGTGGTGGGCTCATCCATCAAAAAGAGGAGGTTTTCGGACTGCCGGGCCCGGGCGAGGTGCCGGGCGAGTTTCAGGCGCTGGGCCTCGCCGCCGGAGAGCGTGGGCGCGGACTGGGAAAGGGTCAAATAGCCCAAACCGATATCGATCATGGGCTGCAGGGCATCAGTGATTTTCGCATTGTCGGCAAAAAGCGCCGCCACATCCCGGGCGGGCATGGCCAGCACATCGGCAATGGAATACCCGTTATGCCGGATATTTAACACCTCGGGGGAAAACCGCCGGCCGTCACAGCCCGGGCACTTCACGTAGACATCCGGCAGAAACTGCAGCTCCACCCGTTCAAATCCCGCGCCCTGGCAATGGGGGCAGGCGCCGGCCGCGGTGTTAAAGGAAAATGCCGATCGCGTAAAGCCCATGGTCTTTGCCTGTTCTGTAGCAGCAAATACCGATCGCAGGGGATCAAGCACGCTCATGTAGGTAGCGGCGTTCATCCGCGCGTTTCTGGAGAGCGGGGCCTGGTCGACAAAAACCGTCTCGGCGATCTGCTGGTCACCCAGGATTTCCCGGCATCGGCCCGGCTCCATGACCTCAAGCCCCTTCTGCCGGCGCAGATTTCGATACAAAACCTGATCAATCAAGGTGGATTTTCCGGATCCGCTCACCCCGGTGATGCAGACCAGCATGCCCAGGGGAATGTCCACGTTTAAATCTTTCAGGTTGTTTTCAGCCGCTCCCATTATCCGGAGCTTATTTTGCGTTGTCTGCCGCCGGTTCTCAGGCCGGGGAATTTTTAAATCCCCCTTGAGATATTTGGCGGTTTGGGATTGCCGGCGCTTGATAAGGCCGGCGAGGGTCCCCTGGTGGACAATGCGGCCGCCGTCAAGCCCCGGGCCGGGCCCCAGGTCGATAATCCGGTCCGCCGTTTGAATAAAAGCCGGATCATGTTCAATTACCACCACAGCATTGCCGTCCGCTGCCAGCTTAGACAGTACCCGGGCCAGGCGTGTCTTGTCGCGGGGGTGCAGGCCCACGGACGGCTCATCCAGAATATAGAGGGTGTTGGTAAGTGAGGTCCCCAGGGCGGTGGCCAAAGTGACCCGCTGGGTCTCGCCGCCGGAGAGTGTCCGGGACTGGCGGCCGAGTGTCAGGTAGTCCAGGCCCACATCCCGCAGGAAGCGCAGCCGGCTGCGGATTTCATCTAACAGCATATCTGTGGCCCGGTCCGGGGATTCCGGGGTAAAGCTCCGGAAAAAATCCGCCGCATTGGAGATCTGCATCTGCTGGATGTCGGCAAAGGTCTGGTCGGCGATGCGAAACTGCAGGGCCACAGGTTTTAGCCGGGCACCGTGGCAGGCCGGGCAGGTGAGGTACTGCCGGAACCGGGAGTGAAAAATCCGGGCGTGTTTTTTATACCGCTTGCGCTGGAGCCAGTCAAAAAAGTCCCGGATGCCGTACCATGCGCCCTTGGGGTCCCCGTTCCAGACCAGGTCTTTGACCTTCCCGGAAAGATCCCGCCAGGGCATGTTTGCTGGCAGTTTGCGGCGGCGCATGAAATCCATCAAGTCTTCCTGGCATGCGGAAAAGGTCGGGGTCTGAAACGGCCGGATGCAGCCCTCTTCAACGCTAAGCGAGGCGTCCGGAATAACCAGGTCCGGGTCGATGTCGATGATCCGGCCGAACCCGTTGCAGGTATCACAGGCGCCGATGGGATTGTTGAAGGAAAAAAGCGCCGGCACGGGGTCGGCATAGGCGATATCGCAGGCCGCGCAGTGAAGGGTTTGGCTGAAATAAAGCGGCGTTTCCCGGCCGTCGATGCGCACCTCCATCCGGCCGCCGCCGAACCGGAGGGCGGATTCGACAGAGTCAATCAGCCGGCTTCTTCGATCCGGGGCAATGCGTACCCGGTCTAAAATTACGGTCACGACGCCGCCGGCATCCAGGCCGGCCGTTTCCAGCCGTACAGCCCGGCCCTCTTCAAGCACCCGGGAAAAGCCGGCCTGCCGTAAGGTGTCCCGGATGGCTTCGGCGCTCGCATCCCCGAAATCCCTTGTAAATCCGATAAGGGCGGCTTCGCCTTCCGCCGCAGCCAAAATATCCTCGAAAATGCTGGACGGGGTGTCCCGCCGGACGGGCTTGCCGCAGCCCTCGCAATACAGTGTGGCCGCCCGGGCGAAAAGGGATCTCAGGTAGTCATCTATCGAGGTAATCGTTCCCACGGTCGAGCGCGAGGTCTGAATCGGCGAGGTGCGGCCGATGGCAATGCCGGGGAGTACGCCGTCAATCCGGTCGGCATCCGGCCGGTCCAGACGTTCCAGAAACTGCCGGGCATAAGGGGAAAAGGTTTCCACGTACCGGCGGTATCCCTCGGCATAAAGCACCTCAAAGGCCAGAGAGGATTTGCCTGCGCCGGCCACGCCGGTGACGACCGTGACCGCGCCCACGGGAACAGTGACATTTATATTTTTCAGGTTGTTCTGTCTGGCATTGACAACCCGAATGGGATTCTGGGGCATATATTATCATACTCCGGATTTAAGCTATTTTAGGTAACTTCGGGTGTTGGGTATTAGGTATTAGGGTAAATACCCAACACCGAAAATAATAACGGATTCGGGAAAATCCACGTAAAGATTAAAAAATGCATTAAACACGGTTCATTATACGAACAGATGTAAAGTCACTAGAGTTTAGCTAGTGATAGACTCGGGTTCTTTTCGAATTGCGTTTGATTAAAATTGTGTCATATTTACACTTACATTTCGAGTGGGGGGAAAAGGATTTTTAGGCGGGTTTGTTTGTAGCGGCATTTAAATCGCTTTTTATCATTATCGACCCTCATGTTTTTATTTCAAAAAGGAACTGTTTATGCCGATGTTTGATTTTTCGTCAAAAGTCATGAATCCGGGTGATGTTATGCAGGGCACGTATCGCCTGCCGTCAACGGCAAAAAGGGCCATGCCAACCACAGAAGCGAGGGGGTTCAGCCTTGATGAGCGGATGGAATATCTGCGGGCATACGGCAGCCACTGCATGTCGTCCTCATTGCTTCAGCCGGGAATGGAATATTTTGACATGCCGGGCAAGGGCTTTATCGCGTATCGGTCTAAATGGGGGGCCAAGATGACGCTGGCCGACCCGGTCTGCGATGAGAAGGACCGGGAGACCCTGATCGGCGAATTTCTGTCCCGCTATCGGAATGTCGGGTTTGTGCAGATTACGGAACCGGTGGCCGAGTTGATGAATCAGGCGTTTGGCTTCTATGCCACCCAGTTTGGCATTGAAACCGTGGTGGACCTGGAAAACTGGACCCTGTCCGGCAAAAAAAAGCAGGTTCTCAGAACCGCGGTCAATCAAGCCCGCAAAAAGGGCGTGGCGATCCGGGAAGGCAGCAATGACACCAATTACCGTGAACTCTCCGATCAATGGATAACGACGCGAAAAATAAAAAACCGGGAAATCGGGTTTTTGATCCGGCCCATGGAAATGGATCATCAGCCGGATACGCGCAAATTTTTTGCCTATATAAATGATGAGCTCATCGGGTTCATCTTTTTTGACCCGGTTTACAAGGACGGGGAAATTATCAGCTATGTCCCCAATATATCAAGATTTTCGAATTCATTCCGGCAGGGGATCTTTTACTCGATTATGACTTACGCAATGGAGAAATTTAAGTCCGAGGGCATCAAAGAACTTAATCTGGGGCTTTCCATATTGATCTTAAATGACGACGACAGGCCCCATGAATCCCGGGTGTTAAAGAACATTGAGCGGCTGATATACAGGTACGGCAATTTTATTTATAGTTTTAAGGGTATTGAATTTACCAAATCCCGGTTTCAGGGGCGGACAAACCGGTTCTACTGCGCCCATAAGGGCTTTCTGCCGGCGATAAAACTGATCTCGGTTTTCAAACTGGCCAATGTCTTCTGATAAGGGGGAGTGATGAAATATTTCGTAACCGGCATCACCGGCACTGTGGTCCCTGTGATCATCGAAAAATTAATGACAAAAGATCCGGAACCGCAATTTTATTTTGCCATCCGAAACGGGTCGAACGGGGAAACGATTCAGGCCCGCTTTGACAAGCTGGTCCAGGCAATGGACATGGACCGGGCTGCCCGGGCAAAGCTCTCCGCACGCTCCAAACTGGTTGAAATTGATGTGAAAAAAGAGCGGCTGGGCATCGCTCCGGATGTTTATCAGGAGCTTGTTGAAAACACGGAAAAGATCCTTCACGGTGCGGCCGACGTGCGGTTTGACCAGCCCTATGACAGCATCCGGATTCCCAATGTGGAATTTACCGAAAAAATATACGGGCTGTTTGATGCGATTAAGCAGTATCGAAGATCCGCGGGCTTAACAGAGGCCACATTATATTACATCGGCACCGGCTATTCGTACGGTATTTACAAAAAGCCTATCCCCGAAGATTTTCCGGAGTTTCATCCGGGAGAACCGGACAACACCTATGCCCGGACCAAGGCTGAGGCCAAGCGGTTCATGCTGGACAAAATCAATGAATTCAACGACCGGATCGTGATTTTTGAGCCCACGATCATCGGCGGGTCCGCCAGAACCGGCAAGACCCGGGCCTACAATCTGCATTATACAGTCATGATGCTTGGCTACCTGGGCAAACTCCCCTTCCTCACCACCCCCAACAACACTTTAGATATAGTCCCCGTGGATTGGGTGGCGGCGGTGGTCTCGGATATCATGGCAAAAGACGAGTTCCACCAGGGGAGCCTGCGGCTGGCCAGCGGCGATGAGGCGATCAGTATCCGGACCCTGCATGACGTGGGCTATGATTACTATGTGAAAAATGATCCTGTTCCGGGTCACGTCATACCAAAAATTAGGTTTGTGCCGCACTGGGCCTTCCTGTCCTTGGTGCTGCTCCAGAAATCCGCCTACCGGGCCCTGTATTGGGTCTCCCGAAATAAGCGCTACCGGAAATTGATCAAGGGGATCAGCCTGCTGGAGGGGTATTTCCCTTATATTACCGGCTACAAAAAATTTGAAAACGCCGGGAGCCTGGCCCTTATCGAAAAATACACGGACTGCACCAAGGCGCCCCCGCTCCAGGATATTTATGATGAAAACGGCAATCTGGTTGAAAAAGGGTATTTGGAAAAGATTATGGCAGACACCCTGGATACCGGCTGGGGCGGACTGGTCGATTTTGAGCGCCTGGAGAGAAAGACCGCGGCGTACAAAAGTCCCGAGGCGGCATATAGTACGTCCCGCAAATAATACTGATTTCAATAAAAAAAGCTCATCCATAAGTATATATTATCCGCCGGTGCTTCTTGAAAAGAGTTGACGGGTAGGTCGAAGCCGCCGAATTCCGTATCGGAACCCCCATAATAAACGTTTGCGCCGGCGGTGATCTGCAGGTTCTGGGCCGGGTCCCAGCTCAGGCGGGGCTGAAAAACGCCCGAGGGGTCCCGCGGGTTGGTGATTACGGTGATATGGCCGTCTAACAGGGGATGCAACTCCACCTGGAGGTGGGCGTCGAAATAGACGCGGCCCACGGTGAACCGCTCCCCGCGCTCAATCCGGTCAATGAGGTCCCGGTCATACCAGACATTTTCATATTCTCTGGTCCCCAGGCCGGTGTAGAAGCACTCGATCCAGCCGTACATGTTCTTGCCCCACCAGACCCAGGAGTAATCCAGGTTGGCGGCAATGCTCGCAAAGCCGCTTTCTTCGCTTTCATCATCTATCCAGGTATAGGTCGCATCCAGCCGCCAGGCGGCACTGCCGATGTATCCGATCCAGCCGATGCCGGCCACGATGTCCTCATAATGGACGCCGGCCATGACATCCATCTCCAGGCGCCCCACGTAAGTGTGGTACTTGGCTGCAGCCGAGGATTCTTCCCACTCGACATTCCCCGTTTTCGGGTCCCGGCGCGGCACGTAAAGTGCCTGAATTTCCCCGGTCGCGCCGGTATAGGTCTGGATTGTGGCCATATCGTCGCCGACTTTGTAGTCGCGCTCCACATCCGTCGGGGAAAACGGGTTGAACAGGTCCATGGAGTTGAATAAAAATCCGTTTCCCCAGGTCAGCGCCTGCCGGCCGACCCGGAGAGAGCCCCAGTCCCACCGAGCGGTCACGGTTATCCGGTCAAGCCGGTGGTAGATATGGTAATCCGTGTGGGCGGTGATCACGTGGGTGAGATCCATGAGCCGCCGGTGCCGATCATTTCATAATGAAGATCCACCTGCCAGATTTGTTTAAAGCGTGCACTGTGCTTGGACCGAAATTCAAAAGCCGCGTCATGCAAACGCTCCCGCTCCAGGATGGTCAGCCGGGAGCCGGCCGCCGGATCACTCACCGAGCCCCGCAGCCGCAGATGCCCGCCGGAGTCAAGGGAAAAGGCGGATTTGCAATGGGCAGGGGGGCCAAGCAGGCAGAACGCCAGGAGGATCGTCGGAATCAGCCTTTATGAATCCTTTAACTTTAGAAAAAGGATATATTCATTCCTCATCGTATTGGATATTCCAGAAATCTGCCGCGCAAGCGTCCTGACAGTTGTGAATCCATGGTTTGAAGCAAGTTCAACAATAATTTTATGAAGTCCTTTTACTTTTTCCTTTGGAATCCCGAGCGCTTTGCTCAATTGATTATCATTGGTGCCAATAACCATCGTGCAAAAACAGGAGGGTTTTAACACGCGGGCGCATTCTGAAAGAAGCTTATCCATATCTTCAATGTATGATTCATATTTTTCTTTTACGGTTTTTCCCCGAAGCCCTATCATCCGTTCTTTGAGTTGATCAATATCTGCCCCTATACAATTGAGGTGGTACGCATCATTTTCCAGGTAATTGATGGCAAAGCTGTACGGGGGTGAAAATATTATGCCGTCTGTGCTGCAATCCTCGATCGCCATATGACGGGAATCCCCTTCCAATATCAGGGCGGTTGAAGGGGTGAGATTGAAATTGTGCATCACATCTTGAATTTTTTTAACTACAAAAACATAGCGTTCAAGAATAGCCTGAAATAAGGTCAAAGGTGATTTTTTCTTGCTTCTTTCGGCATATCCAGCGCTGTCCAGGTATGCCAAAAATAAAAAATCAAAAATTTCCGGCAGGTCATCGCCGATAAGGTTGGCTACCTGATTTAGAGTATTCTCTTTTTCAGCCATAAGGGATTGCTGTGCAGGTAAAACAGAATGTGTCCCACTTTCTGTTTTGCTGGTCTGATCGGATTGATTTGCAAAATCAGAAAAAATTTCAAACAGTTTTTTGGTTTTCTCTATTGCGCGATCCAAGGGGGTGGTGGGCAGGGTTAGTGAATTGTATTTTACTTGGGTCATGAACCGGCAAAAAGGGCTGGCATCGATTCCGATTGATCTGATTCCCATAAGGCTGGCTTCTATGGGAACGGTGCCTGATCCCATCATGGGATCCAATACGGTATCACCGGCTTTTAAGCCCATGACGTTTATCAGGGCTTTAATCATTTGGGGATGAAATTTTCCCCTGTAAGGAAACAATCCATGTGTCGCATAGCCCGTTCTGAACTGATTCTTTTGAAAAAAGGATTTCAGGCGGGATGAGGAATAATGAGGCAGGCGGACGGATTCGCCGGTGCACATAAGGTAATGATTGGTGAACTGATCCCCGATGCGGGAAAAATATGCGCCATTTTGAATGAGTTCTTCTTCGCTTAATATTCTGCTTTCGTAATATGCGAGGGCAAGTTCATATACTTCATTTAGTTGTGGCGTGAGAACCACATTCTGCGGAAAAAGGCAATGAAACATGCCTTTGGAGAGGACGTTTTCGGGCTCTATGCAATCATTATCACTAATTTTTGGTTTTATTTTTGGATAAGAACCCGAGAAATTATTTGTTAAAATTTGTTCAAGTATTTCTTCCCAATCATTTTCAACCTCTTTTCCAATAATCAAATAATCGATCAATCCCTGGTTCATGATATCGATAAACCGCCTGAGATCTGATCTCCTGCTGCTCCATTGCGCTTTTCCATCAAGGAAAACAATATGGTTAATTTTTTGGTTCACCCTTTCTTCGTAATCCCTCAGTTCCAATCCGATAAGGTGGCATTCGTATAACGCGTCACTCATTTTGCTGCCACCTTGGGTTTTCCCCCAATATTCTTTTATTTCCCAAATTATTTCTGGATTAATTAAAGAAGGTATTGCGCCATCGAGGTTTCTTCCTGAAACAAGTATTTCATTTTTGTGATGCCACGCACATCGACCTTGGGGATTAGAATTGATTGGCAAGCCGATTGTTGAACAAACATTTTCTGCAATAGAAGTAACCGCAGAAACCATTGCTGCAGAGGATTGATGATGAGTTTTATTTCTAGTTTCTGTTTTTTTTACCGGGAAACAATTCTTTTCGCAATAATCCACCGCCTCATCTTCATCACGGAGTTTTTCAAAGGCAATTTGAAATAGCTCGCCTTGTGTTCTTTGATATTCAGAATATAACTCAATAATCTCGTCATTGATTATTAGCGGTTCGTGCCCCTCAAATTCAATTTTTCCGGATCTTTTGAGATTATGCTCAAAATCTTTTTTAATATTTGTTTTGTTCTCAGGTGGGATCATTCTTATAATGTTCCACAAGGGGTGGCGCCACCCTAAATCGATCCATTTTTTTTCAGCTTTCATCCAATCATTCCAATGCGGGTTTTCGTTTTATCTAAGTGCTCTGCCGTCAGTGCCTTTTTTTATGGGTGGACTATTAAATGACAGTTCATCGTGTTCTATTTCTATTACAATCAGGACCCCTTCATTAATTGACAAGTTTCGCCATACAGGAAAATAAGGCTCGATTTCCGCGTAATTGCCGATTCTATCGGTTAAATATTTGTACATTTTCCGTGAAGGCAGTATTAGAATGCCCCCTGCCAATATGCCGTCCAAAAGCCCCACCGCCATTTTATTTAAGGCACGGTGACTGGATGAGATGTTGCCGGTTTCCCATTCAACAGCAAAAAATTTTTCAGTAGATAATTTTTTTAAGGCATCTATGGGGCCGGGCCGAAGCCTGGATACAATGGACATTCGTTGCTCAAGTTTCCAGCCGAATTCCGATAGAAGAAGGAGGAATCCGTGTTTTATCGGTACCACGCCGTTTGCCATTTTTTCCGGATAAAGCGAAAAAAGGTCGTTTTTTTCCGGCCAAACAACTGCATAAATCGCCTTTTTGACTTCATCCAAAATATTTTCGAATTCTCTGGAAGCGCCGAAATTTCCCGATTGGATGAGAAAATCAATTTTTTTAATTTTCATTGAGGTAGGTCTCAACTTTTGAAATGATAGCAGTCGGTGAAACTTTCAAAGCCTTGGAGAGTTTCAAAATGCTGATCAACGAAGGCTGCCTCAGGCCTCTTTCCAACAAAGAAATATAGCTCCTGTCCAAACCGCTCTCCTGGGCAAGCTTTTCTTGGGAAAGTTTTATTTTTTTTCTATAATGGCGTAAGGTCAGGCCAAAGGCAATTTCCGGCTTCAATAAGAAACCCTCCTTGAAAACAAATACATACAGGAAAAAAGGCTATTTTATCTACAGACTATAGTCCTCAAAAATTGATTGATCAGCTTATTATTTTATGTTATTTATTAACTGAATGGTGCGAATAAACTATTTTAAGACAGATATAGGCGGCATATGAAGGGCTTATTTTTTGAAGCGCTCGGAATAAAAAGTAAGGACGGTCAATCCGCACAAAAATTTGCTCGGCAGGTGGGGATGCCTTTGGAAAGGCTAAGGTATTTTAACGATAATAATAAACTTCCCACCGGGAGTGATATGAAACTCATATATAATGCCACCGGTATAAATAAGGAAGAGCTGATGCTTAAAATGGGGCTGCTTGACAGCCGGCTTTCTTCTGTACTTCGAAAGAACGCAGATCAGATCTATTCTCTCATCAGCTCCCAGGTCGAAAGCGAAAATGAAAGGCTCCCGATGCCTGCTCCGGTATATGAGACAGGCTTGGGAAGATTATACCAAGGCGACAGTTTGGACCTGATGAAAAATATCGATGATGACACCATTGATCTAATATTTGCTGACCCTCCATTTAATTTAAAAAAACTTTACCCCTCAAATATAGATGACGATTTAAAAAGTGACCAGTATCTCATGTGGTGCGAAAGATGGGCTGAGGAATGTATCCGTATACTGAAACCGGGGGGAAGCCTATTTATCTGGAATTTGCCGAAATGGAATACATATATGTCCGCCTACTTAAATGATAGGCTGACATTCCGGCATTGGATTGCCGTGGATATCAAGTATAGCTTGCCAATTAAAGGCCGGCTTTATCCATCTCATTATTCCCTTTTATATTATTGTAAAGGGGATAAGCCCAACCGGTTTCATCCGGATCGTTTGCCTATGAGTATTTGCCCGCACTGTTCCGGCGATTTGAAGGATTATGGGGGATATAAGCATAAAATGAATCCGGATGGCGTTAATTTAACTGATGTTTGGTTGGATATCCCGCCTGTCAGGCATAAAAAATACAAAAGAAGAAATGGCTCGAATGAACTTTCAATTAAACTTTTAGACCGTATTATCGAGTTGGGCTCGGACAGCGGTGATTTGGTATTTGACCCCTTTGGTGGATCAGGAACAACCTATGCTGTCTCGGAAATAAAAAACCGCCGCTGGATCGGTATGGAGATTGGTCCTGTTGAAGACATTGTGACTCGACTTGAAAATATTAATGAAGATCGAACTTATCTGAGTAAGATAAGACAAAATATTAATTGTCTAATTTCAAATGAAGACTTGGAAAAAAGAATAGAGAATAGTTGGTGGACGCCAGCTTCGGTAAGAAAAAAGGTAAAAGAAAGGATGGGGTATAAAACTTGATTCCATAATTATTAAATTTATACAGACATCATACCGCTTTCATTGTATTTTCCTTTACTAATCGGCACGGGCGCCGGTGAAACGGCTCGGACAACCGCTAAGGGGTTTTGCTGCATCAGCAGAGCCCCTTTTTATTTGCAGGGTATTAGAGTTGCCCGTAAATTGAACAGAGTATCAATCTTATTTCGGGTTTATGGCGGATCAATCAATGAGAAATGACAGCAAATGGCTTCCGGTAATCGGCCTGGGCGTTCTCGCCTGCATCTGGGGCTATAATTGGGTCGTGATGAAAACCGCGCTGGCTTTTTGCGGGCCGTTTGCCTTCGGCGCTATGCGCGCGTTGATCGGAAGTGGCGTGCTGTTTCTGGTGGCCGCCTATTCCGGCCGGGGGCTCTCACCCGGGTCATTGCCCGGGGTTTTTCTTTTGGGGCTTTTGCAGACAAGCGGATTTTTCGGTTTCTCTATCTGGGCACTGGTCAGCGGCGGGGCCGGGAAAACAGCGGTGTTGGTCTATACGATGCCGTTTTGGCTTATTGTGTTTGCCTGGCTGCTTCTGGACGAGCGCATGCGTCGCGGGCAGTGGCTGGCTGCCGGGCTCGCCTTTGTTGGGCTTATCTGTCTGTTCCATCCCTGGCAGACCCATCCGTATCTCGCAAGTACGGTCCTGGCCTGTCTGGCCGGATTTTCCTGGGCGCTTGCCGGAGTTTGGAACAAGTGTTTCCGGTCACTCGTGCAGGTGGATCTAATTGCTTTAAACGCTTGGCAATTAATGATTGGAGCGGTGCCGCTGCTCTTAATCGCGGTGTTCGTTGAATCCCGGCCGATTGCCTGGACGCCGTATTTTATAGCCGCCGTGATCTACAACGCCGTTTTGGCCACGGCCGTGGCGTGGACCTTGTGGTTTTTCGCCCTGCAGAAGATGCCCGCCGGCATGGCCGGACTCGGGACCCTGGCCACCCCGGTGCTGGGGGTGCTCGCCGCCTGGCTCCAGTTGGGTGAAGTGCCTCTGTTCTGGGAGGGGGTGGGTATGGTGTTGATTTTTTGCGGGCTGGCCATTCTAAGCGGCATCGGCCTGCTTGCCGCCCGCAAGGCACTATAAGGGATTTTGGAAATGGTCCCGATGAAAATCAATTACAATCTCGCCGTGCCGGCCATTCGCGGCAGCATTCTGCAGATCTGGGCGGGTTGGTAGTGCGGTGCTCCCGCTTCAGCATGATGATTGCCTCGCATTTTGGGATATTGATACAAATAGCCCCGGCCGGGCAAGCCGTCCAGGGCTAATCGCAAAAGCCGAAGGTTTAGTAGGTTGAGAGTATTCTCTTAACGTGAAGTTCGCCCAATGTGGCCTAAAATATCTGATTTCAATGATGAGATCAGTTTGGAGTCTGTGCCCTCCACCCAATAATCATCATCTTCTTTAAAATGCGATGTAGTTCTGATTTTAATCGTATTCTGGTCAGGGCTGAATTTTATTTCCACCATACTGCGATATTTTCCTTCGTAATCTTCGTTGTATCCATACTGCCAGGATGTTCTTACATAGCCTATATCTTTATTGATAAATTCCAACTGATAATTATCGATCAGGATATCATTAATTGTTTGCCAAGCCTGGCTGAAATTAATATCCTCACGAATTTCAAAAGTGCTCCAACTCGGATTGGACACGGGGTTAAATGTCTGTGGCCGCTTTTTTCCGCACCCGCAGATCAGGATCAATGCCATTAAGAGGATAAAGGGGGTAATGTATTTTCGCATTCCATAATTTCCTATCGGGTGGCTCGCCCAATTTTGCCCATGATATCGGATTTCAGGGTCGAAAGTAGGCGGGTGTCATAGCCTCGGGTCCATCCCCCCGGGCCTTTATATTCAGCCTCCGATTTCATTTCCAGTTTTTCTTTGTCCGGCGTAAACTTACAGGTAACCTGGACGCGATATCGCTGGTTGACTTTTCCGGTCCAGGTATAGAGCCAATTCGTCCGGATGTAGCCATCGCGTTTGGATAATACTTCCATATCGAAATCTTTGACCAGCGTATCAACCACCGTATTCCAAGCCTCTTCGTAGGAGATGTCTTTCCGCAGTTCAGTAGTGGCCCAGGTGGGCTCCAGGGTCTTTACAAAGGTTTTTGGGGCACAACTGATAATGAGCATTAGAGGAACTAAGATGAATAAAAATCGGGCATGCTTCATTTCAAACTCCTTTTTAACTAGAAAAATTTATGTTAGAAAATATGCGTATTTATCAACCATGGGCGGCTTTGTCAATTTAAGAAAGACCGCATCCCGGGACTAACTTACTTGTGAGTTGTATTTTCAGCTTTAATTTTTATGGAACAGGTCGCAACAAACCAGAAACCGCTTTTTAAGAGATGGTCAACATGGACTTGTCTATAACCCAAACACGTGAGGCAAAAGGGGATGGAACAGCGCAATAGCGGCGGCGCCTTAGGGCCTGATATCCATGAATCCGCATTTATCGCAGAAGGCGCCCGGATTTACGGGGAGGTGGTTATTGCCGCAGGGGCGAGTGTCTGGTTTAATGCGGTATTGCGGGGCGACGAGGGACGGATTGAGATTGGCAAAGATACCAATGTCCAGGATAATGTTGTCATTCACAGCGATATGGAAGCCGGGGTTGTCATTGGTGAGCGCGTTACGGTGGGCCACGGCGCGGTGGTCCGGGGCTGCCGGATCGCAGCGGATGTGATGATCGGTATGCATGCAACCATCATGTCGCATGTGGAGATCGGCGAACATAGCATCGTCGGAGCCAATGCCTTCATCCCCTATCACAAATCGTTTCCACCCCGGTCCTTGATTATGGGAGCCCCGGCCAAAGCGGTGCGGGAGCTGACCGAGGATGAACTCGGATTCAATCAGGTGGCCATCGATATCTACAAGGATTTGGTCAAGCGGTATCAGATGGGCGAAATCACCGGCGTTTCAGGTAGAAAACCGGCGGGCGGATTATAATAGCCAGCTGCAGAATTGATTATAACAGGTATAGGGTGAACAAGGCCAATTTATGAGTTCCCAGAATCGATCCGCCCATACGGAAAAAGAGCCACCGAAATACGGCCTTGGCGAGGAGATCGTCAACAGCGTCACCCATGGGGTCGGGGCGGTCCTGGCTGTTATCGGACTGATTATGCTGATCCTTTACGCCGGCAACTATCGGGATATCTGGCGGGTGGTGGGCTTTTCAGTATTCGGGGCGTCCCTGTTCATGCTTTATCTCTCATCCACCCTGTATCACGCGTTTCCCAACGGCCGGATCAAGCACTTTCTGCGCTTAATGGATCATTCCGCCATTTTTATGCTGATCGCCGGCACCTATACACCGGTTCTGCTGGTAGCCATGCGGGGCCCATGGGGATGGACACTCTTTGGGCTGATCTGGACCCTGGCGCTGGTTGGGCTGATCTTTGAGTTGGCGTTTCTGGGCCGGTTTAAAAAAATATCGCTGGCCATCTACATCGGCATGGGCTGGCTGGCGGTGATTGCCGTCAAGCCGATGCTCACCATGCTGCCTGAGGGGCTGCTGATCTATATTGTTGCCGGCGGACTGCTCTATACCACGGGGATTGTTTTCTATGTCAGCAAGCGCCTGCCTTATCACCATGCCATTTGGCATGTCTTTGTCCTGGCGGGCAGCGTGCTGCATTTTCTGGGTCTGCTGTTTTATCTGCCCTATGGCGGGGTGGGATAGTTAAGCCCCGGGATTTCTGTAATACTTGATATTTTTTATTCCAGGGCGGACCTGGCCCCGATTTTATTACTCAATCCATTCTGCCTGCGCCGCGCCTCTTCCTGGAGCAGGCCGGAGAGAAAGTCAAATGCCGGCTGCGTCCCTTTATGGCTGTCCCCGTCCCCCGGGTATTTGGTTTCAAAGTAGGCGTTCATGGCCGGCACCAGCTCGTCGCGGTTGCGGGAAAAATAGATGACCGACAGATTGCTTTTGGCCTCGGCCAGATCCAGGTCTTCCCATTGGCCCTTTTTCTCGCAGGCAAAACTGATGGCATCCAGCCGTTCAAGGGCGCCCTGAACCTGTTCGCTTTGTTGGACCTCTATGGCCCGGTTTTCTGAAGTCAGCACTTTTTTTGCCATCGGGGCAAGCTGCGCCCAGCACCAGCGGATATCTGCGGCCAGATACCCCGTGGTTTCCGGTTGACTGA
Source organism: Desulfobacterales bacterium (assembly GCA_034520365.1). Taxonomy (NCBI): domain Bacteria; kingdom Pseudomonadati; phylum Thermodesulfobacteriota; class Desulfobacteria; order Desulfobacterales; species Desulfobacterales bacterium. The sequence continues at coordinate 664,436 of JAXHNP010000007.1, forward strand.
CATAAACGGATAATAGCTGCGGCAGGGTTTCTATCTTTGGCTTGACGCGGATCAATAAGGATTCGTCGTCAAAGGATACGGGTATGCTGAAGACTGCCCCGTATCGCTTTTCAAAGATTTTTCCGGCGATTTTGGCGATATGCTGCCGGCAGGCGGTTCGGCGCGCCGGTGCGAGAGCAGAATCAGCCGGCCCGGAAAAGGTCAGATCCAGTTCGGGCCCGATACTCAGCCAGTCAATACAGATTTGATCCACCATATTTGATCCTTTATCGCTTTTTTTATTTTCCCTTGTCCGCTCAATTTGGGCAAAAGTAATCCTCCCTGGCCGTGCGCCCGGGATCGAGCCTAAAAATAATTTTAAATGCACTAAGGCACTGAGTTTTTAAACATTGAACCGTGAACTTTGAACCTCAAGTTATCAAGAAGACGCTTTGCGGCCGCTGATAAATCGCTGGCAATATTATCAAAAAAATGCGAATAACGCAAAAGGCGGACCAGGCCTTGTACAGCGAGGCCCCGGCCCAATAAGGATTGATAAATTTGATTTTTTCAAATCAGTTGCGCCGGCTGTACGGGTTTGATATTCGGATAGGGATTACAGGAAATCCGCAATGCGCAAGAATCGTATTATTTTAACGGATTAAAAACACATTAAAATTGATCGCCGATGGGGGCAGAAAAAATGATCTGGACAGTAAAGAAAAAAATGTATCGGGCCCAGCACGGGGTGATGAAAGTCGTTGCCGGGGTTTTTCCCTTTCCGGTGCCGGCGCTTTTGACCGGACCGGGCAGTGTGGGGCAGCTGGCTGAAAACATAAAAATCCGGGGCTTAAAGCATGTGCTGGTGGTAACAGACCGGATCCTGATGGATTTGAAGCTGCCGGAAGGATTGCTCTCCGCCCTTACGGCAAACGGGGTGGAGTACACCATTTTTGATGAGGTGCAGCCCAATCCCACCATTGAAAATGTGGAGGAGGGCCGGAAGCTCTACAAGGAGAACAAGTGCGACAGTATTGTCGGCTTTGGGGGCGGCTCCCCCATTGACTGCGCCAAGATTATCGGGGCAAGAATCTCCAATCCCTATTTAAGCGTCCGGAGAATGAAGGGCATGTTTCGGGTGTTTCTGCCGATTCCGCCCTTTTTTGCCGTGCCCACCACCGCGGGGACCGGCTCTGAAACTACTGTTGCCGCGGTCATTAGCGATCCGGATACCCATGAAAAGTTTTCGGTTAATGACTTTAAGCTGATCCCCAAAATTGCGGTCCTGGATCCGGAACTCATGGTGGGGCTGCCGCCGCATATTACCGCCACGACCGGCATGGATGCCCTGACCCATGCGGTTGAGGCCTATATCGGAGTAAACGGCAACAGGTTTACGGATGAAAATGCCGAAAAAGCGACCCAGTTGATATTTGAAAACCTTGAAACCGCCTATAAGGAAGGGGCCAACCTTGAAGCCAGACATAACATGGCCCTGGCTTCTTTTTATGCAGGCACCGCCTTTACCCGGGCGTATGTGGGGTATGTGCACGCGATCGCCCATAACATGGGCGGCCTCTATGGGGTTGCCCACGGACTGGCCAATGCGATTATCCTTCCCCATGTCCTCGATTTTTGTCGAAAAGATGCCGAGCAAAAACTGGCCCGCCTGGCGATTGCGGGCGGCATCGGCAACCCGGACGAATCCGAGGAAGCGCTTTCCCACCGGTTTATCGAAAAAATAAAAACCATGAACAAAAATATGGGTCTTCCGGATTATATAAAGGAGCTTAAGGAAGAAGATATTCCCTTGATCGCCAGGCGCGCTCTGGATGAGGCCCATCCCGACTATCCGGTGCCCAGGATCATGACCCGGAAGGAATGCGAGGACCTGATCCAAAGACTCCTGCCCTGATTTGTAAAAATTCCGCGTTTTAAAAATTTGTAACGCTCAATTTGGGTTCAAGGAGGTGGCATATGGCTGATTATCGGGAAAAAAGCTGGTGGCTGGAGACCCTGTCTGAGGACATCCACCCCAACGCGGCCCTGGCGCAAAAGGAAAAAGCGGATGTAGTTATCATCGGCGGCGGCTATACCGGTCTTTCAACCGCATACCATCTTAAAAAGTTTCAGCCGGATATGGATGTGCGCCTGCTTGAATCCGATATCTGCGGCTACGGCGCTTCAGGGCGGAACGGGGGCTTTTCCATGACCCTGTTCGGCCTTACCAAGGGGATTACCAAATTCCGTTTTGATGATGAAAAGGCCAAATCCGCCCATATCTATATGCAAAACGCGGTGGATTATCTGCATGAGGTGATTACCGGCAATCAGATAGACTGTGACTATGAACGCACCGGCTATCTGCTGGTGGGCACCAGCCCGGCCCAGGTTAAACGGGTGGAACATGATTTCAAGATCATGGAAGAATGGGGTCTTGGCGGGGTGGAGCGCTGGGACCGGGCCCGCCTGGCCGAGGAGTTTAACACCGACTACTACAAGCTGGGCTGGTTTGAACCCCGCTGCGGGATTTTAAACCCCGCCAAGCTGGCCCGGGGGCTGAAATGCCTCGCGGAAGATCAGGGCGTTATTATCTATGAAGATTCACCGGTAAAAAGTTTTAACCGAAAGACTGCCGGCGGATTCGTCGTTAAAACCAAAACCGGCGAAATCGAAAGCGAATACCTGGTTCTGGCGATCAACGCCTATTCGGTTCTTTTTCCGGAACTGAAAAAACTCCAGTATCCGGCGTTCACCCATATCGTGCTGTCAGAGCCCCTCAGCCCGGAGCAGTATGACGCCATCGGGTGGAAGAACCGGGCCGGTATCGAGGATGCCCGGGATTTGATCCATTATTACCGGCTGACCGCTGACAACCGCATTGCCATGGGCGGCGGGGATGTGTCCATCGGCTATGGCGCGGATCTGGACAGGGACTATAATGAAAAGACCTTTGCCCATCTCAGGCGGCATGTGACCGAGGTTTTTCCTCAGCTTAAAGGCCTGCGGTTCACCCATCAGTGGGGCGGCCCGGTGTCAGTGACCCTGGACATGGCGCCGGTTATCGGATACCTCGGGCAAGACCGGAAAGCCATTTTTTCCGTGGGCTGCATCGGCCACGGGGTTTCCATGACCACCTTGAACGGCCGCACAATTGCCGAGCTGATTACCGGCCATCAGACCGAGCGGACGGAGATGTTTTTTGTGGGCCGCAAGGTCTTTTCCTGGCCGCCGGATCTGGTCAGCTACGGCCTTGCCAGGGCTGTCAGGGGATTCATGCGGATGGAGGATAAGGTAATTTATAAATGATTCAGAGGGCGGGCTTAAAAGAAGACGGGCGGGCCCTGTTCAAGAGCCCGCCCGTTTTTTAGTCTGTGTCAGGTGTTTTTTTAGAACCGATAGGCAATGCCGAAGCCAAGCAGCCAGGGGTCGATGTCTACGTCGGTTTTAAAAGTTTCTCCCAGCGCTTTTACTTCAGCCTCGGTTTCTAAGTACAATTTTTTGAGATCGATATTAAATGCAAATTTTTCGGTGATCCCAATATCTACACCCGCTTGGAGCGCATAACCGAAGCTATTGTCATAACTGGTATCATTTACGAATAATCCCTCGTTTTCTTCAAAGAAAATGGTGTAATTGAGACCGGCCCCTACATAGGGCCGAATTTTGGCGTCCGGCATAAAATGATACTGTAGGGTCAGTGTGGGAGGGATCAGCCAGACGTCACCCAAATCAAAATCTTTTTGTTCAGTTCCTAGTACAGCCCCTATATTTGTATCTCTGGCGCTTACGTTATGCTGGGCGACACCGAGCACTAATTCAGAGGCAATATTCTCTGTAAAGAAATACGTGAAATCAATTTCAGCACCGACGGAATTGTCTACATTGGCTTCGCCTTCCAGCAAGGGTTTAATAGGATCACTGTCCACATCCGTTAAAATTCCGAGCCCCCGGACGCGAATGGTCAGCGGCACATCACTTTCCGCATAGACAGTGAATGCCCCTCCAAACAGTAAAGCAATTGTAGCCAGTAAGATAATGAGTTTGGTGGGATTGGTTTTACTTTTCATAGCCCCCTCCTTCTCCATGATTATTGTGGTAAACAAAAATCCCCTGATTTGTAATCAGGCGATTAGACAAACCCATTATCCTAGAAAACATATCGAGCAGATGCCGGCGCCGGGTTCGATAGAAGCGGGTTGAGAGCTGAAATAATTTTTACCCCTACTTTTTAATAAGATAAATTCGTATTGATGTCAATAGTAAAGCTTCCATAAGGATTTGCTAGAATTGTTTTTTGCCGACACGCATTCGTCCGATCCTTGAATTTTAATGCAGGTAGAATTAAGATAATCGGAAAGACTTCAGTTGAGAATCAATCCGGGCTTAAAAAAGGAGCTGTCGCATGAAGGAGAAAACAAAGGAGAATGTCTATACCGCGTTTATCGGGGAGGCAAAGGCCTATTTCAGGCTGCTGGCCTATGCAGAAAAAGCCGAAGAGGAGGAGGTGCCCCAAATTGCGCTTCTGTTTCGGGCGATTGCCGAGGCAGAGCGGGTGCATGCCAACCGGCATATGAATCTGGTCAAGGATTTAATCGTAAAGGATACGGATACGAACCTGAAAAATTCCTTCAAGCGCGAGAAATCAATCAGCGAGAATGAATATCCCGAGTTCATCAAGGCGGCTGAAGAAGAGGGGGAGCAGGCGGCGGCCATGACATTCAGCCAGGCCCGGGACGCGGAAGCTTATCATGCCAAGCTTTATGAGCGCGCCATTTATCATGTGATCCGGGATGAAACCAAGGCCTATCATGTCTGCCAGGTCTGCGGCTATGTGACCAGTACCAAACTACCGGATAAATGTCCGATCTGCGGAGCCCCGAAGGAAAAATTTAAAACCATTGAGGCTGATTGAAAATGGGGCTCTCGGCCCTTTGCGCGAAATTTTTTGCACTCCGGATTTCCGTTTTTATATTTAGTAAATACGTACGAACAAACCAACGAGATGCTTGCATTTTTCGAATAATGATGAGATGTTATTTCAGCTTCAGGCACTTTTCTTTCAAACCTTAGATGACCGAGGGGCCGATCATGTTTGAAAATCTGGATCCCACCTTGTTGGCGCGCATTCAGTTTGCATTTACCGTTTCGTTCCACATTATTTTTCCGGCATTTACCATCGGTCTGGCCAGCTGGCTGGCGGTGCTGGAATGGCGGTGGCTTCGAACCGGAAAACAGGTTTATGCCGAAGTTTATAAAATGTGGGTCAAAATCTTTGCCGTTACCTTCGGTATGGGCGTTGTCTCCGGCGTGGTGCTGTCCTTCCAGTTCGGCACCAACTGGTCCGTCTTCTCTGATGCCGGGGGAAATATTTTAGGACCCCTGCTGGGCTATGAGGTCTTGACGGCTTTCTTTTTAGAAGCCTCGTTTTTAGGGGTGATGCTTTTCGGCTGGAACCGGGTGAGCCCCAAGATGCATTTCGCGGCCACGCTGATTGTCGCCCTGGGCACCCTGACCTCGGCATTCTGGATTCTCTCGGCCAATTCCTGGATGCATACGCCGGCCGGCTTTCGGGTGGGCGCAGAGGGCCTTCTGTTTCCGGCCAACTGGCTTGAAATTATATTTAATCCATCCTTTCCCTACCGCTTTATTCACATGGTGACCGCCGCCTATCTGACGACAGCCTTCACTGTGGCGGGGATCGGGTCCTATTACTTGTGGCGGAACCGGCATATACAGCATGCCCGGGTAATGGTCGGCATGGCCATGATCATGGCCATCTTTGTAGCACCGCTGCAGCTCTTGTTCGGGGATATGCACGGCCTGAACACGTTCGAGTACCAGCCCGCCAAGGTAGCCGCCATGGAGGGGCTGTGGGAGACCACCACCGGCGCCCCGCTGGTCCTTTTCGGATGGCCGGACGGGCAAACAGAAACCACCAAGTATGCCATCGAAATCCCCAAGCTCTCCAGCTTGATTCTCACCCACAGCTTTGACGGCGAGGTCAAGGGCCTGAAAGCCTGGCCGAAGGAAGACCGCCCCCCGGCCGCGCTGGTCTTCTGGACATTTCGGATCATGGTGGGACTGGGAGTTTTAATGATTGTCACGGGCTTGGCCGCGATTGTCCTTTACCTAAGAAAACGCCTGTTTGACAGCCGTTTGTTTCAGCTATGGTGCATGGCGCTGACCCCTGCCGGATTTATCGCGGTGCTCGCCGGGTGGTTTGTCACCGAAGTCGGCCGCCAGCCCTGGATCGTGCAGGGCCTGATGCGGACCCAGGATGCCGCATCCCCGGTTGTGGGGACCTCTGTGGCCATTTCACTGGCGGCGTTTATTGTCGTCTATGTTTTCGTGTTCGGGGCCGGCAGTTACTATATTCTGAAGCTGATCGGCAAAGGGCCGGAAACAGAAGATGAACCCTATGGCGCCCACGGGATGAAGGAGCCGCCGCTTGTGACCAGTGGGGCCCGCAAAAAAGGAGGCCGTCATGTTTAGTTTTGAAGGATTTCTGGATCTCCCCTTGATCTGGTACGGATTGATTGGGACAGCGATTTTCCTTTATGTTTTGCTGGATGGGTTTGATCTGGGCGTGGGGATTTTGTTTCCCTTTGCCCCCACCGACAAATGCCGCGACCGCATGATGAACTCCGTGGCCCCTTTCTGGGACGGCAATGAGACCTGGCTGGTGCTTGGCGGCGGCGGGCTTTTGGCCGCCTTCCCGCTGGCCTATGCCGTCATCATGCCCGCGCTTTATATACCGGTCATTGCGATGCTGCTGGGCTTGATTTTCCGGGGGGTGGCGTTTGAATTCCGTTTCAAGGCCGAAGAGAATACCCGCCGAATCTGGGACTACTCCTTTCATTTCGGTTCTCTTCTGGCGGCCTTTATGCAGGGCGTGATCGTCGGCGCCGTGGTTCAGGGCATCGAGGTCTCGGGCCGGAGTTTTGCGGGGGGCACATTTGACTGGTTAAACGCCTACAGCCTGATGACCGGGGTGGCGGTTATTTTCGGATATGCGCTGCTGGGCGGCACATGGCTGGTGATGAAAACCGAGGACGAAACTCAGGCCTGGGCCCGTAAAACCGCCGCCTACACCCTCTGGTACCAGGCAATCTTTCTGGCCGTCGTAAGTATCAGCATGCCCATCATGAATGCCGATATCCGGGAGCTCTGGTTCAGCCTCCCGAACTTCTTTTTTCTGGCGCCCATCCCGATTCTCAGTCTGATTCTGTTGATTATTATCTGGCGCGACCTGCACAACGGCAATGAATATCGCCCGTTTTTTTTGAGTTTTGGCCTGTTTTTTACCGGCTATATCGGCCTGGCGATCAGTCTGTGGCCGTATATAGTGCCGTTTGAGATAACTTACACCGAGGCGGCGGCTGCGCCCGAATCCCAGTCCCTTCTGCTGGTGGGAACGGTAATTCTTCTGCCGGTGATACTCGGCTATGTGGCCTATTGTTATTATCTCTTCCGCGGAAAAGCGAGCCATGAGCACGAAGGCGCCTACTGAGAAAAAGCGGCAGTGGCTGTGGTTTGCAGGACTCTGGTGCGCCGGGCTTGCCGCCTGCCTGATTTTGGCCTATGCCGTGCGCCTGATTTTAAGGATGGCTTCATAAAAAGCGGTTAATGCCGCCGGCGCGGCATTTTTGCGGAAAGTAACCCATGACGTTTTAAAACAGGGGGAGGCTTATGAGCGACGGCAATACCGCACAAATTCCGGAAGTTGACATGATCCTCTGGGGAGCTACCGGCTTTATCGGAAGCCTCCTGGCCGGCTATCTGTGGCCGCGCTACGGTGCCACCGGTAAAATCCGGTTTGCCCTGGGCGCAAACAGCCGGGAAGAGCTTGAGGCGGTCCGCAAAGATCTGGGGGCCGGCGAGGACCTGCCGCTGATTGTGGGGGATGCCTTTGACGAGCCGTTTTTAAATGAGATGGTAAAACACACCAAGCTGGTGGTTTCCACCGTCGGGCCCTATGCTAAGTTGGGATCTGCCCTGGTCGCGGCATGCGCGGCGAACGGCACGGACTACTGCGACCTCTCGGGCGAGCCCCAGTGGATGCAGCGAATGATCGATACCCATCAGGAAACAGCGGCCGCTTCCGGCGCGCGGATTGTCCATTCCTGCGGGTTTGATTCGATTCCCTCGGATCTGGGCGTCTTATTTCTTCAAAACGAAGCCAAAAAACGGTTCGGCCATTTCATGAACCAGGTCAAACTCCGGGTGAAAATCATGCGCGGCGGGGCCAGCGGCGGCACGGTGGCCAGCATTCTGAATTTTATCGAAGAGGCGCGCCGTGATCCGGCGGTGGCCAAAACCGCCAAAAACCCCTATGCATTGGCCCCGGAAGGCCGTCGCACCGGCATCCGCCAGCCCAATGTATCGACCTTTGAGTATGACCCGGACATTCGAAACTGGCTGGCGCCATTTGTCATGGCCGCCGTGAATACCCGGATCGTGCATCGCACCAATGCCTTGATGGACTATGCCTACGGCCGGGAGTTCCAATATGATGAGGCCATGATGATGGGCACCGGCATGAAGGGGCGTTTCCGTGCGGCCTCTCTTGCCGGTGTTTTGGGCGCATTTATGGCGGGCAGCGCGTTTGGGCCGAGCCGGGCGCTGATGAAAAAGACGATTCTGCCGGAACCGGGGGAGGGCCCGTCGCCTGAAAAGCAGGAAAAAGGGTTTTATAAGCTGCTTCTGATCGGAAAAGACGATGCGGGCAATCGACTGGACGTGAATGTCACGGGCGATCAGGACCCGGGCTACGGCTCGACCCGCAAGATGTTAGGCGAAAGTGCCGTCTGCCTGTTAAAAGAGATCTCAAAGCAGGACGTAAAAGGCGGCTTCTGGACGCCGGCTACTGCCATGGGCGAGCCGCTTATCCGTCGCCTCACCGAGAATGCGGGCCTGACTTTCGAAGTGGCGGAAGCCGAATGATTTGGAAACCTGAATTTCATGGTCGGCACAGTGGCCGACCCTACGTAGGGCAGGCCACCGTGCCTGCCTTTCGAAGTGGCCGACGCCGATTAGGTTACTGGCGGGTGTAGTAAATGCCTGAGGCCTCGAGAATCTGATGATCAAAGCGGCGGTGGTTTTTATAGGGCAGGATGTGAATCAGGATGCCGGAATTGATCTTTTCCTGCATATCCTGCCAGAAATAAACATCAAAAAGGTCGCCGTGCAATTCTTCAAAGATCGGTCGCACATGATCCGGAAAATGCAGAAATTTTCTGAATTCCTCGGGGAATACATCGTTTTCAGATACCGAAAACCATGGCTCATCCGACATGAGTTCCTCATAGCTTTCAGGCTCGGGGATTTTTTTGAAGCTGCAGTCGGTAAGAAGCCCCAATTCGTCATAGTCATAAAACACCACCCGCCCCCAGCGGGTGACACCGAAGTTTTTGAAAAACAGATCCCCCGGAAAGATATTGCTAGCCGCCAGCTCCTTGACGGCCCAGCCATAGTCAATGAGCACGTCTTTCACCGCCTCGGGCGGATTCTCCCGGATATAGACATCCAGCGGCGTCAGCCGACGTTCGGTGTAGAGGTGCCGGATAACGATCTGCCCGTTCTGGAAGCGGATATTTTTCGCCGCCTTCTCTTTAAGCGCCTCCATAAGCGTTTCGGAAAACCGGGACGCTTCGAATTTCAGATGATCGAACTCCTGGGCATCCACCAGCCGTCCGGCCCGGTCATGCCTGAATACCAGTCGATAGCGATTTTTGATGTAATCGGGGGTGGTTTTTTTGGGATAATCGAACTGATCCCGGATCATTTTGAAGACCACGTTAAGGGACGAAATGGTAAATACGAGCATCACCATACCCTCTTCACCGGGGGGGATTTCAAACCGCTCATCGGTTTGCCCAAGGCTTCGGACGAGCTCCCGGTAAAGTTCGGCTTTCCCGTGCTTGTGGTAGCCGAGCGAGGTGTAGATTTCAGATGCCCGCTTCTCCGGCATCATGCTTTTCAGAAAATTGATCATCTCCTCAGGGCTTGCGATATCCACATGGAAGTAAGCGTTGGCAAAGCTGAACAGGATGCTCAGTTCGGCGGGTTCCAGCAGCACGGCATCCACAAAAATCCGCTCGTTAATGTGCAAAATACAGAACACCAGCGGCATTATCCGTTCGCCGGCCTGCATGCGGCCGATGAGGTAGGCGCCTTTGTTCCGGTAAAAGACCGGATCGGCCATTTCAATGCTGATATTTCCGACCGGAATTCCCTGTCTGCTCAGGTCATCTCCGATCGCCCGGGCGATCCTCCGGCTGTCGCCATCCCTGTCCATAAACGGCAGCTGGGCGCTGAAATCCGAAAGGATTTTGTCGATGAGCGTATCGAGATCGCGGCCCGACGCCGCGTTAATATAGGCAGAACAGATCGGGCAGGGCTTTTCCTCAATGATCGGGATTTTAAAATCGGAAATCGTAAATTCGATCGCCGGATTGACGCCTGCCACCGCGAATACCCGCCGGATGACCGAATTGTAAAAGGTCTCGGCAAGCTGGTATTCATATCGGTCCCTGATGATTTCAATAAATTCGGTTTTAACCGCGCGCCAGGCAGCCTCGTCCGGCCCGGTATCCCCGATCATGTTGTTTATTTCGGCAACCGTGCGGTCGACCGTGCGGGAATAGATTTGCAGGCGCTCCACCGCATCGGTTCGGATGCCCTGCCAGTCCGCGTTCCTGAAACGCTCGCCGGCTTTTCGGGTAATGGCCTTAAAAGTCTCATGATAGGCGTCAAAGGCCTTAAGCAGGTATTCGGCAAAGAAGCGGGCGTCAGGGGGCATTATCAGAGCTTTCCGTCAAATGGGTCAAAATGGGGCGCCGAGCGCCAAACGAAAGAATTTTATGTTTATCTTAATCGGGCAGCATAACCCCTGTCAAGCAAAGCACGGCTAATTTGTTCTGTATCCAAATCGAAATCGCTATCGGGATCGGGATCGAAAAAAATATGACCCTTGGACGTGAAAAACTGGACGTCTATCGCCTTTCAATAGGCTACGTTGCATGGATTTACGAGAAGACCGACAGCCTGAACGGAGTCCATCGGCCCGCCCGGGATCAATGGCTTCGGGCCAGCCAGTCGATACCGCTCAATATCGCCGAAGGTAATGGCAAGACCGCGGAAGCCGACCGAAGGCGTTATTTCGAAATCGCTCGTGGCTCCGCGCTTGAGTGCGCGGCGATTCAAGATGTGCTGGTTGTCGGCAAGGCGCTGGACAAGATGGAAAGCCGGAACCGCAAGGATGAACTCGACCGTATGGCCGCGATGCTCAGCCGTCTCGGCGGAAGAGGATACCAAGTTCGAGAGGATCAGGAAGTCTACAGCATCGATTTCGATCCCGATTTCGATCCCGATAGCGATTTCGATCCCGATTTCGATCCCGATTTCGATCCCGATAACGCAGAAAACGAATCCCAACCTTAGCTTTAACAGGACCGGGGTATGGATTTTGCGGTTAGAACAAATTAGCCCTGTCAAGCAAAGGGGAATCGTCTCATTCAAAAACAAATAATATTTGGAGGCAAGCATGGCTGAATCCACTCAAGCAGGCGGCATAGACATCAAAGCCCCGGCAGAAGACGCGTTCAAGGAAATTCTGACCCCGGAGGCCCTCGATTTCGTGGCAGCGCTCGCCCGGGAGTTTGATGAGCGCCGGCACAGCATCCTGGAAGGCAGAAAAAAAGTCCAGGCGGAAATCGACAATCGCAAATTTCCGGGGTTTCCGGAGGAGACCCGGGAGATTCGGGAAAGCGACTGGAAATGCGCGCCGGTGCCGGCCGATCTCCAGGACCGGCGGGTGGAAATCACCGGCCCGGTGGACCGGAAAATGGTGATTAATGCCTTAAACTCCGGATCCAAAACCTACATGGCCGACTTTGAAGACGCCAATACCCCGACCTGGGAAAACTGCATCAACGGCCAGATCAACCTGCGGGATGCGGTGAACCGCAACATCGATTTTACCTCGCCCGAGGGCAAGCACTATCAGCTGATCGACAATCCGGCCACACTGATCGTCCGGCCCCGGGGCTGGCATCTGAACGAAAAACATATGCTGGTTGACGGAAAACCCGTGGCCGGCGGCATTTTCGACTTTGGCCTGTTCTTCTTTCACAACGCGAAAACCCTGCTGGACAAGGGCAGCGGCCCGTATTTCTACCTCCCGAAGTTTGAAAGCTACCTGGAGGCCAGGCTCTGGAACGATATTTTTGTGCGCGCCCAGGATCTGCTGGGTGTTCCGCAGGGATCCATCAAGGCCACGGTCCTGATCGAGACCATCCTGGCCTCTTTCCAGATGAACGAGATCATCTACGAACTTAAAGACCACATGGCCGGGCTAAACTGCGGCCGCTGGGATTACATCTTCAGTTTTATCAAGCGGTTTAAAAATATCCCGGAGTACCTGTTTCCGGATCGGTCCCAGATCACCATGACCCGGCACTGCATGCATTCCTATTCCCTTTTGGCCATTCACACCTGCCACCGCCGGGGGGTTCATGCCATCGGCGGCATGGCCGCCCAGATCCCCAGAAAAGATGATCCGGAAGCCAATGAGGCGGCGATTCAAAAGGTCCGGGAGGATAAAATCCGCGAGGCCAATGACGGTCATGACGGCACCTGGGTGGCCCATCCGGGACTGGTGGGCCTGGCCGTGGAGGAATTCGACAAGAACATGCCGAAGCCCAATCAGATCGACAAACTGCGGGAGGATATCCGGGTGACCGAAGATGACCTGCTGAAACTGCCCGGCGGCACGATTACGGAGCAGGGGCTGCGAAATAATGTCAGCGTGGGGGTCCAGTACCTGGCCTCATGGCTTTCCGGCACCGGCTGTGTACCCATCAATTTTTTGATGGAAGATGCGGCCACCGCGGAAATCGCCCGAACCCAGATCTGGCAGTGGGTGCATCATCCAAAGGCAAAGCTGGCCGAAGGCCCGGAAGTGACCATGGAGCTCTTCCGGCAGATCAAAAACGAGGAGCTGGAAAATATTAAGCAGCGGATCGGCGCGGACGCATATAACAGCGGCCATTATGAAAAGGCCGCCGGACTTTTGACCGAAATTATAGAAAATCCGGAGCTGGAGGAGTTTTTGACTTTACGCGCCTATGAATATATTGATTAATAATAAAGGAGATACGCATATGACAAAGACCATAAATGAAGAGGCGGTTGAGCTTGAAGACAGACTTTCCTGCCATTTTATTAACAACGATGAAATTGAGGCGCTGGCGCAGTCCTGGAAAACAGACCCCCGATGGGAAGGCATTGAGCGGCCCTATACCGCAAGCGATGTCTTAAACCTCCGGGGCACCCTGCACGTGGAATACTCCTACGCCAAGGCTGGCGCGCTTCGGCTTTGGCGTCTGCTTCACAGCGAAAACTTCATTCCCGCCCTGGGCGCGTTAACCGGCAACCAGGCGGTCCAGCAGGTGGAGGCCGGGCTTAAGGCCATTTATGTAAGCGGCTGGCAGGTGGCGGCGGACAACAACCTGGCTGAAGAGATGTATCCGGACCAGAGCCTGTATCCCTCAAACAGCGTTCCCTCCGTGGTCCGGCGCATCAATAATGCCTTTAAGCGGGCGGACCAGATCAAGGTGCTGGACTGCCGGGAAAGCGCCCCCTACTGGTATGCGCCGATCGTTGCCGATGCCGAGGCGGGCTTCGGCGGCCCGTTAAACGCCTTTGAACTGATGAAATTTATGATCGATGCAGGCGCCGCAGGCGTTCATTTCGAGGACCAGCTGGCATCCGCCAAAAAATGCGGGCATATGGGCGGCAAAGTCCTGGTCCCCACCCGGGAGTTTATTAACAAGCTGGTTTCCGCAAGGCTCGCGGCGGATATTTGCGGCGTCCCGACAATCTTGGTGGCCCGCACGGACGCGGATGCGGCCAAGCTGATCACCAGCGACATCGACGAGCGGGACCGGCCGTTTATTATCAGCAAAGAGCGCTCCGACGAGGGCTACCACTGGGTGCAGCCCGGCGTGGAGTCCGCCATTGCCCGGGGGCTTTCCTATGCCCCGTATGCGGATATGGTGTGGTGCGAAACGTCGGAGCCGGACCTTGAGCAGGCGAAAAAGTTTGCCGAAGGCATCCGGTCCGAATTCCCGGATAAGCTGCTCAGCTACAACTGCTCGCCCTCATTTAACTGGAAGGCGCACATGGATGACGCCGCCATTGCCAAATTCCAGCGGGAGCTTGGGGCCATGGGCTATAAATTCCAGTTCGTGACCCTTGCCGGATTTCACACCCTGAACCTGGGCATGTTCGATCTTGCCAAGAGCTACAAGGATGAGGGGATGCTGGCCTATTCCCGGTTTCAGCAGAAGGAATTTGCGGATGAGGAAAAAAGCGGCTACCGCGCGATTACGCACCAGGCATTTGTGGGCACCGGCTATTTCGACCGGGTGCTGAACACCATCACCAGCGGCAAATCAGCCACCGGCGCCATGGCCGATTCAACCGAAACCGCGCAGTTTAAAAAGAAAAAAGACGACTGATAATGAACCGTCGCACCTTTCTTAAAATCGCCGGCATGGGCAGCCTGGCCTTTACCGCCGGCTGCAGCCTGGAAAGCGAGAAAAAGCTTTATTCTCTTGTCAAAACCCCTTCGGATATGGTGACCGGAAAGGCCCACTGGTACGCCTCAACCTGTCGGGAATGTCCGGCCGGCTGCGGGGTGCTCGCCAAAAACCGCGAAGGCCGTGTGATTAAGCTGGAAGGCAATCCGCTTCATCCGGTCAATGAAGGTAAACTCTGTATGCGGGGCCAGGCGGCGCTGCAGGGCGTCTATAATCCGGACCGGCTTAAACAGCCGCTTCTGAAAAAAGCCGGCGGGTTTCAGCCCATCAGCCATCAGGAAGCCCGGCAGCTTTTCAGGGAAAAGGTCGATTCCGCGGCCGCCGGCGGGGCGGACCGCATCCGCATGATGACCCGGCTGGAAGGCGAAAGCCTTCTGGCGCTTTTCGCCGAATGCCTGGATGCCTGGCAATCGTCCCCGCCATTGATCTATGAACCGTTTGCCTATGAAAATCTCAAAAAAGCCAATCAGATTGTGTTCGGCGTGAATGGCCTCTGCCGCTACCGCATGGATCAGGCCGACTGCCTGGTGGGGTTTGGCGCGGATTTTCTGGAAACCTGGCTTTCGCCTGTGGAATATGCCCGCCAGTTCAAAGCCATGCATGCCTATAAAAACGGCCGCAAAGGGGCGTTTTATCACGTGGGCGCCTGCCGCACCCTGACCGGGGCCAATGCGGATGAATGGATCAAATGCCCGCCCGGGGGCGAAGCAGCCGTCTGCCTGGGAATCATCAACGCGATTCTGAATGCCGGGTCCGGCAACAGCCTTTCCCCCCGCATCCGGAATGCCATGCAGGGCATCGCCGGCCCCTATACCCGATCCCGGGTGAGAGACCTTACCGGAATTTCAATGGACCAATTCGAAGCGATGATCCGCCGGCTGATGGCCGCGGAAAAACCGCTGGTGCTGGGCACCGGGGCACTTTCCCATTCCAAATCCGATCTTCAGGCCAATATTTCGGTCAATCTGTTAAACGCCCTGCTGGACCCCGAGCTTCGGCTTCTGGATTTTAAAAACCGGCACCGGGTCGAGCAGGCCGGGGGACATGCCGAAACGGCCGACTTTTTTGAAAAGGTAAGGCAGGACGCGCCGGCAGTATTGATTTTAAACAATGTCAATCCGGTCTATAGCACGCCCGGGGGCACTGAAATTGAGGCTTTATTAAGCAGGGAAGCGCCGTTTGTGGTCAGTTTTTCCAACTTTTTGGATGAGACTTCGCAGGCCGCGGATCTCGTGATACCCGCGGCGCTTGCCCTGGAGTCCTGGGGCGAGTACGGCAGCGGGTCCGCGCGGCTTTCCACCCTGCAGCCGGCCATGCCCCCCTTAACCGGGGCGCCGCCTGTTGGCGATTTATTTTTAGAGACTCTGGGAAAAGATACAACGCGCCATCAATCCATGAAGCATTATATGCTGGCGCGCTTGGAAGGAGGCGGATTAATCACCGATCAAGCCGCATGGCTTGCGGCAATTCAGAAAGGTGGCATTTTCAGCTCACCGGCATCTGATGCCAAAGAAGCCGATGTTTCCATAAAAACCGAATTCACCGCTTATTTTAAGGACTTGATTGAGCCGGCGAAAGCAGGGGCCAACTTTATTGCGCTGCCGTCCCTGCGGTTTTTCGACGGCCGGGGCGCCAATCTGCCCTGGCTCTGCGAAATACCCGACCCCGTGACCAAAGTCGCCTGGCAGACCCCCCTGATGGTTAACCCGCAGACCGCGGCACAGAACGGCCTCTTTCACGCAAGCCGGGCTGAGATTGCCGCCGGGGATAAAAAGATAACCGCCATGGTTTATGAGACCAAGAGTGTCATGCCCGGCGTTTTTGCCATGCATACGGGACAGGGGCACTCGGCATACGGCCGGTATGCCGAAAATCGCGGCGCCAATCCGGCCCGGCTGCTGGCCGGAGAATATGATCCCGCGTCCGGCGAGCTTTTGGCAAGTGCGTCGCCGGTTTCCATCCGGAAGTTAAAAACCGGTCCGGCGCTTTCTCATACAGACGGCAGCATTGATCAGCATGAGCGAAAGATCGCGCTCACCGCCGCGCTTTCCGAATTAAGGAATGCCCCGCTGCCGAAGAAGCACGGGCTCACCATGCATGATTTTCCGCTTACCCTGCCGCTTCCCGAAGGCTATGACCCGAAGCGCGATTTTTATCCGCCCCATGACCACGAGGACTACCGCTGGGCCATGGTGGTGGATCTGGACCGCTGCATCGGCTGCAATGCTTGTGCGGCGGCCTGTTATGCGGAAAACAACCTCGGGGTGGTCGGGGAAGAGCAGGTGATCAACGGCCGGGAGATGTCATGGATGCATATCGAGCGCTATGAGCAGATCGGGGCCCCGGAAAAACTCATTTTTCTGCCCATGCTTTGCCAGCACTGCGATAACGCCCCCTGCGAGTCGGTCTGCCCGGTTTATGCCCCGCATCATAACAAGGAGGGGCTGAATAACCAGATTTACAACCGCTGCATCGGCACCCGGTTCTGCGCCCAGAACTGCCCGTATAAGGTGCGAAGGTTCAACTGGTTTGAATGGAAGTGGCCGGAGCCCCTGAATCTCCAGTTAAATCCGGATGTGACCGTGCGCACCAAAGGGGTGATGGAGAAATGCTCCTTCTGCATCCAGCGGATCAAGGCCGCCCATAACCAGGCGAAAAACGAGGGCCGCATGATAAAAGACGGCGAAGTCACGCCGGCCTGCGTGCAGACCTGTCCCACGGACGCCCTGGTTTTCGGCAGCCTCATGGATGAATACAGCCGTGTCTCCCGCCTGGTCCGGGACCGCCGGGCTTACCAGGTGATGGGCTATTTGAATACCAAGCCGGCGGTGATATATTTGAAGAAGGTGGTGCAGGGGTAGCAAGGTATAGGGTATAGGGTGTAGGGTGTAGGGAAATGGTTTATCATTTTTCCGTCTTAATCTTAATCTTACTCTTACTCTAAAAAATGGTCGTGAGTTCCTTGAAACTTTCAAGGCACACAATAATAGATGTCGTTATTCCGGACCCTTTCGCCGCTGTCATTCCGAGGAACGATAGTGACGAGGAATCTTGTTTGTAAGATTTCTCGCTGCCGCTCGAAATGACCAATCGATTGCGAGTACCAGCACGAGTACGGGTACGAACAAAAAGTTATTTTCTGCGAAACATGCCGTGATGGCGGCATAAATCGCTTTTTACGAAACCAAAAAGAGCAGGATTAAGATTAAGAGTAAGATTAAGATTAAGGCGACGAAGACGGCAGAATGGAAAAGCTAACATACGCCGAAATAGACAATACGGTTTTAAACACCCTTGAGCCGCCGACAAGGATGTACTGGACCATTGTCACGCTTTTGTTCGCCGGCGTGGTAGTGGGATTTGCCTGCTGGACATACCAGATTTTATTGGGCATCGGGGTGGCCGGGCAGAACAATCCGGTCAACTGGGGCACCTATCTTATCAATTTCGTCTTCTGGGTGGGGATTGCCCATTCCGGCACGTTAATCTCCGCTATACTTTACCTGTTACGGGCCGAGTGGCGCAATCCCATCGCGCGGGCGGCGGAAACCATGACAGTTTTTGCGGTGATGACCGCCGGCCTTTTTCCTTTTATCCACCTGGGCCGGGTGTGGATGGTCTATTACATGATCCCGATCCCCAATCAGCGCACACTCTGGCCGAATTTTCAGTCGCCGCTCATGTTCGACGTGGTGGCCATCAGTACTTATTTCACGGTGAGCGTGCTTTTCTGGTACACGGGTCTGATGCCGGACCTGGCCATTGTTAGGGATCGGGCTACGGGGGTGCGCAAAAAGGTTTTTCGGGTCCTGTCTTTGGGGTGGACGGGAAAGTATGAGCAATGGCGGCATTATTCAAGGGCTTACCTTTTGTTCGCCGCGCTTGCCACGCCCCTGGTGATATCGGTTCACAGCGTGGTTTCCTGGGATTTCGCCCTGGGCGTGATTCCGGGGTGGCACACCACGATTTTCGCCCCGTATTTTGTGGCCGGCGCCATTCATTCCGGGCTTGCCATGGTGCTGACCCTGATGATCCCCTTGCGCAAAATTTTTCATTATGAGCGGATAATTACCGGCAAGGTCCTGGAGCGGGTGGCCCAGACCATCGTCCTGACCGGGCTGATCGTGGGGTTTGCTTACGGCACCGAACAGTTCATCGCCTGGTACAGCCGAAACACCGTGGAGATGGAGATCTTCCGCTTCCGGGCGGTCGGCGGATTCGCCCTCGCATTCTGGATCATGGTGATCTGCAATACCATCATCCCGCTGCTGTTCTTTTTCAAATATTTCCGGACCTCCATCTTCTGGCTGTTTACGATTTCCATCCTGATCAATATCGGCATGTGGTATGAGCGCTATGTGATCATCATCAGCAGCGTGGCCCATGATTTCATTCCCCATGCCTGGGGGCAGTATTTTCCGACATGGGTGGAATTCGGCATCATGCTCGGCAGTTTCAGCCTGTTTTTCTTTTTATTCTTCCTGTTCGTAAAGCACCTGCCGTCGGTTTCCATGACCGAGATGAAGGAGAAAGTCCACGAGGAGGCGGCCCATGGATAATGCCAGTCCGGTGAGAGTGACCGGCCTTTTCAAGGACGAGAGCAAGGCGGCCGCGGCGATCAAAAGCATTCGGAAAAGCGCCTGGAAGCTGGCGGATGTGCACGGCCCGATCCCGAGTGAAATGATTTCTCAGGCCCTGGCCGTCAAGAAGAGCCCGGTGGGCTGGTTTACCCTGGTCGGCGGAATCATCGGGTTCATCACCGGCTACCTGCTGGCCGCCTTTACCTCCCTGCGGTGGGAGCTGATCGTGAGCGGCAAACCGGTCATGGCCTATATTCCGTTTTTTATCGTGGGGTTTGAATTTACGGTGCTGTTTTCTGTTTTCGGCAATGTGGTGGGCCTGATTCTGACCATGCAGCTGCCCGCCTACAGGGATCTGCCCGGATATTCCGCCGCCGCCTCGGGCGAGGATTTTGCCGTGGTGGTGGCCTGTGCGGATGCGGAAAAAGATTCGGTTCAAACGTTTCTGGCGAACCAGGGCGCTAAAATTGAAACAGGGCATTAAAACATGGACCCTCGGAAGACCAAAATTTTTCATATTGCCGCCGCATTGATGATTATCGGGCTTCTGGCGTTTGCCTGGCCCCTGGTGACCGGGCACCCGGAAACCGCCTGGCAGGCGTATCTCGTCAATTTTCTGCTGTTCTCGGCCATCGCCCAGGGGGCGGTCCTGTTTTCGGCCATGATGAATACCGTCCAGGCGCGGTGGAGCCGGCGGTTCGCCAATATTGCCGAGGCCTTTTCCGCGTTTTTTCCGATTTCGTTTATTCTTTTCCTTGGCCTCTTTTTCGGCAGGGAGTACGTCTTTCCCTGGCTGCACCATGATCTGCACGGCAAGGAGGTCTGGTTAAACGTTCCCTTTTTGTTTTCAAGGGATATGGTCGCCCTTTTTATTTTGTACGGCCTGGGGTTTATATACCTCTACTATGCCCTGTGGTTCAAAATAGGCCCGGACACGTCGGGAAGTGCGCTTAAAAACCGGCTTTCCCGGTGGTGGCAGAAGCGCCGGCCGGATGCGGAAAAATACGAACATCGGCGTTATGTCTTCGGGGTGCTTTACCTGCTGGCGTTTGCCGTTGTGCTCTCGCTTATCGGCTACGATCTGGTAATGGCGGCGGAGCCGCACTGGTACTCGACCCTTTTCGGGGCTTATGCGTTTATCAAGGCGATCTATATCGGCTTCGGGGCGTTGATTATTCTGGCGGCCTTTCTTCATTTAAGCAAAAATGTGCCGTTTGAGCTGAGTTCGGCCGAGTTTCTGGATATGGGTAAACTTTTTTTCGCATTCTGCCTGGCCTGGGCGGATTTTTTCTACTGCCAGCTGGTGGTGATCTGGTACGGCAATATTTCCGAGGAAACGTCATATATCATTGCCCGCACGGTTCTGGCCCCGTGGAACCGGATCGCCTGGACGGTCTTTATCGTGTGCTTTATTCTGCCGTTTCTGATTTTACTAAACCGAAAAATAAAAACCGTCCCAAAAGCCATGATCGCGCTTTGCAGCGTTGTCATTGTGGGGATGTGGCTTGAGCACTACCTGCTTTTGGGGCCGGCGCTTACCCACCACGCGGCAAGCATGCCCGTAGCGCCCGTCGAGGTCGGGGTGGCACTGGGGTTTATCGGGCTTTTGATGGCAGCGGTTTTTGCATATTTTAACCAGTTTCCGGAAATGCTGGAATCCGGCGCCGGGACATCCGAGTGATCGTATATTTATGGAAATACTTCTGATAACAGCCACCGTATTAACCATCCTTGTGATCAGCATTCTTGTCGGCACCGGCGGCAAACCCATGAAGTTCTTTACCGCCTTCGGCGAGACCATGACGGTCCTCGGCCGGAACAAGGCGCCGATTTTCTTCGTCGTCCTGGCAACCGTGGTGAGCCTGGTCTTTGTTTACCTGATTTTTATTTACCCTCAGGCCACCGCCGGCATTGAGCAGCCGATTGCCTTTTCCCACAGGGTGCATGCCGGGCACAAGGCGATTGACTGCCGTTTTTGCCATCCCTATGTGAAACGCTCGACGTATCCCGGTGTGCCGCCGGTGGAAAAATGCTTGTTCTGCCATGAGTACATCATCGCCAACCACCCGGAAATCCGGAAGGAGCATGAGTATTTCGACACCAATACACCGACCCCATGGCGGAAGGTGAATTACCTGCCGGAGCATGTGCTGTTTAACCACCAGCGCCATATACGAAAAGAGATTCAATGCGAGGCCTGCCATGGTAAGGTGGAAGCCATGGACCGGGTCAAAGGCAAGCATTTTAAGATGGGGTTCTGCCTGGAATGCCACCGTGAGCGTAATGCCAATATCGGCTGCTGGCTGGCGTGCCATAACTGAAAGATAGATTAAGATTAAGAGTAAGAGTAAGATTAAGACGGACGGAAAATAAGGAAATATTGGTTTGCCTGAAACAGAAAAGACAGTAGACAGCAGTTACATAACAGCCAAGAGCTTTTGTTTTACCTCGGCCCTTTGGATGATTGTGGCCACATTTATGGGGCTTTTGGGCGCAACCGAGCTGATTGCGCCGGATATGACGGAAAACATCGGGGGCATGGTATTCGGCCGGGTGCGGCCGACCCATGTCAACCTGGTGCTTTTCGGCTTCGTGACACCGGGGCTGCTGGCTGCGGCGTTCTACTATGTTCCCCGGATGCTCAAAACCGATCTGTTCAGCGAAAAACTGGGGGTTCTGACCGCCGTTTTATGGAATGTGATGCTGGTGGCCTCGGTCGTCACCCTTCTTTCCGGCCATTCCCAGGGACGGGAATACGCGGAGATGATATGGCCGGTGGATATCCTGGTCATATTTTTGTTTATACTGGTGATCACCAATTTTGCCATGACGGTTGCCAAACGGGAAGAGCCGCTCATTTACGTGTCCATCTGGTATGCCTGCGCAGCGGCAGTCCTGACGGGCATTACCTATGCCCTGGGCAATGTGGTTTGGGAGCCGAATGTCGGCGCGCTGGTAGGGATTCCGGATGCCATTCTGCTCTGGTTTTACGGGCACAACATTTTCGGGCTCCTGTTAACACCGCTGGCCATCGGGGTGGCCTATTACGTGATTCCCAAGGCCATCCAGGCGCCGCTATACAGCCATACCCTGTCTTTGCTGGGCTTCTGGGGACTGATCGTGGTCTACGCCCATATCGGCACCCATCATCTGCTCCAGGTGCCGGTGCCCACCTGGCTTAAGGTGGTGGCCATTGTGGATAGCATCGCCATGGTCATTCCGGTTATGGCCTTTCTGATTAACATCTGGTACACCGCCAAGGGCAAGCTGGGCGCCATTCATGCGGATATCGGCGCCAAGTTCGTGTTTACCGGCACCATCTTCTACTTTTTTGTGAGTATCCAGGGCTCCATGATGTCGCTGCCCCAGGTCCAGCGCGTCACCCACTTCAACAACTGGGTGGTGGGGCACGCCCATATCGGCGTGCTCGGGTTCTCCGGTATGATCGCCCTGGGCGGGCTCTACTTTATTCTGCCCCGTATTACCGGAAAGCCCTTGTTCAGCCGGTTTCTGGCGGATTTTCAATACTGGCTGATTCTTATCGGAACCGTGGGCTTTACCGTTATTCTAACCATTGCGGGCCTGATCCAGGGAAATGCCTGGTTAAACGGGGAAACCGTGTACCGGGTGCTGCCTGAGGTACACATGTACTACGTGATACGGGCGGCACTGGGGCTGATGATTTTTACGTCCGCCTTGATCGGGTTTTACAATATTATGCGAAGCCTTATGATGCCTGCAGGAGAATCGGCCGCATGAACATGAAGATGACCCCTGCAGTAATCTTTATCGGAAGCATTATGATTCTGGCCGCCGTGGTGGCGGTGGTGATTGTCCTTCCGTTTTATCACACCAGCCAGACCACGCCCTCCGGGATTCATCGGGAGCGGACCGAAGCCGAGGCCGCAGGCCGGGAGATCTATATCGCCAATGGGTGCGTATACTGTCACAGCCAGTCCATCCGGGTTCTGGACTGGGGCATTGGCGCGGAGCGGATCGCCCAGGCCGGCGACTATGTGGCCGACCGGCCCATCCTTTTGGGCTCCCAGCGCACCGGGCCGGATTTGTCCCAGGAAGGGGGCGAGCATCCGGATGACTGGCATATGGCACATTTTATAAATCCCCGGTATACAAGCCCCCTGTCTATAATGCCGGCGTTTAAATTCCTGGGAGAGAACAAATTGGAACTTTTGACGGCCTATGTCCAGAGCCTCGGCTTCAAGGCGGCGGATAAGCGCGTGGCACGCCAGAAGAAATGGAAGGAGGCCGCGGTTGAGGCCTATGAGAAGGGGCCGGTGAAAAATGTCGAATGGATTCATGAGCATGTGCCCAAACCCTGGCGGGAGCTGCCCAACCCGTATCCGACCAGTGAGGCGGGCCTGGCCCGGGGACACAAGGTATACCAGGATTTCTGCATCGGCTGCCACGGACCGGTGGGCGACGGCATGGGGCCGGCCCAGCCGTATATCTATCCGCCGCCGCTCAATTTTACCATTTTAAAGGACCGGGGCATTTCCGGCGGAATTCTTTATTACCAGATCATGAACGGCATTACCGGCACCGCCATGCCTTATTTTAAGAAGGATCTCGAATCCGAGAAAATATGGGAGGTCGGCAATTACGTGGCCGAGTATTTTATCAACCAGAGTGATGCGGGTGCGGAGCCCAAGGGGATTGATGCGGCCTATGAGCCGTGACAGGAGAAGGTTATGTATTTTCCGTATTTTATCACATACATGGGTTTGGGCATCGGGGTGTCGGTGATCGTTTTTATCTGGGCGCTCAGAAACGGCCAGTTCAGCGATCAGCAGCGGGCGCGGTTTCTGCCGCTGGAGGAGACGGATTATTCAAAAACCGTCAAGCCTTCCCGCATGAGCCGGTATGAAATCTATGCTTTGGCATTTCTGGCGTGCGCCGGGCTTTCGGCCAGTGCGGCGGTGCTCATTTTCGCGCTTTTTTTTCAATAGGAGAGGCATGAACCATGCGTTTTTTTGAACTTCTGGCCCATCAGCACCTGTTCATCTACTTTTTTCCGGCCCTGCTCTTTATTATTATTTTCGGGCTGTTTCTGGGCTACACCCATTTTTTCTCAGACCGCTCCGAAGAGCGGAAAAAGGAAATCATCCACCGGTTTCCGGAAGGGTTTGAAGACTGCAATGCCCCGTTTCCGCTGGGCATGACGCTTACGATCATCGGGACGGTGGTATGGGCGTTTTTTTATATTCTGGCAATCGGGGTATTTAAGGTGGCAATATGACGGAATTATCACATCAGGGGTCGCTGTTTCGATCCTGGGTCAACATTTTCCTGATGGTGGTGTTGATTCTGGCCATGGGGTTTTACGCGTTTGCCGTGATCGGCGACCGCGGCATGCCGGACTGGGACTACGGGGCGGTGGAAGACGTGCCGGCCGCGTCGCCGTATGCCGACTATGAACTGCTGCCGCATCCGCAGCACGTCAGGGGAGCAAAGGGCGAATGATTAAGCGGATCGTCGCTCTGGCGCTTTTTGCCTCGGTCGTTCTGGTCGGGATTTATGCGATCCTTACCGTGTATGACAACAACATGCGGTTTGGCCGAATGTGGGAAACCCCGGTCATCCGGCCGCGGGAAGAGCCGATTCCGGCCATGGCCGATGGCGTGGTCCCGTTTTCGGGGGGCGAAGAAATCCTTCGGGCCACACCCGATAAGGAACTCAAGCCTCCATTTGAAGAAGTTACAGAGGAGATCATCGCCGCCGGCAAAACCCAGTACCAGTATTACTGCGTCATGTGCCACGGCAAAAACTATGACGGGATGGGGACTGTCGGGCAAAGTTTTGCGCCCCTTCCCGCGGATCTTCGAAGCCCGGCTGTTCAGGACATGCCGGCAGCCTATATGTTCCGCACTATCAGCTATGGCATCCCGGGCGGCCGCCAGCCGGCCTTGCACGGCACCATCACATCGGCGGACCGCTGGCGCATCGTTGCGTTTGTGAAGTCCCTCGGCATCCGTCAACCTCAGTAGATTGCCGTCATATTTGCCGTCTTAATCTTACTCTTATATAAAATGGACCGGTTCCGATATTCACAAAAATCCATCCAGCCCCATTTTACCCTCATCCCGGCCTTCTCCCAGAGGGAGAAGGAGATAAAAGGAATCTTTTGCAAATATCATTGAATTTAAATAGCCTATCATGACCACCGAATGCTGCGACCTCTGCGGCCTGCCGCTTAAATACGGCGCGGTCACGGCCCAAATTTCCGGTAAAACCCTCCGGTTCTGCTGTTATGGCTGCCGCCAGGTGTATATAATGATCATGGAGTCAACCGATGCGGCGGACCCCGCGCAATTCAGGGAGACGGAAATTTACCAGCGCTGCGTGGCGGCGGGGATCATTCCGGGATCCCTCGAGGATTTGGAGGATCGCCGCGGAAAAGAAAAGCGGGCCCCGGCTGCGGAAAAAGCGCTGGATGAAGATGAGCCGTCCGCGGGCTCAGGGGATTATCTGCCCCTTAATTTACACGTCGAGGGGATGTGGTGCCCGGCCTGTGCCTGGGTAATCGAGGAAACCTTAAATAAGTCCAAAGGCATTAAAGCGGCCAACTGCCTGTTTTCAATGGACCGTGTCAAGCTTGATTACGATCCGGTGGTAACCTCGCCCAAGCGCATCATGGAGAGGGTCAAAAAGCTCGGCTACCAGGCCATGCCGCCCGGGGATGAAAGCAGCCGGAAGCGTTCGCGCAAAGCCTTCATCCGTTTCGGCGTTTCGGCATTTCTCACCATGAACGTCATGATGCTCTCCTTTGCGCTGTATTCCGGGTTTTTTACCGATCTCCCGAAAGCCGCCATCGCCAATATTTCATGGCCCATCGTGATTATGGCAAGCATTGTTTTTGTCTACGGCGGCGCCCCGATTCACAGAAAAGCCATTGCCGGCCTGCGGGCCGCGGCCCCCGGCATGGAGGCGCTTATCACAATCGGGGCGGCCAGCGCCTTTTTTTACAGCTTCTATAACTGGCTTCAGGGAAGCATCCATCTCTACTTTGATACGGCCTCCATGCTGATTACCCTGGTGCTTATCGGAAAGGCTGTTGAGAGCTGGACCCGGGACCGGGTTCAGGCCCAGCTGGGCAGCTTCTTTGCCCTTCAGCCGAAAAAGGCCCGGATCATCAGCGGGTCTTTTCCCGAGGGCCGGTACGCGGCGGCGTCGGCGCTTTCCGAAGGGGATATGTTCCGGGTGATGGCCGATGAGGTGATTGCCGCGGACGGCCGGATCATTGAGGGAGCCGCCCGCGTGGACGAGAGTTCGCTCACCGGCGAGGCGCGGCCGGTGGATAAAACCGCGGGCGACCGGGTGAGCAGCG
Source organism: Desulfobacterales bacterium (assembly GCA_034520365.1). Taxonomy (NCBI): domain Bacteria; kingdom Pseudomonadati; phylum Thermodesulfobacteriota; class Desulfobacteria; order Desulfobacterales; species Desulfobacterales bacterium. Next base: position 690,946 of record JAXHNP010000007.1, read on the forward strand.
GCACCCGGGTCCTCTCCGGAGACTTGAAGATCAGGGCCACAGCTGTGGGGCGGGATTCAATGGTCGGGCAGCTGACCGCGATCATGGAAAACGCGCTTGCCGGCAAAACCGGGCTTGAAGACGTGACCGACCGGGTGCTCCGGTTTTTTGTGCCGGGCATCATCCTCCTGGCGCTGGCGACCGGGGCCGTCTGCCTGGGATTTGGGCTGGGCGTTCGTGAATCCTGGATCCGGGCGATCACAGTGATGGTCATCTCGTGCCCGTGCGCGCTGGGGGTGGCCATTCCTTTAGCGCGGGTGGCCGGGATATCGCTGGCCGGCCGGGCCGGCATCCTGGTGCATGAGTTTTCGGCGTTTGACCGGATTGATCAGATCAATGCGGTTATTTTCGATAAAACCGGGACCCTTACAAAAGGGGTCTGGGAATTGCTGGAAATTGACACCCCGGAGGGACACTCAGAGGCGTCGGTATTGGAACTGGCCGCCGGGCTGGAGGCTTATTCTACGCACTACATTGGCGAGGCCATTGTCGGCGCCGCCCGGGAAAAGGGTGTTACACCGGCCGCCGCAAACGGCGCGGCGGAAACCGAAAACGGCATCTCCGGCGATATAAGCGGCCGCCGGGTCATGATCGGCGCCGCCCGGTTTCTGGCAGACCATATTCCAGATGCCGATATTATCAACAAAAGCCGGGATTTCGAATCCGGCCGGGCGGTATCCGAGGTCTATATGAGTGTTGACGGCAGAATCGCCGCGGTGTTTCGATTCGGCGACACCCTGCGGGCATCGAGCGCCGCCCTGGTGCAGGCGCTTAAGAATAAAAATATCGCCGTCTCGCTTATTTCAGGCGACGGCGGGCCGGCAACCCGGCGTGTGGCCAGGGAGCTTGGCATCACGGACGCCCATGGCGGCATGCGGCCCGAGGAGAAGGCGGAATTCGTCAATTCCATGAAAAACAAGGGGTTTCAGGTGGCCATGGTGGGCGACGGGGTCAATGACTTGCCCGCGCTCGCCTCCGCCGATCTGGGGATCGCCGTACACAGCGGCCGGCAGATCGGACGGGAGGCATCGGCCATAACCCTGATGGGCAATGAACCCCGCCAGATCCTTTATTTTTATGCGCTTGCCGGAAATGTGACCCGAACCATCCGGCAGAATTTGATTTTTTCATTTATATATAATATCGTCAGCATTCCGATTGCCATGAGCGGACTTTTAAATCCCCTGGTGGCGGTGACGGCCATGATGCTCTCAAGCCTCAGCGTGACCGGCAATACCCTGCGCTTAAGTACCCGGGCCGCCAAACATCGGGAAAAGCAACAGGCAGAGGAGACAAAGGGGGAGGCGGTGCCGGCGGCGTCGTTTGCCGGGGCAGGGAAATAATGTTTTCGCTTCGCCATTGTTCGCACTCGTACACGTACACGTACTCGTAATCGGCCTTTAAGTATCCCGATTACGAGTACGAGAACCGTCCCGCTCACGCGGGACTGAGTACGATTGAGTCAGGCCGATTCCTTAAGTCCCCTTCTCCCTCTGGGAGAAGGCTGGGATGAGGGTAAAAATGGCGGGAATTAATCGGGATTAAGATTAAGAGTAAGATTAAG